>JBBRMF010000030.1:0-30912 GCA_038230975.1 Tepidisphaerales bacterium
ATTGCTACTCCCCCATGACTTTAATCACCAGCCGTTTGGATCGCATTCCATCAAATTCCGCATAAAAGACCTGTTGCCAAGGCCCGAGATCCAGATCCCCTTTCGTGATCGGCAGAATCACCTGATGATGAACCACGATGTTCTTGAGATGGGCATCGCCGTTGGTTTCGCCAGTTTGATGATGACGGTAATACCCGTCTTCGGGGGCGAGCCGTTCCAGGAAATCGTCCAGATCTTTCAGAAAACCGCTCTCGTTGTCGTTGATAAAGACGCCGGACGTGATGTGCATTGCGGATACGAGCACCATCCCCTCCTGCACCTTGCTGTCTTTGACCGCCGTCTGTACTTCCGCGGTAATGTTGATGTATTCCCGCTTTTTTCGGGTTTGGAAGGTCAAGTATTTTGTATGCGATTTCATAGCTGCCGACTCCGAATCGATATCCTAACCTTGCGCTTGTTTATTTTCGTATCAGGATATCACAAAATGATTCGTTGGGAGTAAGCCTGAGGTGAAGGATGACTATTTGCTTCATTGTTGAGCCATCTCGCGTTCGAGGCATGTTCGAGACCGCATCCTGCCAGACACGGTTCGCAAGCGAACCGGCCAAATAATTCTGATGTGCCGCCAGCTTACTTGAATGCCAATGAACCCTTCGGTACGTTCGATCGCGGTTAAAGTAACGTTTCCCTTTTTTCGGAGTATTCCATGACCCAGCGACGTATCGGTTTGGCCCTTGTTTCACTCTTCGCACTCTGCCTCACGGCCAACACCATGATGGCTGCCGAAGAATCCAAACCCAAGGAACGAAAGCATTACACTGAACCCCCGAAGATGACGATCGACGTGAACAAAACCTACACCGCCACGTTCGACACGAGCAAGGGCAAGATCGTCTGCGAACTGTATCCGAAAGACGCTCCGGGGACGGTCAACAACTTCGTGTTCCTCTCGCGGGAAGGATTTTACGACGGGCTGACGTTCCATCGCGTCATCAAAGATTTTATGATTCAAGGCGGTGATCCCCAGGGTACCGGCACGGGTGGCCCGGGGTATCACATCAAGGATGAAGCGAAGGACAATCCCCACAAACACCAGATCGGTTCACTGGCCATGGCTCGTACGCAGGCCCCCGACAGCGCCGGTTGCCAGTTTTATATCACCCACAAGGCTACTTCATGGCTCGATGGTGGCTACACGATCTTCGGTCAGGTTAAAGAAGGCCAGACCGTTGTGAATGCGATTGAAATAGGGGACACGATTACTTCGATCAAGATTGAGGAAAAATAAGGTCCTGCTTTGATTTTCAATGCCACAGTAAATCAGAAGCCCGCGAACGTGGGTTCGCGGGCTTCTTTCGATTTACATTTTGAATCTCATTAGAACGATTCCGTCTGCGAAAGCGGACCCTGCGAATTCAGATGCTTATTTCATCACCGATAGCCGCACTTCCGCATCCGCCAGGCTTGGGTCCAGATTAAGTGCCTTTCGGTATTCCGATCGAGCCCGTTCCTTGCTGCCCTGATGTTCATAGACACTGGCCAGGTTGTAATGGACCTGGGCCGGGGTCAGAACCGCCTGCAATTGAAGCGTGGCTTCGGCGATGCGGTTATCGCGGGCAAGCATCAGGCCGTAGTTGACGCGGCAAGGATTGTTCGTGGGATCCTTATCGATGCCCTTGCGATATGCCTCTTCGGCTTCGGGATGCTTACCGGCCAACTCGTAGCAGAAGGCGAGATTGCTGTATCCCGTGGCATCGCCTTCGGCAGCCTTGAGGTATTCCTTCCAGGCGACAATCGCGTCCGGATAGTGCTCGAGATGACAATAGACGATACCCAGACGAAAGAGCGGTTCACGATAGCGCGGCTGGAGTTTCAGCGCGGCCCAGTATTGTTCGATCGCCACGGGATAGTTTGCCTGGCTTTCGGCCAACTGACCGGCAGCAAAATGCGTCTTGGCGTGCAGGGGTGGATCTTCAGAGGTTTCAAACTTGATATCCGCTTCGGAAATTTTGGCGCGATCCTTCGCCGAGGCACTGGCCTCCTTAGAGGCATGGCAACCGGCAATGAGCAGCAGTCCGGCTGCGAGACACGTGCAATTCTTGAAAAACATGATGAACCTCTTAAATCACTGACGATGACCTACGATCGTTACAGTGCGTATCGACGGGAAGGTGTGGGCGGTTTAGACAGATCGAGATGTTGCTGGCGATGAAATGGCCCGTTGCCGATAAAATGAAAGTTCGTCGCGTTGCGCCTCGCTCACGCCAGACAAGCGGGAACTTCTTTTTTTTGAAACTTCCCTTGATCTTGTCCGGCGTCTGGAGATGCTTTATCATTCTCCAACTTTCCAATGCGTCGAGCCCTTTGGCTATCTGGAAAGAGTCGCGTCTGGAGTAAGGGCGCGGCAGAGTTTGTGACAGAAGGCACAATGTCCCCGTTTAGCAGCCCCGCTAAACGGGAAATTCGCGAACGCGGGTCGCACTAGACCACGACGCGAGACGACATCTGAAACGGATTTTCGGCATATGGCCATCCCAACGGACACGTTCTGGAATATACGTCGACTTAATGTCGTTTTCGCACTTTCCTCGATTGGTCTCGTCGCAGTCTGCGGCTGGGCCGTCAAACAGGACTACCAGAAAACCTGGCGTCCACTGCAACAAGACGCCTTTGTCTGGGATTCCGCGCTCACCGAGCAGCGCATTGCCCACATGGAGACCGGCGACGTTAAAAAACGCATAGCCGCGTTGACGCAGCAGATTGACGCTCAGAAGGACCAATTGGAGCAAAAGGATGCCGCGTATAAGCAGGCAACCGCCGGGATCAAAGACGCTGAATCTCAAATCTCCAACATCTCCTTTGAATATAACAATCGCAAAGCCACCGTCGGCGTGATGGAAACGCTGCTGCAAGATGCCAAAACCAAGAACGATCGCGATCAGGTCAGCAAGCTCACCAGCAGTCTTCAAACTTTGGGAAAAACGCTTTCCGAACAGGGTGAAACCCTCGCCAAGCTCAAAGAAAATCTCACTGAGAATCGAACCAAGGCTAAAGATCGGGCCAAGGATCTGGAAGATCTGAAGAAGCAGAAAAAGAAACTGAGCGATGATATTGAGGCTCTGAAAAAGAAAGATGCCACGCTTGCACCGAATACGTTCCTGTCGAAATTGAGCAATTCCATCCGCAACGCCCCGCTGCTGGGTTTCATGAACCCGAGCTTGCGGGTTAAGCCGACGTTTGTGCCTGATGTGCGGATGGACGTTTCGTTCATGACGATCGACACGATCGATCGCTGTGCGACTTGCCATACGCATATCGACAACAAGAATTTCACGCGGGAGAAGATCTACGAGTATTTGGAAGAAGAGATGGCGTCCGGCGAGGTTCGCAACTATCGCTATGTGAGTCCGGAAAAAGTCAAATTGTCAGTGGAGCCTGTGGCCAGTCGCCCGCAAGCGACGGCCATGCCGGAATTCTGGCACTTCTGGGGCCGAAAGCTTTTGTCGACCGCATCGCTCGATAAAGCCAAAGGGAAAGTCAACGGCGTTTTCAACGTCATCGGTAAGAAACTGGTCGTCAACTACGATAGTAAGCCGGTTGCGGAGATGAAATATCCGACAACGGCTCTGACCAATCCAAACGCACTCGACCCGAAGGAACAGTCCCGGTTGGATGGCATTTTCATCGCAGCCCTCAACGCGCTGTACCACGCCGATCCAACCGATGCCGGATTGACGGCCGCGCGAAATCTGGCACTCGGTTACCCGATCCAAATTCAGCAGCTGCTTAAGTCAGAGCTGTCCGCAGATGAATATAAGCAGTTGGAAGAGCGATATCGTTTTGCAATGATCGCCGAGTTGAATCCCGTTCGCGTGAAGATGGGTTTCCAACCACTCGATCCCTCGCCCGTTCACTTTGCCCACCCGAAGCTTGAGCTGTATGTCGATGTCGACAGCAAGCACCCGATGGAAAAGCATGGCTGCACCAGTTGCCATGATGGTTCGGGCAACGAAACCGATTTCGTGTTGGCGGCCCACGCGCCCCGTGGCGTATGGGTGGATGACAAAACCGGTGAACCCGTTCTGCGGGTACAGTTGAAAAAGCCGAAGAAGTCCGAATCGCATCACGAAGGTGCCGAGCATGAAGCCCCGAAGATGGACAGCATGCTGGCGATGATCTATCCGGAGAATACGGTCATTCCGAAAGCCGTTTCATCGCTGCATTTTGAAGTCGGCAAGTCCGGTGAAGAATCCAGCCCGACCATTGGCCGCGCCCATGCGAAAGAAGAGGTCGCTGAAAACGCCCCGACCACCGAATACACCGATCCTATTGTGACCACGAAAAGCACCAAATCAGGTCACGCCGTTCCGCAAGCGCGGTACTGGGCTGAGAAATATCAGGACGAATCCGGCACGACGTTCGAAGGGGTCAAGGAGATGTGGGACTGGCCGATGCGGACGCCTGATTTTCTTCAGGCCAACTGCGCCCGCTGCCATGCCAACTTCCACGACATCAAAGATGAAGCGCCGGTTTTGTACGAAGGTCGTTCGCTGTTCAACAAAGTGGGTTGCTCAAATTGCCACCAGATGGACAGCATCGCTGGCGATGAATTTGAAGCCAAGAATGTGATGCCGGATGGATCGGTCGAAACCGTTCGCCGTCGCGCCGGTACCGATCTACGGCATGTTTCGTCGAAGCTGTCCAAAGAATTCGTGAGCAACTGGATCTGGGCCCCCAAGGCGTTCCGTCCGAGTACGCTGATGCCCCACTTCTTCATGTTGGAAAACAATTCCAGCGATGAGGAAATCCGCCGCACGCGCCAGGAGGCGAAGGCGATCACTGAATATCTGTTCGCGGCTGCCACCCCCATTACACCGAAGTACACCGTTCCCGCATCCGTCGCAGGCAGCATCGAAAAAGGTCGTGATATTTTCCAGAACATCGGTTGCCAGGGTTGCCATACCAACCTGAATGAAACCGGTGAAGCCTGGATCACCACCGACTTGACGATGCGCTTCGGCCTGAAGAAAGCCGACGCCACCAAGCAGTATGAGGAGATGACTTACAACGAACGGCAGGTCTATGCCCTGGAAAATCTGGGTGAAGTGACCAGTACGGGCAACGATCAAAAGAAGTACGCCGATGGGAAAACTCCCATCCCCGTCTTCATGCACCATGCCCCGGAGTTAAGCGGTATTGGTGATAAACTCACCACCGGACGCACGCCCGAACAAGCTCGCGCCTGGCTCTTCGACTGGCTCAAGGAACCCCGCCATTACAGTGCCTACACCGTCATGCCCCGCTTGCGGCTTAGCGATCAACAGTCCCTTGACTTAGTTGAATACCTCCTCGCCCAAAAGCGCGGCCTCAAAGCCCCGAAGGGAAAAACCTCCGAAGAATTCGACGGTTGGCAAGCCAGCGCCATCCCCGCCGACACCAAAAAGATCAACGAGCTCGTCGCGTTCTTCCTCCGCAGCCAGTACAGCCCGAAGACGGCGGATCTGAAAGCGATTGATGATGCTGAAATGACAACCCGCGCGATCGACGCCATCTCGTATATATCGACCGCCACCGATGAACCTAGACAGACCGATCCGGTTAAGGCGATGGAAGCCGCTAAGAAAACATCTAAAGACCGCGTCGTGAAGATGACGCTCGAGCAGAAGCAGATGGTTTTCCTCGGCAACAAGCTCATCGCCCACTACGGCTGCATGAACTGCCATGCCATCAACGGCATGGAAAGCGTTGCCAGCCCGTGCGCCAACCTTTCGGACTGGGGCCAAAAGCAAGTCAGCAAACTGGACTTCGGTTTCCTAGATGAACACAAGGTTCATAGCCTGCCAGAGAAGCGGGCCATCCCGATGGTCAATGGCATCAGTGCCGCCGCCGTCACCAAGATCGCGAGCATCGCCAATGTGAAAAACTGGAAGTCGCCGATCGCCCAGAACGTTGAAGTGGGTTGGCCGGAAATTGAGCACGAACGCACCGCCTGGCTGAAACACAAATTGCTGAACAGCCGAATTTATGATCGCGGTAAGAATGGGCTCGATCCGGTTCGTAAGCTGGATTCAGAAGGAAAGCCGATCCTTGATAAAGACGGTGATCCGCAGCTCGATGAAATGGCCGGGATGCCTCTGCGAGGCAAACCCTACGACAAGATCAAAATGCCGACGTTCTACCTGAGTGAAGAACAGGCCCACGCGATCGTCACGTTCGTTGTCAGCAATCGCAACCGGTTTATCTCCGACAAGATGTTGGCGAACACCAATACCGATTCGCTCAAGCAGATCGCGCACGGCAGGCAAATTGCGGAGCGATACAACTGCGTTGGTTGCCATCAGACAGAATTGAATTTCCCACCGATCCGTCAGTATACATCATCGGATATGTGGGCCGTGCTCGCCCCGCCGAGCCTGCGTGGGGAAGGCAACAAGATTCAGTTCTCATGGTTCTATAACTTCCTGAAAAATGTGGAGTTGATCCGCCCCGTTCTCTACATGCGGCAAGCTTCCGAGGGCCTCGAAGGCGTTCGCATGCCGAGCTTCCCCGTGACCGATGAAGAAGCCACGTCGCTGGCCTCTTACTTCGCCGCCGTGTCGAACCACGAATCCAAGGAACTTCACGCCAAGCTCGATAATGCCATCAAGTACATCGAGACTCAAAAGAAGGCGACGACTCAACCGTTGCCAGCCGCCGATGTTGCATGGCCGGGTGATGATTGGGTCGATAAGGAAACCAATTCCATCGCGCGCGATTATCTGAAGCAATGGTCGCTCGATCGCAAATTGATGGTTGAAGCGGCCTTCGATCCCGCCAAGACGAATGCGGCGGACATGAAGCTCAAATATCGTGAAGCTCTTTACAAAGCGCAATTCACGATGGGTCTCTATGACACGCCATACCCCTTTGTGGAAAATTCGCAGTTGGATCTCGGGGATGTAAAGGCGACGGATGCCCGGTTCAAGAAAGGCGAGGCCCTGTTCTACGAAATGCAGTGTTTGAAGTGCCACGTCATCGGCGATGCATCGGCCCCCGGTGCCAACCCGAAGCCCACGGCTCCGAATCTCTCTCTGGCCCATCGCCGACTGCAGAAACGCTGGACCTCGCATTGGGTGCAGGAACCGCAGTTGATCCAGGTGGGCACGGCCATGCCAGCGTTCTTTACCGGCCAGCCCACGTTCACACTCGACGGTCAGATTTGGCCGCTGGCACAAGGCAGCAGCACGGAAGACACCGCCAAGGTATTGGCAAAATACGGTGTGTCCGATGTGAAGCAGGAAAAATCATTGCTGTTGGACTTCGTTTTTGCCGCAGGCGCAAAAGGCTACACCGGAGTGCAACCGCCAGAAGCGGCGACCACGCCGTCGGCGCCAACCGCAAAACCGGCAGATGCGAAATAGTTGAAGGTGAGAACTTGGATGTCCATTGCAAGGGCCTGCCAAAAACGGTATACGGTCCCCCTTCCGTGGGGCAGGCGTCAACGTCGGCCACAACTCGTGGTTTGACTATCGTGGACCCGGCCAAAGGGTCTTGTAAGTAGCTGCGGAAGATGGTCTTTCGCGGAATATTGAAATCGAAGTGCCACCCCGGTGTTTGAATCCCGGGTTTGGCTGCTTCAGAGTGCAGAAATAGGAGTTTGTGATGAAATCACGCGTTTGGTTATCGGCCCTGGCTCTTTCAGCCGGCCTCAGCACCGTTTCCATGGCCCAGGTCACCGGCACCGTCAAGCTTGACGGCAAAGCCCCGGAAATGCCCAAGATCGATATGAGCGGCGTTGCCCAGTGCGCCCAACAGCACGCTACGCCCGTCACTCAGGAAACCGTCATCACCGGTGCCGACAACGGTCTGGCCAATGTGGTCATCTCGATCAAGAAGGAAGAAGGCCAGGATCTGCCCGGTGATGCCCCCAAGGCCCCGGCCGTTCTTGATCAAAAGGGTTGCCAGTACAGCCCGCACGTCATCGCCGTGATGACCGGTCAGCCGATCGCCATCAAGAACAGCGATGCCTTCCTCCACAACGTTCACACGCTGCCGGAAAAGAACGAAGGTCAGAACATGGCCCAGCCAACCGTCGGTGACGGCAAGCTCAAGACCCCCAAGGAAGCCGAATACTTCCGCGTGAAGTGCGACGTACACCCGTGGATGGGCGCCTGGGTGGCCGTCATCGATAACCCCTACTTCGCTATCAGCGATAAGGACGGCAAGTTCGCCCTGCCCAAGGGACTTCCCGATGGCGACTACACCCTGCACGTCTGGCACGAAAAGTTCGGTGAACAAGACGTGAAGGTCTCTGTGAAGGACGGTAAGGCCGAAGCCCCCATCACCGTCAAAGCGAGCTAAATTTTTTGCCGCTCGCCGGCTTAGCCGCATGCAGGTCATCGCGCGTGAAAAACGCGCGATCACCTTTGCCTCTTCGAAAGATGAAACTGAATTTAGTCCGCAAGACGCTCTACGACGAAGATGAGGAATATGATACCGACGATTAATCGACAACTGTTTCGGCGACTGCCGATGCTCGCGACGGCAATTGTCGCCACCGCGCTGGTGGCTGTCCCCGCGATGGCCGACACCGCCCATACCGTCCGCCCCGGCTGGGGGGAATGGTGGCTCCCGTACAACTATTCCAAGCACGGGGTGGCCATTGATGGAATGTTCAACTTCATCTTCTGGCTCACGACGATCGTCCTGATCATCGTCCAGGTAGTTCTGGTGATCTTCCTGTTCAAATACAAATTCGATCCCGCCAAAAAGAAAGGCGTGTTCATCCACGGCAACACCCGCCTGGAAATGATCTGGACCATGATCCCCGCCGTCATCCTCGCCGGCATGGCGCTGGCCAGCAAAAGCATCTGGGACCAATATCGCTACGCCGAAGACTATGACAGCACCCCGCAAACTGAAGTGCTGGTTATTGGTGAACAGTTCCAGTGGAACTTCGTCTACCCCGGTAAAGACGGCAAGTTCGGGCAGTACATGGCTTATGCGCAGCCAAGCGATCCAGCCTACCGCAAACTGAAGTACGATGAAGCATTGAAGAAAATCAACGCCGACATCATTGATAATCCTCTCGGTCAAAATCAGAGTTGGGACGACTTGGAAGCCAAGCCCGGTCAAGATGATGACTACGATCACAATCCTGGCCGCCCGCTTATTTTGCCGGTCAATAGACCGATCGCGGTAAAGCTCTCCTCGAAAGACGTCATCCATGACTTCTTCCTCCCGAACTTCCGCGTCAAGCTCGACGCGCTGCCCGGCATGATGGGTCGCATCAACTTCACCGCCATGCCCGAAGCGCAAAGCACCGAAGACCTGAGCCTAGACGATCCCAAGATGATGGCCGCCGCCCTCAAGGCAGAAAAGAAGGAAGGCAACGCCTACAAGATCTGGATCGACAGCAACACCCCCCACGCGATCATGATGCCGAGTGGTGAAGTCTCGCAAGTCAATTACGCGCTCAACGGCAAAGGCAAAGATGGAAACGTCCTTCAAGTGAAGAGTCGCGAAGATCTTTCCCCCGATCGCATCGCCGCCCTCAAGGCCGCCGGCATTACACGCGTGACCGCAGTGACCAAGCCTTTTGAATTGGTCTGCGAAGAACTCTGCGGCCAAGGTCACTACAAGATGCAGGGAAATATCTATTTTGTTTCCCCCGCCCAGTACGACGCTTTCATTCAGAAAAAAGAACCCAGCGACTCCACCATTAAGCAACCCGGTGTCGCGTCTGCGGCGCTGAAATAATACTTTAGTCGCATCGGCATCCCGCCCATGCTTCTTCTATTATTAAGTACACGGGCGAGGTGCCCAGGCCATCTATAAGCTTTGAAATCGAGATTGAACATGAGTGTGAAATCCCAATCCAGCGAAATTTCTTCTCACGGTGACGCCCACGGTCATGATGCCCACGGAGACGGGCACGGTCATGCCCATCCTGAGATCGGCTTCATGAAGAAATACTTTTTCTCGATCGATCACAAGATGATCGGCCTGCAGTTCCTGTTCGTGGGCCTGGCGTTCTTCGTCATCGGCGGTTTGCTGGCCATGCTCGTGCGCTGGCAGCTTGGTTTCGGTGGCCATCCCGTGCCGATCCTGGGTGCGTACATGGCCGCCAATAAAGTGCCGGGTTGGGACGGCGGCATGATGCCTCCGGACTTCTACACCATGGCCTTCTCCATGCACGCGTCGATCATGATCTTCTTCGTGATCATCCCGCTGCTGGTCGGCACGTTCGGGAACTATCTCATCCCACTGAAAATCGGCGCCGGTGACATGGCCTTCCCATTCCTGAACGGCATGGCGTTCTGGTCCGCCCTCCCCGCCGGCACGATCATGGTCGCTTCGTTCTTCCTGCAGGGGGGTGCCGCTGCCGCAGGTTGGACGGTTTATCCACCCCTCAGCGCCATTCAAACGAGTACCGGGCATGTGCCCTACATTGCCGCCAACAGTGCCTGGGATAGCTTCATTCAAACGCTTCGGGTTCATGAAACCGGCGGTGAAATTGCCGCCAAGGGTGATCCAACCAAAGCTGGCGTCGTGGCTCGTACCTTTGTGGGTGACAGCGAAAAAATCACGGCGGGTGCTTTAATCGCCGCCTTTGAATTGATTACCGAAGACGGTGTCTCGAAGCCCCCCAAGTTCTTCGGCGATGCCAAGGTCGAATCAAGCAGCCCCAAGCAAGTCGTGATCAAAAAGCCTGATGGAACCACGGTCACGGTGGATGTTTCTTCGACCAGCGCCACGGGTGGTGAGATTAAGATCACTGCCGCGGGTGGCCCTGCCACTGTGACCGACGCCGCCCGCGGCGGTGCTGCCAATCGCCTCCGCGATCGCACGATTAAG
Source organism: Tepidisphaerales bacterium (assembly GCA_038230975.1). GTDB lineage: Bacteria > Planctomycetota > Phycisphaerae > Tepidisphaerales > Tepidisphaeraceae > JANXVV01. Next base: position 10,837 of record JBBRMF010000030.1, read on the forward strand.
GTTGCCGACAAAGGCTGGCAATCCTCCTGGAACGCCGCCTCGTTGGTCATGAACTTCTTCGCCCTGTTCATGGGTTTCATGTTCATCGCCGCCTACTTCATCCGTCTCGGTAGCCGCGCTGTGAACGTGCCGGTGTCGATCATCGTCTGCCTGTTCACCGCATTCTACTTCCTGCATGGCGTCCAGCACGCCGCCTTCGACGGTCAATCGGCCTGGTTCCTCTCCATCATCATCCTCGGTTTCTCCAGCATCATGGGGGCGGTGAACTACCTCACCACAATCGTCAAACTCCGCTGCCCGGGCATGACCATGTTCCGTCTGCCGCTCAGCGTCTGGTCGCTCTTCATCACCTCCGTCCTCGTGCTGCTGGCCACCCCGGTGCTCGCCAGCGTGTTGACGATGAACCTACTCGATCACCATCGCCTCACCAGCTTCTTCGAACCGTTCAACTGGTTGAACTCCAACCAATTGCAGGATGTCGCCGGTGGCGGTTACGCCCTGCTTCACCAGCACTTGTTCTGGTTCTACAGCCACCCGGCCGTGTACATCATGATCCTCCCCGCGATGGGCATGGTCAGTGATATCCTGGCCGTGGGTGCCCGCAAGCCGATCTTCGGTTACCGCCCCATGGTTTACGCCATGGCCGGTATCGCCTTCCTCGGCTTCATCGTCTGGGCTCACCACATGTTCCAATCGGGCATGAACCCCACACTCGGCACCACCTTCGCCATCAGCACGATGTTCATCGCCGTGCCGTCCGCCATTAAAACCTTCAACTGGCTCGGCACCCTCTGGGGCGGCAACATCCGGTTCACCGCCGCAATGTGGAACGCCATCGCCTTCGTCAGCATGTTCGTCATCGGTGGCCTCTCCGGCATCTTCATGGCGTCCACCGCCGTCGACGTTCACATTCACGATACCTACTTCATCGTCGCCCACATTCACTACGTATTGTTCGGCGGCACGATGTTCGGTGTGTTCGGGTCGCTCTACTTCTGGTACCCGAAAATGTTCGGCCGCATGATGAACGAAACGCTCGGCAAGATTCACTTCTGGCTTAGCTTCATCACCTTCAACTGCACGTTCTTCGCCATGCACATTCTTGGTATCGGTGGCATGCCCCGCCGTGTGTATGACCCGCATGTGTACGAAACCTTCCGCCACTTCCTGCCCATGAATCAGTTCATCAGCATCAGTGCCTTCGGCCTTGGCATTGCGCAAATCCTGCTTGTGATCAACTTCATTGGCAGTTGGATCTGGGGCCCCAAAGCCGGCAACAATCCCTGGGAAGCCACGACGCTGGAATGGACCGAAACCACCAGCCCACCGCCCCACGGCAACTTCACCAAGGTTCCCGTCGTCTACCACGGCCCGTACGAATACAGCTCGCCATTGGTTGAAGAAGACTGGTTGGCCCAAACCCGATATGTCGAAGGCGCGGAGAAGTTTGCGCATGTGGGACACTGAGGAAAGCTCGAAGTGAGAAATCAGAAATTCGAAAAAAGCTCGAAGGTTCAAAAATCAATAGTGGTTCAAGCTTTAGATTTTGAGTTTTGAGCTTTTTTCGGATTTCAGATTTCATATTTCGGATTTAAAAAGTATCTTGAACAACGCCCGTCACAACCCCTCTCTCCACCGCACCGCCCTGCTCACGGCGATTGCGACCTTTCCGCTCATTTTCATGGGCGGCCTGGTGACCTCCAAACAGGCAGGCATGTCTGTGCCGGATTGGCCCAACAGTTACGGGTACAACATGTTCCTGTTTCCGATTCGCCTTTGGAAAGGTGGAATCTTCTTTGAGCACGTCCATCGATTGATGGGAACGGTCGTGGGTCTACTGGCGATCGTTCTGACCGTCATCGCCTGGAAAGTGGAAGATCGGAAATGGGTCCGCTGGCTTGCAACCGGTGTGCTGGGAATGGTCATCTTTCAAGGCGTGCTGGGCGGCCTCCGGGTTGTGCTGGTAAAGCTGAACCTGGCCATCGTTCATGCGTGCGTGGCACAGGCATTTTTCTGCCTGGCGTCGTGGGTCGCCGTCGTGACTTCCAAATGGTGGATCACTGCTCCTGATCTTTCCGCGCTCAATGTTGGCGGGGCAAAACTGATCCGGGTCGGCATCATTGCCGTCGTCGTCATCTATTCACAGCTCATTGTCGGTGCGGTGATGCGACATTACGAAGCGGGTCTGGCCGTGACGGATATCCCGTTGATTTACGGTAAGATCCTTCCGCCAACGAATGCTCGGGAACTGCGCGAAATCAACAACCAGCGCATGCGTGAAGGCGAATTACTCGGATCGATCGAAACGCTTCGATACGATCAGGCCACCGGGCGCGTCACCCTGGCGCAGATTTGGGTCCATGTGGCCCACCGCATCGGAGCCGTCGCCGTGACGACGGCCGTATTGCCTTTGATCGTCATCGTACTGCGAAAACATCGCCTTACCGGGTTAACCGCACCGGCGGTCCTTCTGATCGTTCTTTTGCTCACGCAGTTGACTCTTGGCGTGTTGACGGTGTTGTTACACAAGCCCGCTGACGTGGCCAGCGCTCATGTGGCGGTCGGTGCCCTGACCTTGATGACGACCTTTGTACTGACGGCCCGCGCGGGTCGGCTGTATTCTCCCCTATGGAGAACGCTCCAGCCCGCGTTTGAAGGCGTACGACCCGGTTCCGAACCCCGTAAACTGCCTGGCCAATTTGCAATGCAGTAGGAGTCCGTCCATAGCGTGGGCTACCAGCCCATGAGTTTTTAAGCCAAGGACATGGGCTGGTAGCCCAAGCCATGATCGCCGAGACGTTGAATGAAACCAGCCACTGAAATCACCGAGTTCCCAAACGGCAGCATGGCGCTGCCGCCGCGGGTGGATCGCGCCGCCCGCATGGGCCTCGTAAACGAAATCGAGATCGCCCACACCGCAACTGACGTCGCCATCCCCACTCGCCTCCGTGATTTCTACGAGCTGACCAAACCACGCATGAACCTGCTGGTGGTGATCACCACGCTCGTCGGTTTCTACATGGCAACGCGCACCGGTTCCGCGGTCAACTGGTTGCTGCTGGCCAATACGATCTTCGGCACCGCCCTTACCGCCGCCGGGGCCAGCGTCCTCAATCAATACGTCGAGCGCGATCTTGACGGCCACATGCCCCGCACTGCCAATCGCCCCCTGCCCACCGGTCGGATTCTCCCCATCGAAGCCCTGTTGCTAGGCGTCTTGTTCGGCGTTGGTGGAGTGCTGTATCTCACCGTCTTCGTCAACAGCCTGACTGCCCTCCTCGGTGCCGCGACTTTGGCCAGCTACGTTTGGGTCTACACCCCCATGAAGCGCTGGACAACCCTCTGCACCATCGTCGGTGCCGTACCCGGTGCGATTCCTCCCATGATGGGGTATTCCGCCCTGCATAATTCCATCTCCATTGAAGCGATGGCGATGTTCGGCATCCTGTTCCTCTGGCAGATGCCCCACTTTCTTGCCATCGCCGTCATGTACAAAGACGATTACACCGCCGGTGGTTTCAAAATGCTCCCCTGCGTCGACCCGGACCTCAGCGCCACTGGCCGGCAGATCATCGTGTATTCACTCGCGTTGTTACCCATGACGTTGATGCCTTTCGGATTCCGAATGGCCGGCATCGGTTACCTGGCGGCCGCTATCGTGCTCGGGGGCGTTTTCTTAACCTACGGGATTTTGGCGGCCGTTCGGCGTACGCGGGAAGATGCACGGAAATTGTTCTTTGTCTCCATCATTTATCTTCCCCTGCTGCTCGGCGCGTTGATGATCGACAAGAGCTGAATTTACCCGCACTGAACCCTTAGACATGAATCGTATTTCGATCCAATTCTCGACCGCACTGCTTGCCTCGCTGGCAATCGTCGGATGCAAAAAGGCCTCTGATACTCAGGCCCCCGCGCCTACCGTTGATTCGAGTAACTCGAACTCGGTCACTTCCACCCAGCCGACTGAAGCGCCCGTTGGCAAAGGAAGCATTCGGGGCAAAGTCGTCTTCACCGGTACCGCCCCCGCTCCGCGAACCATCGACAATCACACCTGCGTTCCCAATGCCAAACCGATTGTTGAAGAATCGATCGTCGTCAATCCCAACAGCACATTGAAGAATGTCGTCGTCTATCTGAAAGAAGTGCCTGGCGATGCTGCGGTGGCCTCCACGGAAGTCCCGGTGATCGATCAAGTCGATTGCCATTATGTGCCACATGTGATCGCGATCACCGTCGGGCAAAAGGTGGCGTTCAAATCAAGCGATGCGACGCTTCACAATGTCCACATGATGGGTTCCGGTGAGAACGCCGGAAACTTCGCCATGCCCAAGCCCGCCGTATCCAGCGCGCAAAAATTCGGTGAAGTTGAATTCACCCGCGTGAAGTGCGATGTGCACCCGTGGATGAATTGCTGGGTCGCCGTCATGGACGGCCCCTATTTTTCCGTCACCGGCGACAACGGTGAATTTGAAATCAAGAACGTGCCCGCAGGGTCCTATACCCTTAATGCATGGTACGAAAAACTGGAACCCTTGACCCAGTCCGTCACCGTAATGGCCGACGCGCCGGCACAGGTGACATTCACGGTGAAAGCGCCCTAGAAAAAGTGTAATATCTCCCCACGGAATGATTTTCGCGGGCTTTGGAAACGACAGAAGGAGCAGACGTGTCTGAGACAGTGTTAGATCACGGTTACATCCCTGAAGAGCATGCCCCGGATCCGGTCAACGGACACGGTGACCCCACGCCTCCGGGCAAGGTCGCCATTTGGCTGTTCCTGGCCAGCGAAATCATGTTCTTCATCGCCATCCTTGGAACGTATATCGTTCTTCGTGCTGGCTCCCCTCACTTGTTCAGCGAGCATGCCGCCGCGCTCAGCAAAAAGCTCGCCGGTGCCAACACGCTCGTGCTGATTTTCAGCTCGCTCACGATGGCCCTGTCCGTCGAAGCCGCCCAGAAAGGCAATCGCAATAAGTTGGTGATATATCTGGCTTTGACGTTGATCTGCGCCTTCGGATTCATGGGCATCAAAGCCGTCGAATATCAGTCCAAGATCGCGATCTTCCCCGGCATGGCCGGCGAGCACCACACCATCGTCGCCCGCGATGAAGTCGACCCCAAGAAATACTGGTGCTACGACGGTCACCGCAAATCCAGTGACGTCAAGAGCATCACGCTCGAAGGCGCGTTCCGCATGCCATTGGACGATCACGATGTCGGATTCAACACCCACCTTGTCAGTGAAGCCTACGTTGAAGAACACCAGGACGGCACTGGCATGAACATGGCTGCCGGTGAAATGGGCCACAAAGCTGAAAAGACCGAAGCCAAGCCCGAAGCCGAAGGCAAGGGCACCGGCCATGAATTCGTCATCACCAAGGCCTTCATTAATACCGATCTACAATACGGCCCCTGGAAGAATATCTTCTACAGTTGCTACTTCGCATTGACCGGCATCCACGGCTTGCACGTGATCGGCGGGATCATCCCGATCAGCATCCTGTTGATTCAGGCCATGCGCGGCAAAATCAAAGCCCCAGCCACCGAATACGTCGGCCTCTACTGGCACTTCGTCGACCTGGTCTGGATCTTCCTGTTCCCACTGCTGTATTTGATCTAATATTGGTCCGTAGTCCGATGTAGCGGACCGATTCCGATGCCATGAAAATAACGGTCCGCAGTGCGGACCCTACGAAATCCGGAGAAAAAAAATGTCCACCGCCAACCCAGCCCACGGCCGCGTCCCTGAAGAACCCCACGGCGTTTCCGCTCCCCACGCCGAGCACAAGATCAACTACCTGGGGATCTTCTACACCCTCTGCGTCCTCACCGTCGTCACCGTCGCCATCGCGTTCTATCGGTTTTCCAACGAACTGGTCAACGTCTCGCTCGCGCTGCTCGTGGCGTCCATCAAAGCCACCTTCGTCGGCCGCTATTTCATGCACCTGAAATTCGAAGGCAAACTAATCTACGGCATCTTCTTCGTCCCCCTGGTTCTCACCGTCATCCTCGTCTGCGCCCTCATCCCCGACATCGGCCGTGGCATCCACCACATCATGCACATGCCCCCGATCGTGAAGCATGATGCCGAACCGCTGACACATTACTAATCCGCAATATTACAAGTAGACTTCAACGGCCGCGCTTTCAAAAGCGCGGCCGTTTTGCGTCATATATCCGCCCTTTTTTGCTGCCGTGCCGAAGGCACGGGCGTTTCCGTCGCAAATAGTTTCCATCGCCTTCCAATCTCACGGAAATCATTGTTTTAGAAAAACGCCTTTTTTGCTTTGAATTGCCCTCAAGTTGAATATACTCATTCCCGTCAAACTGCGTTTTTCATTCAGCACAGAACTTTGGAGAGGAAGGAACATCATGTCTGGCATTCAGAATTCCGCAATCACTAAGCTGCAGTGCGCGTTCGCCATCGCACTGGTCACCCTGACCACGTTGAGAAGCGACGCCGGTTTCGTCACCTTCGAGTCAACCGGTGCAACCCCGGCTTCGATCACACCCACGCGCGATGCCTTCCGCGCCGCCGTCGGTGGTGGAACCGTCGCCGGTGCCGCAGGATCATTCGGTGGCGTTCGACGTGAAATCAACTGGGACGGCGTCCCCGACATTTTTGCCGATCCCAACCTGCTCCCCGCCAACTTCTTCAACGCCAACTCCCCGCGCGGTGTCGTCTTCAGCACCCCCGGCACTGGTTTCATCGTCAGCTCCAACAGCGGTCAACCCTCCCCGGTCTTGTTCGGCTTCCCCAACGATTTTCAAACCTTCAGCGCCCAACGGTTGTTCACCGCCGTCAACAGCAACACCACCGATGTATCGTTCTTCGTCCCCGGCACCAGCACCCCCGCCACCACAAACGCCTTCGGTGCCATATTCACCGATGTCGAAGTCGCCGGCCTCACCCAGATCGAATTCTTCGATCAAAACAACAACAGCCTCTATAGCCGCAATGTTTTGGTCTCGGGCAACCAGGGCCTCAGCTTCGTTGGTGGCATCGCCGATGCCGGTGAACTTATCAGCCGCGTCCGCCTCACCTCCGGCCTGAACACCATCCTCTCCAACGGCCAACTCGGTAATCCCAACGACGACGTCGTCGTCATGGACGACTTCCTCTACGCCGAACCCGTCGCCACCCCCGAACCAGCATCTCTTACATTCTTCGCGATCGGACTTTGCATGCTCGGCCGAAGCATTTCCCGCCGACGTCGTACGGTTCGCGCAACGGAGAACGCAGTATCGTAAATGTGTGGAAATAAATGACTACCCGGCTTCTCATTTGGTCTACCCCGATTTGCTGTCTGGTTGTATCGGCTATCGACGGGGCAAGGCGATGAGATTACCGACGCGCCGGAGCATCAAGGATTTCCAGCTCTCCCTATCGAAGGGAACCGAAACAGCCTTACATAGCCCCCGGCATGCCGGGGGCTATTTAGGGTTTCGAAGCACATCTTGAAATGGGGTCGTAAGTGAATGCCATTCGTATCCGGAGATGAAAAAGGGCCTTAAATAGTACACCGTCTTCTTTTAACCGTAGGCAAGCGAAGTACGTTCTTCCGCACATTAGCTCTTAAATCAGAGTCAGTGCTATTCTCCAAGCAACGCACGCGCTTCTTCCTCGAACCGCCGCAGTTCATCGTCTTGAGGCTGATTTAAGTCGATCTGGCGCTTCGCCTCGGTGTAAGCAGCTTTTGCTTCTATTTTTCGCCAAGCTGCCAATGCGCCATCGCCAGAAAAATCCAATCTCCGCCGTCGCCGCCCCCGCTCATTTTCACGGCAAGTTTCAATTCGGAAACGGCGTTCCGGTAGTCGTCGGCGCGGTAATACGCAACTCCGAGCGTGTTATGAAAATCGGGGTCAGCCGGGGCAAGTCGTACCGCCTCTCTGGCCATCGCAACCGCGCGAACCGCGTCGCGCCATGACGTTTCGGGGTAATTGGCTAACAACCAGTCGAGGTTATCCTGGGCGAGCGCATACGCGAATCGATTGTGCGGCCAGTGGTCACCCGGAAAACTATCCTGCAACTGCTTCAGCAGTTTTATATTGGTATGCCGCGCTTCCCAGGGAAGTTGTGAAAGCGTGCTGAAGATAAGCGCCGGACGCTGTGACGATGCATTCGGTTCATTCAGCAATTACTCCAGCTTTCGAGCATCATCTGTTGAGATCGCCTTGCGGATGGCAGTGCGCCACGGATCATCGTCAACAAGCCTAAGCACTTCCAGCGTCCATTGCCGCTGCCTGGTATCGCCTTTGGGTGCACATCCCACGCAAATGTCGAGTGCATCCACCAGATAAGGGAGAATCACAACGTCGGTCTGCCGGATTGCTTCGGCGAATTCCGAGGAATTGCCGGCGTTCAATTTCAGCCCAAACTGTTCGACGAAGGCCGCGCGTATCGCTTCCAACATGACGATGTTGCGCGAACCACAGCGATGGGCGTTCCAAACGATTCCATTCATCCCTGTTGCGTTCAGGCGGCGTACAAATCGGCAGTCTCTGTCATCAGCTTCCAACTGGGAACGCATCGCGGCCAATTTCTGCTTCAGCACTCCATCTACGATCGAAGGATCCTGCAACGCGAAAGCGTCGGCTCTTTTGAGGTCCTCCGCTCCGGAAGTGACAGCAACCGTCCATCGCTCTGGATCGTCCGTGAGGGTGAGTCCTAGTTTGCGAACGGTTTGGGCATCGATCAACGCATGCTGAATTTCGTCGTTCACTTTCGAGCGTCGTGCCGCACGGTCGCGCAAATTCCACCCGGCGGCACCGGCAACGGCCGCCAACAGAACAAGGATAAAGAGCACGACAATAGATACATTGACGATCGCAAACCTATTTTTCGGACAAACTTGCGCAACCTGTAACGCAGCGTTGGAGGGCAGGCCTGAACCGCTTCATTGGCAAGGTATCGTTCCACATCAGCGGCGAGCGCACTGGCGGTTTCGTACCGGCGCTGTCGATCTTTATCGAGCGCCTTCATCACCACCCAATCGAGTTCGTCACGGAAGAAATTGCCAATGCGGCGCGGATCGGCCTGGCGGGCCGCCGACACAGAGGTGAGTTTGTCGCCCATCGTGCACAAACGGGTTGAAGGGCGCGGCGGTTCTTCATCCCGAATGATACGCCGCATCTCAACCTGACTCGCTTTTTTCAGGCGATCACGATCGCGCGGTGTCGTACCCGTAAGCAACTCGTAGAGCAGCACTCCCAGGCTGTACACATCGCATCGAATATCGAGATTCAATCCGCTCATCTCGGCCTGCTCCGGGCTCATATAGAGCGGTGTCCCGACCATCTGCGCGAACTGTGTGAAGAGTGTGCGCTCCGTCAGCGGATCTTCCAGCGCCTTTGCGATGCCGAAATCGATCACCTTCGGAACGGGGATACCATCGTGAAGCGTGACCAGAATGTTCGACGGCTTTAGATCACGATGGATGATTCCCTTGCCATGTGCGTGCTGAACCGCCCGATAGATCTGTAAAAACAGTTCCAGGCGTTGAGGTGCCGTCAGGCGGTTCTGATCGCAGTGGTCGGTAACCGCGATGCCATGCACGAGTTCCATCACGAAAAATGAGCGGCACGACGCTGTTTCACCTGCATCGAACACTTTTGCGATTTTGAGGTGATCCATCATGGCCAGTGCCTGCCGCTCGGCTTCAAAGCGGGCGATGACTTGTTTCGTATCCATTCCCGCCTTGAGCACTTTGAGCGCAACCGTCCGGCGCACTGGTTCAAGCTGTTCAGCCATGAAAACCGTGCCGAATCCTCCTTCACCAATCTGTTCGAGCAGTTTGTATCGACCGATCAGCGTGCCGGGGCGCTCTGTTTCAGTTTTAGAAGTGATCGTTGTCTGGTTTTGTTCAATTAACGCGATGGCAGGAAACAACTCGCGGATTTCCCCAGCCATCGCAGAATATTTAAGCGCGTATTCCTCCAGTAGCGGCCGTTCTCCAATTCGATGGCGGCGCGCAAAATCCTCCGCAAGATCGGCCAGCAGAAGTTGTTCAATCGTTTCATCGTTCATGGCTGTAGCGCCAGCAGGCCACCTGGCATCGCTTCAAGAATGTCTTTCAATCGTTTCAACGCTCGCAAATAGCGTTTGGCCGCTGCCCGCTCCTCGATTTGCAACACTTCTGCCGTTTCGGCGCTTGTGAGCTGTTCGAAATGACGCAAGGCAAGTACCTCACGATCAACTGAATCCATGCCTTCCAGGGCTTGCTGCAAGCGAAGCTTGATCTCATCTTGAATTGCTGCTTCACTGGCGCGCGTCGCAGTGCAAGCGGGTTGTTCAACAATCGCGTAAGTCGTGGCGTCAGACAAGCCTGGCCCGGGGGGCGACACCTCCCGCCGCGCATCACGAAGAGCTGCCCCCAGGTGGTGACGATGTATTTCGAGAAGTTTGTTCCAGACAATCCCTCTCAACCAGAGGAACACGGGAATTGCCGGCGAAAGTCGAAAAAAAATCGCCCCGGTGATGTGCGGCCTCCGCGTATGCCTCCTGCAAAATATCCGCGCTATCCACTCGCCCCTGTAATCGCCGGTCGAGCCGGAACTGCACCATGCGTTGCAAACGGTTCTGGTGTTGCATCAGAAGCTCGCCCCATGCGTCCACATCGCCTTCAGCGGCGCGACGTAGAACGGCGTGGGAGTCCGGCGCATCTTTGGCCATGAAGGATCCTTGATTCAGTTGGCACTTTTCGACACTGATAAAGCTATCACATTCAGAGTTGACCGCCTTGTGCTCGTCACCAACGCTATTTCCGGAGTCGTGCTATCAGGGAGCCGGCCGAACTGGCAGCCATCGCCAGTTCGTACGAGCCGGGCTCCGGAACGACAGCGTAGAGCACTTTCAGGTTGGTAGGTTGCCCTATGTCGGGTGCCACGGGTCGTGGTACTCCGAGACCTGTGTCTTTTACCCGCTGACACACACTGATGTAGCTACACCAACGTGCGAAACGCTCTATCCGCCCGTCCGCGCTTAGATGCGCCGACGCCGCTTGATTGAGTTACCTTTTATTCACCGGATCAAATCTCGCCGCTTCGGGATCGATCGGAGTATTCTGGCCGTGAACAACCTGCCAATGCATTTTCTGATTCTTCCCAACAACGAGAGTCATCCGATTTTGATGCTTTGGAAGAATCGTTCCGCTCGGAGTGGTGAAACTGTCCACCGTACAGACCCAGACGACAATCCCATAATCTGCGCCAAGCATGCGAACCGATATTTCGTCCGTATGCGTCTTGCAGTCCTTGAACATAATTTCGTGGAATGCAGCGTGGGCTTTCACGATGGCGTCTTTGCCTCGCCAATGCACCCCCATCACGCTCAAACCGACGCCGCTCGGCTCAGGAACGTTCCACGATACCGCATGAACGGATCCACTGGCATCGGTGGCTAAGCCGTAGACTGTATCGCCGACGATCGTGTCAGCTTGGGAGCTGACAAACGAAGCGGGCAGAGTTGATTGCAAATCGATGAGACTGCTGGCGGTGCCGGACCAGAGCAGCGCGCGACCAGGGCCGTCTATTCCGTCGGGGCCGCTGTAGCCAACCCCTACCTGCCAATGGCCGTTGGTATCGTTGGCGAATGTCGCGGTGAATCCAGCTGAACTTAGATCCACCTCTGAAGCAGCCGTACCATTCCAAACCAGGGCGTGGTAATTGCCCGCGTAGAAATCATCTATCGTCTTGGCGCCAGCCCCAACCTGCTGCCCGCCGCCGACGCCGTTGGCTGCAGATGTCGCAAATCCCTGAGGGTGCAGGTCCACCGCTGAGTTAGCGGTTCCGCTCCACAGCAATGCATGTGAGTAGGAGTTCGATTTGGAATTTAGCGCTACGCCTACCTGATGAATTCCATCGGTGTTGTTGGCCATCGCGCTATCGACGCCTGCTGGCGTCAAGTCGATCGCGGATGCCGCAGACCCTCTCCAAAGGATGGCGCGTCGCGTTGAACCTAAATCGTTGCCTGCGCTTCCAACTTGCTGACCGCCCGCAACACCAAACGCGGCGGACGTCAATAATCCGCTGGGATGGAGATCGATTACGGATGCGGCATCGCCGCTCCAAAGCATTGCATGATTTGGCACATTGCCCCCATCAACATAGTTAAGGGCACGCCCGACCTGCTGCTGGCCGGAAGCTGACGAAGCATACGAGTCGGCAAACCCCAGAGCGTTGAGATCGACACCGTTTGTGGACGTCGCGCTCCAAAGAAACGCATGAAAGTGGGCATTCGCCCCAAATATGTTTCCCGCCACTCCAACAACCTGCCCACCTGTATTGCGGTTCGGATATGCCCCGCCCTGAATGGTTACTGGCGTGCCGAGGGTATAAAGATCTGTATAGGTGATGCCGGCATAAGTCGTGCCGCCGCGAATAATTGATCCGGCGGATAGAATCAAAACGATGCTCATCTTCAGTGGACTAAAACGCATTTGCTCTCCTTGGGTCGATCTGCCGAATTTGGGTGCTCCATCCGATAGCGCCATTCATTTGTCTGACGCGATGGCACGATGGCGTCTGCGGGCAAGTATCAGGCATGTCAGCGCCACAACCGACATCGAAGTTGGCTCGGGCACGGCGAGAAACGACGTGATCTGAAACTCGGCGGTCGCGTAAGCCGGGTTGCCGTTTCCGTCGAGAATGGACAGCGTTCCAGTGGCTGCATCAAAAGCGCTCAATGGCGGTAGGACGAGCGGCAAATCCGTTGAGGAAAACGCGTTGCCGGTTGAGTCGGTGAGATTGATTCCCATCACCGGAAGCGGAAAGAAAATTCCATCGGGATCCAAGACCGGATCGCCGCTGAAGTCCGTAAAGTTGGATGGGAACCCCAGTGGGCTTTGCACGTGGTAGATATCGCCCGGGGCACCGAATGCCCCGGAGTTATTGTTGGTCACGCTGATGGCATAATAGATTGGGGAAGGATCTGCAGTGGTTCCGTAATCGTGCCCGTTGATCATCAGATGCATGGCAGCCGGAAGGACTGGAAGCTTGAATGGGTTGGGCCTGAGATAGTACTGGTAAAATGAGGTGGGTTGCCCCGAAAATTCAGCACGCTGGTAGCCAGAATCGAAGAAGTTGTAGGTTCCTTTAACGTCCATCCCTACCTTAATGGAATCATTGAATTAGTTGAGATCATCGGCGACCGATGTGATCTTGGCATCGAACGCGATGATGGTTTCAGCAGCACGGCCATCGCGGGCAAGGCCTGCGGTTGCGATCAGGACAGTACACACGGCTTTCAGGGTTGAATTGCGCATTCTAAATGGCTCCAGTAATATTGTTGCCATCAACGCGTCTGCGAAGGACTGGCAGATTCAACGAAAGTTCCAAGAGTGGGAATTCCGGAAGAGGATGACCGACTCCCTCAACTTACCGACACCCACGACGTCACCACCTGCCCGTTTCTTTGGCGAGTGTGGCGAACTACCTATCATTTAACTGCGCAAGGAGCAGCCAACGAGACAGGGATTTTTAAAATTGTCGTTTGGGGATCACGAACCCGGTGAAGTGAACAAGACCCAACCGCCATAGAAGCCATTGCGAAGACAATCAGAGCAAAACTTCGAGAAGGCGTGTTCATTTAGGTGTTCCTCAGGGCGTTCATGCAAGCGGCAAATCACGGAACACGGGTGGCAACCCGTTGTCGCAATTTAGGAAACGAATGCCGCAATAGTGCATTGCGGCTGCGATCATTCCGGATTTCAATACGCTATGTGCTGCATTGCCGTGGGCGCGGCAGTGTGAACGGTCAACCTGGGGAGTCAATTGCAAAGATCGGTACCTATGAAATACGCGTTTCTTCTGTTGCTGATGGTTTTGTCGGAAGCTACCACGGCATGGGGAGAGCATGCGGCTCTCAAAGTCAGCGACAACCATCGATTCCTCGTCACTGCCGACGGTAAACCGTTCTTCTGGCTTGGAGATACGGCGTGGGAATTATTTCATCGGCTCAATCGCGAGGAGGCGGACCGATATCTGGAGAACCGGGCCAGAAATGGTTTCACGGTGATTCAGGCTGTCGCGATCGCGGAGCTGGAAGGGCACAGCGATCCGAATGCGTATGGATATTTGCCTTTGACGGACCTCGATCCCACGAGGCCGGCGGTTAAGGAAGGACCGAACAACGATTACTGGGACCAGGTTGATTACATCGTCAACAAGGCCAACTCGCTGGGCATGTATGTTGGCTTTCTACCGACGTGGGGCCGGTACTGGCATGACAAACCGAAAGACAGCAAGCCGATCTTCAACCGGGAGAATGCGGAGGTATACGGGAAGTGGCTGGGGGAGCGATATAAGGACAAGGGAATTGTCTGGATCCTGGGTGGCGATCGGGGAATTGATAATGACGAACAAAAGGAAATTATTCGGGCGATGGCGCGCGGCTTGAAGGCAGGCGACGGCGGCTCGCATCTGATGACGCTGCATCCACCGGGGGGCAATGGTTCTTCGACGTGGTTCCACGATGATGACTGGCTTGACCTGAACATGCGGCAGAACGGACACGTGGCGGAATGGAACGGGCGGTATGAGCTGACGCGGAAGGATTACGATCGATCGCCGACGAAGCCAGTGTTGGATGGTGAGCCGATTTACGAAGACCATCCGGTTTCTTTTAACGCCAAGGCGTTTGGGCACTCGATTGCGGCAGATGTTCGACGGCCGCTTTACTGGGATTTATTTGGCGGCGCATGCGGACACACCTATGGGCATCACTCGGTATGGCAGATGTGGAGTCCGGGGAAAAATCCCATCAACAACCCACTCATGCCGTGGTTTGAGGCGATCGATCAGCCCGGTGCCGGGCAAATGCAGCACGCTCGGCATCTACTGGAATCCAGGCCTTACCTCAGCCGTGTTCCGGATGATGGCGTCGTTGTCGAGTCATCGATCAAAACGTCTATACCCGGCGCAGGCTCTCGGCGATTCGTTGCGACGCGCGATGAATCCGGCAGCTACGCGATGGTCTATGCGCCGGTGGGTCGAGCATTCAAGGTTCACATGGACAAGATCACCGGCACTCGGGTGAAAGCCTGGTGGTTCAATCCGCGCGATGGAAAGGCGACTTCGATAGGAGAATTTCCCAATACTGGCGAGCGGGAATTTACTCCACCCGACAAGGGCGAACAGATTGACTGGGTGCTAGTGCTCGATGATGCTGCGCGAGCATACGCTCCACCCGGTCAAGCGGCAAAAGAAACTCGATATTTCGAGCTGCGAATCTACGACGTGACCCCCGGCAAGATGGAGCCGGTGTTGGATCGCTTCCGCGATCACATCGGCCGAATCCGCGCCAAACACGGCATCGAGACAATTGCGTACTGGACAGCTACGGATAAGGAAGGCCACGAGAGGTTCATCTATCTGATCGCGGGCGACAGCGAGGATCAATTCAAAGCTTCGGAAAAGGCATTCAGCGCTGATCCGGAATTCCAGCAAGCGTATGCCGCTTCCACCAAAGCGCACGGTCAGACGGTTGATAAAATCACCTCCTATCCGATGCACGCCGCAGATTGGTCGTCTCGAATGCGGGCGACGCAGAATACCCCCGCGCGAGCATTTGAGCTGCGCCTTTACGACGTACTTCCCGGCAGGATGGAACCGTTGATGGCGAACTACCGCGACGCAAGACTGGCCTTGTTCTCAAAGCACGGCTTTTCCAATCTTGGTTTTTGGACTAGCGACTCTAAAAACGGATCGCAGAAGTTCATCATACTACTTGCCCATCAGAGTCCGAAGCTGATCGATGCTTCGAAGGCGGCTTATCATGCAGATCCGCAGTGGAAAGAACGGGTAGATGAGTGGAACAAAACCACAGGTCTGCCGACGGCCAATGTGACCTCGCTGATCATGACTCCGACCGAGTTCTCCCCGCTGAAATGATCGTTTGATTGTTGGAATATTTACTTAGGACCACCATGAAAACCGTGATGATTTCCAATGCTCCTTTCCAGCAGGCGTTCAAGTTTTCATTGTCTGCTCGGGCGGTCGTTCTAGCGCTTTTATCGAGTTGGTTCTTGCTGCCGTCAACGCTACAGGCGGAGAACTGGCCGCAATTCCGGGGACCGAGCCATCAGGGGGTGTCTACCGAGGCGGCTGCGCCCTTGAAATGGAGCGAGAGCGAAAATGTCGCCTGGAATACAGAGATTCCCGGTCAAAGCTGGTCTTCGCCCATTGTTTGGAACGATCGCGTTTTTGTCACAACGGCCACCGACGGTGGGGAATCCTGTCATGTTCTGTCGCTGGACCGAAGTAGCGGCAAGATTCTGTGGGACAAGATGGTGTTCAAGCAGGCCCTACGCCGTAAACAAGGCCGCAACACGTACGCGACGCCCACGCCTGCGACGGACGGCAAGCGTGTTTATGCTTGCTTTGGGGATGGAAGTTTTGTGGCGCTGGATTTTGATGGCAAGATCGCGTGGACAAATCGCGAGTACAAGTTTTTTGGCGAGCATGGGCTTGGATCATCGCCGATTCTGTATGACGATCTTCTGATCATGGCGCGCGACGGCAGCAGTGATGGTGCAGACCCGAAACTAGGGTGGCAGAAGCCATGGGACCAGTCGTACCTTCTCGCACTGGATACCCAGACCGGGAAGGAACGGTGGATCGGAAAGCGCGGGCTGTCGCGCATTTCGCATGGTGCGCCCAATATCTGGGAACACGACGGCAAGACCGAAGTAATCAGCGAAGCGGGCGATGTCCTGCAAGGATTTGATGTGAAGACGGGCGAACGACTTTGGAGCAGCAAGGTCATCGGCGAGGGAAAAGTTCCTTCGGTGGTTCTGGGAGATGAGCTGGCTTTCACTTCAGGTGGCTGGGGTGGGAAAGAGTCGATCAAGGCGTTCAAAATCGGGGGAGGTGGAGAACTTGGTGAAAATAATCTGGTCTGGGAACAGCGCAAGGGCATGCCGAAAGTGCCGTCGATGCTTTATCTGAAGCCCTATCTCTATACGATCAACGACGGCAGCATCGCACAGTGTTTGAAGGGCGACACTGGCGACGTGGTCTGGCATGAGCGGCTCAATGGCAATTTCTCTGCATCGCCGGTCGCAACCGCTGGCCGGATCTATTTTCTGAGTGACGCAGGAGAGACGACGGTCATTGAGGCGGGTGCGCAATTCAAGGAAATGGCGAAGAACTCGCTTGGCGACAAGGTGCAGGCTTCGATGGCGATCTCGCAGGGGCAGTTGTTCATCCGGACGGAAAAGTACCTGTGGTGCATCGGTGATGGGAAACCGGCAGCGGCAGGTTTACTGGGTTCCTGGAACTTTGACGAACGCTCCGGGGAAGAGGTCAAGGACGATTCCGGCCATGCGCATCACGGCAAGATGATCGGAGCATTGCGCGCGGAAGGCAGGATCGGCGGTGCCATCGACTGTAAACAGGATGCCTTGGTGGAGGTTCCTCATTCAGCGGGATTCGATGAATGCAAGGAGGGTATTACGGTTGCCGCGTGGGTTTATCGGCGTGCGGACGCCAGTTGGAATATGATCGCCTCGCGCGAGGTCAAAGATGGCCCGTCAGAATATTTTGGCTTGGCGGTGGTTAAGAATAAGCCGCTGTTCTCGGTCGATCCGGACGGCGGGCATTACCAGAATATCAAGGGAGATGGCGACATTCCTACGGAGAAGTGGGTGCACCTTGCAGGAACGTATGACAATGCCGAGTTCAAGCTGTATATCAACGGCCAACTTGTGAAGTCCGCGCCCTGCACCGTGCCGTTCCATTTCCAGGACCAGAATCCTCTGATCATCGGCGGCAATACCAACACGCAGGGGAAAAAATGGGTGGACTGTTTCATCGGCCGGATTGACGAAGTGAAAATGTTCAATCGCGGCCTGAGCGCGAAAGAAGTGCTCGAACTCGTGAATTCCGCGCCCGGCAAACCGTGACTGCCGCACAAACACCGATCCCGGAGTAAACATGAAATATTTTATTTCTTTGGCGTTGGCATTCATTCTTTTTCAGCCCGCGTTGCTCCGTGGTCAGGCTGCGGATTGGCAGAAGGTGGTTTGGCGCGAGCCGCAGGTTCGGTACCTCATGGCCGACATGACGCTGGGCGGAAGTGTAGAGCTATATCGCAATTACGCCATGAACGAACGAGACCCTGATTCTGCTGAAGCCATCCGGCTGTGGGATGCGGGGGTGCGCGCGGTGAACAAGGATGATTTCGAGCGCAAGTGGGTCCCAAACCAATTCGGCAAAGATGGCAAGGTAATGCGGATTGTGTTGCGAGGTTCAAATCGAATGATCAGCGGTGCTGAAGTGCTGTTGACCTCGGACACGAACATCGAGCAAGCGCCCATGCGGCTGGTGCTGCTGGATCTGACCCTGGGCGCTCCGGTGACCCGGTATGAAGCAACCAAAGGCGACCCCAATGTGGCCGAAGCCCTCCGTCGTTGGGCGAACGGGGCGCGAGTATCAAACGTCAAGGCATTTGAAGTTCGGACGGATGGCGAACCGAGAATCGTTTATCGCGGCACGCGCCTGCGCGTCGACGGAGCACAAGTCCGACTGAATTCCGACGTCGCATATCCGGAGGTGAACGCGCGGTACTTTCTGGCTGACATCTGCCTGGGTGGTTCGCGCGACTTTTACCATCGCGCGGCCGAGGCTGCTCATGAGATGGGGTGTCAGGAGGCCGTTGCCCGCTATGACAGCGGCGTGAAAGTAGCCAACCTCGATCAGCTCGAGCGCAAGGTGGTTAATGGGAAGACCATCATCGCGCGCAAGGGAACCAATGAGCGGATCAAGGGGGATGACGTGAAATTGAGTACGGATTAGTTCAATTGAAGTGGTGCAGGGTCCGCACCGCGGACCGCTTCTTCTCGCCGTGGCACCCGATCCCGGCCACCCGCCTCTGCCGTTCAGGGTCAAATGATTCGGGGAGGAAAGGTAAAACCGGGGTGCCATGTCCAACGCTTGCGTGGGCATGAACGCTTCGGTAACGTGACGCTCGCCAGCGAACCAAAGACATGCCCACGCAAGAGCGGTACATGGCACCCGAGCGGTTCGGGTGTTGGAGTGGCAAGGCCACCGGCCGGCGGTTAGGATATCCCCTGCTATCAGCGTCTTGGCCAACGTGTTGGAGAGGTCGATCGAGGCGGCTCGAAGTCGCTTATATTCCTTAACGACAGCTTGAAGATCCATGTGTTAGATTGTGCTCCGCGAGCCCGGCTATGAGACGGTGCGGCGCGCTTGTTGCTTTAGCAATGAAAACAGGCAGGGGGTATGCGAGCTCTTACGGCACGTTTCGGGGAACTGCAGGCTAGTGTGATTTCGGACCGCGTCGCCGCCCGAACATGAGCCCCATCGCACCGCTCGCGAGAATAACAGCTGATTGCGGCTCGGGCACAGACACGCCAAGGCCGGAATGCTGAGCGCCATTATTATCCACCACGAACGTATCGTAGGATCCGTTCATAGGCGGTGCCGCAGCGACATTTACGCTGCTGGTGAAGGTGCCCGCGTTCAAGCGCACAATATTCCCCACCGTCGCGCCGGTCTGCGTGCCTAGAATCGTTAGGTCAATCGGGTTCGGAGCTTGGTTATTCGCCAGCGACGTGAGCGACTGGGCCGGACCTCCATTGACACTATACGTGATCGTGCTGCTCCCCGCATTATCGAATCCTCCAGCGAAGATGTTGCCGACATTCTGGAAAACAAAATACGGCCCGCTGAGCGTGGGCGTCGACGAAGTGATCGCGTAGTCGACTGGTTGCGGCAAGGTCAGCGTAATAGGCGTCCCGTTTCCGCCGGAGAAACTCACGATTACCCCCGCGCGTGCAGATCCGCAGAGCAGAACAAGCACCGCGACGAGGTAATAAAGGAGGGTTCTCATATGGGCAGAATTGTTGCTATTCCGCGCCCGAGAGTCAAGCACTTTTTAGGCTGCCGCGAGAAGCGACGCGGCCTTGGGCCTATCTGGTGCTTAACCCGACCCGGAGGGAACCAAAACTGCGACGCAGATAGTAAATCCGAACAGTCTATTTGAAACAACCAGTTCGTAGGGTCCGCTTCAGCGGACGGAATAGTCGGCGGGCCGCAGCCATCCGTTCCCAACAAACG
>JBBRMF010000031.1:0-30074 GCA_038230975.1 Tepidisphaerales bacterium
CGTACCGAAGGTTTCAACCGGGGACTGCGGGCCATTTTGTGGCGAGCCTGCGGCATGCGCAACTTCGGCCACTTTCGATTGCGCGTTCTTCACTTGTTCGGCTGAGATATACAAGGATCAGCGGAGTTCGCGGAGAGCCGATTTTAGCCATACGCGTATTTTCACGCACAAGTTTCGGCGACGCAATCCCACAGGTGACGCATCATCGTTTATTCGTCAAGTACGCTGGATGGTAGATGAGAGAGGATGGCCTGAATTGGCCCTTTTAACGCAGGTACATCTCGAAACGCTGTATCATAGACGCGCTTCCAGTTAATACCGTGATAGACATGGATAACGATGTTACGCATCGCGACGATGTCGCGCCAAGGAACTGCCGGATATGCGTCGCGAAGTGACTTCGGTAGTCGACTGGCCGCTTCGCCGATGATCGCAATAGGTCGAATTATATGTGATTGCAGTGGCGGATCCGAATCAAACGGCTCATAGGTTGCTGGAAGACAGTTCTGAATGATCGTGATCGAATCGAGAATGTCGCTAAGAAGCAGTCGCTACGTTCTCATAGCGGCACCGCCTCTTTTCCACGATCGCACGAAATCGAGGAGCCATGCAGTCGGCGTCAATGACATCGACCTTGATCCCCAGCAATTCTTCCAGATCCCCGATGAACCCCGCATGGTCCAAAAGTGTTCGAGATGCTTCAAACCGAACGACCAGATCCAGATCAGATGATTCATTTGCTTCGCCGCGAGCAACAGAACCAAAAATGCGCACGTCCGACGCACCATACTTCGAAGCAACTGCCACGATTTCCTGACGTCGTTTAAAAAGTTCGGTTTTGGAAATCATGGGCAGATATCCATCGCGGTCAATATATTCTGAACCGATCGAATTATTTATAATACTTCTGCTCGATCTCGCTGTTACCAGAACTCTTTCGATCACTTTCGTCTAGGGTCAATCTCGAGCAAATCTAAAGCGAACCAACAGAATTGATCCGTCAAAGCCCTAAACACACAGTTCACGTATTCCTGCGTTTCCGATTCAAAAACCACCGGCGGATACCAGTCTGAGAAACACATCATACTCACACCCCAGTGGATCGACTTGAATTCCCTGCGTGCTGCCTCGGCATCGCCTGCTTCAATCTTCTCAAGCAGACGCCGAAGTTGGGGTTCGCCCCGCCCGTGATCTTCGCAGAATTTGACCAGCGCGTTTCCGGCAAGCAGCGTCAGTTGGAAACCTGACTTCGATTTCATAATCCACCGATCATACTTTTGTGTCGCTCGATCGAAACTGCCGACGACCCCCCAGCACCAATTTCCCAGATTCACGATCAGTCGCATCAGCATGGTAAATCACATTTGTCGGAACTTAGGAACGAATATCTATTCTGCATATTTCCCGTGCGTACCCACTCATATCGCAAACAAATCGCGCATTGCGAATCGAACTCAACGTTCTCTATCTTCCCATGAAATCCATTTCGCACGGGAAAATGGGGCGAAAACTGACATTGCATTTTGTGGCACGCCCTTCGCCATAGCAGTATCTCGTGAGCACTGGGTTGGTGTTCACGGGTGACTCGCAAGTCACTCAAATTATCATGGAGCGCGGTTGGTTCCCACGGGCAGTACCGTCCGCAGACGGTCTGCGGACGGTATGTTGTCCGGGGTTCAAACGTTGAATCTGATATTATTACGTTGCTACGCGGGATCGGGCAATCGTGGGAGTGCCTGGTCCTGCTTTTTTGCGCGCCCGTGTGCGAAGAACCCGGTCCGTCGCCTACGGCTTCCGGTTCCGGCATGCTGAAACACTTCTGAATCGTTCAAACTTTATACGTTGTTCAAAAAGAAACGCCCGTCGTCTCTTTCAAGAACGGCGGGCGAAAAAATACGGAAACTCCGCAATGCCGTGTGAGGGCGGTTGAGTCAAACCCTTAGAAAAAGGTGGGCGATAAGCCGAGACAGGAGGTTTCTCCTGTTGCTCCCGTCGTCCGCTTCCTGTCTCGGCCATTCTCGGGAACTTTCGTTCGCGTGAACGGCACTGCAAGGCTTGCGTCAGACGGGCGGCTATCCCCGAGGGTTGCTTATCGGTTTAACCAAATATTCACCCTCAATCTCGAACATCGCAGAGCATCCGTACCTGTTCGATGCTATCGGCACGACACGCGATAAACAACTAAATTATTCAGAGATTTTTGAGTCTTATTCAACCGTCAACAATTTACAGAACAGCGTTCAAAAAAACTGAAATCATTTGACTTTGAACAGATCATACTTTCTTTATTTTTGCCGCCTTGAGCGTTTCGGGAAACCCGCCAAATAATCGCGTTGCGGCCCCGAAAAGCGCGGCGTGGTCCGTCCTAAGTTGCATGAGGGTCGGTTTTTTAGAGCCGCGAAAAAGTGATTTGATTTCCTGGATCACCAGGGGCTTCGTCCATTTCCTTCGCAGTCGATAATCAGACGGTTCAAGCTTTGCAGCCCGCAGAGCCGATTCGTAGTCCCCAAAATACCTAACCGCTGCCGCGTGTAAACCGGGATCGGATTTTTGAATCGCGCCGCTGTTCAACGCCTCCCTGTCCCGCGCCAACCCGCGCAGCTCAAACAGGATCGAACCGCGATCCCACTTGCGATAGATCGACACATCATCGGCGTCGAGCCCCGCCGCCTGCAGGGCTTTGTCCCATCGTCCAAACAGCCGTGGCTGGAGCGACGCAAACGCCGCGAGGCCCAGTTGATTCCGTCGCTTTGTGACGGCGGACCAGTGCAAATCCTCTCCCTTGCGCCGGCTTTGTTTAATCAACTTGATGATCGCCTGCTTGGTCCATCGCGGACGCCGGCTGACCTCCGCGTAATCGATCCCGGCCTTTTCGATCGCCTTCCGGTACGAGCCAAAATGGTATGCCGCCGCTGACAAAAGCGATTGGTGCGTCCGGGCCAGCTTGTTATATGACAGCTCTGTCCCCTTTCTGTGAAGCTTCTCCAGAACTTTCACGATCCGATCTTTGTCCCAAGCGTCTCTGGCCATGAATGGAAAATAGAACATAAGAAACCGATGGAATCAACCGCCGCCTTGCCACACATTCGACTCTCTCTACAATCACGGCCCCTTGGCCGACCCGACGCAATCCATCCTCCTGCTTCATGTGACCGGTGAAGACCGCCCGGGCATCACCGCCGCGCTGACGAAAATTCTCGGGCAGGCGAATATCGAAATTCTGGACATCAATCAGACGGTCATTCACAAAACACTCCTGCTGGGGATGCTCGTGCGTATTCCTCCGAATGTTGAATCGACCTCCGTTCTGAAAGATCTGCTTTTCACCGCCCACCACGGCGATCTCAAACTGCGAATTGCGCCGGTAGATGATGATCAGTACGATGCGTGGGTGCAGCGTCAAGGCAAACCACGATTCATTCTGACGCTGTTGGCACGACGATTGGCCGCGAGGGAAATCGCGGCGGTGTCATCGGTGCTTGCGGAGCAGGGGATGAATATCGACATCATCACCCGGCTGTCGGGTCGGCCGCCGCGGAATGATGACGGTCGCCCGCGCCGCGCGTGCGTCGAGTTTTCGGTGCGCGGCCAACCGAAGGACGAAGATCTATTGCGCGCCGCCTTGATGCAGACGACGCATGAACATCCGATCGATATCGCCTGGCAGCGCGATAACATTTACCGCCGTATAAGACGCCTCGTCGCGTTCGATATGGATTCGACGCTGATTCAGCACGAGGTGATCGATGAACTCGCCCGCGAAGCCAACGTGTACGCAAAGGTTTCGGCAATCACTGAATCAGCAATGCGCGGCGAGTTGGATTTCGATCAATCGCTCACGCAACGCGTTGCCCTGCTGAAAGGCTTGCCCGAGTCAACCTTGCAACGCGTCGCCGGTCGATTGAACCTGACCGAAGGGGCTGAACGTCTCCTGACCGCATTGAAATCTTTTGGCTACAAAACGGCGATAATCTCGGGCGGATTCGCGTATTTCGGTCACCATCTCCAGAAAAAGTTGGGGATCGATTATGTGCGGACCAACGATCTTGAAATCGAAAATGGGCTGATGACCGGACGCGTAAAAGGTGAAATCATCAACGCGCAACGAAAAGCGCAGCTGTTGCAGGAAATCGCCGCTCAGGAAAACATCTCTTTACAACAAACCATCGCAGTGGGTGATGGGGCCAATGATCTACCGATGCTGGCTGCCGCCGGATTGGGGATTGCGTTTCACGCCAAGCCGATCGTGGCACAAAGCGCCAAGCATAAAATCTCCACCCTCGGCTTGGATTCCATTCTTTATTTGATCGGCGTGCGCGATCGCGATCTGGTGGAATGAAAGTGGCATGGGTGTCTCGCCCGTGCTCCTATGTTGAAAAAAAAACGGGCGAGACGCCCATGCCACCTTTACCATCAAGTTCGTTGCAGCTTTGCAATTAGAGCGCAGGCGAGCAGCAATACCAATGCGTTTCCGCCCCAGATGAACGTCAACCCTAATGCCGCCGAATTTCGGGCGTGCGAGCACACTTGTTGGCCGGTGACGATCAACGCGACACTGAACATTGCCGGGATGAAACTGACCGCAAATGCCGTGAGAAAGTTGCTCGTCCGGAACAGCATCCCCAAGGCGCAACCCACCATCACCAGCACCAGGCAACTGATCGCGAAACTCGCGCGGCTGTGGATCTCGGCCTGCAACTTGGAAAGCAATTTATTCCGACCTACGGAAAGCTTTTCCATCGCATCTGCCGAAATCGCCTTACTATTCAGATAGTGCGCGACGGAATTCTTGCGGATGGCAGCAATTTCTGTCGGCATGGTGATTCCGATCATGGACGGACCGAACTTGGTGTGCCTTGCACGTTCCTCTTCGGTCTGAATCACGACATCAAATCCCTCGACACTTACATCCATGGATTGTTCGGAATCGTCGTCCCCAATCTCCCATCGCGGAATGGCACGCACGCGCATTTCCATTGCTTCTCGAACCGTGCGCACATTCCCGCGTCGGTCGGAAAACGTGAGCTTTACCTGTCGAGCTTCCACCTGCGGCCTCGACTGCAAAACAAGCGTATTTTCCGTCGCGCGCAGATCGGGTTCCAGATCGCCGCGCGTCAGAGTGACAATCTCGTCACCGGCGTCGATTTTGAAAAAACCATTGTCGCGCAAGCCCTGACGAATCTTGTCCAGATATAACTTGGCCTGATCGTCCTTGATGATCTGCTGCAGGATTTCCTTCAATCGGCGGCTTTTCTCAGGATTTTCGTAAAAAGATTTCAGCTTGTCGATCGTCATGAACTTCGGGTCTTCCTTCACCGGTGATCGCATCGACACCGGCCCAAACGTCTGGTGAGCCACCGTCAAGCCCACGGCCTGCGTGTCGCCCGGCCTTGTGTTGGCAGTGATTCGCTGGAATCGACTTGCGTTTTCCAAAATCACCGTCAACTGCGTGTCGCCTTCTTTTTCTTTTTCTTCGCTGCCTTTTTGATCGATATACGCGACGGCTCGCTTGGCCATGTAGAACTCGGTCGCAATGACCAGCCGCTTCGTCGGGCTTTTGGGGTTCAGTGTGTTGTAGGTCACGATCATGGGCGCGATCAACTCGACCCGTTGGGCGCTCGGGCGGCTGGGGTCCGGCGCGAGCACGCGCGCGCCTTGCGCATAGACGGTGTATTGCTCCAGATCGATTTGGTGCGTCCGCTCGATTTGATTCTGCACGAGTTGCGAGAGATTAGAGTAGATCACCTGCTCGGCCCTTAACGTGAACACCGGCACGAGAAAGCAAAGAAACAGCAGACTTACCAATGCAACACTCAAACCCAGCACGATGGCCGGCGTCGTCATCGATAAAAAGCTGATGCCTCCGGCGCGGCAGGCGGTGAGTTCGTTGTCCGCGGACAATCGACCGTACACCATGGTTGCCGCGAACAAGGCCGCCACTGGAAAAGAGTACGTCATCATCGCCGGTGTGAAATACGTCAGCATTTTGCTGACTTGCGATGAATCCAGCCCGTGCTCGGTCAAGGGACGAAGCAATCCCCCAAAGCTCATGATGCCCGAAAGTGCCCCGGCGGCCATGAAAAAAATGCGGAACAGGTCACGAAAGACGTACCAAAAAAGCGTTTTGCTCATTCGCACGCCTTCAAAAATAGTGCCGGGCGGTGCGGCATTGAACCACCAGAGAATTTGCGGGATGCGATGAAACGCGACATGAAAACCACTTTAGCGACGCCGGATAAATCTACAATGATCCGCGCTTGTCGAACCCATATCGATCCCATAGAATCCCGCCGCATCAGGGGCCATAGCTCAATTGGGAGAGCGTCGGCTTTGCAAGTCGAAGGTTGCGAGTTCGATCCTCGCTGGCTCCATGCAGATTTCGGGTAAGCTCACGCCTCGCGTTTTTCGATCGACTGTTTCACGGAGGTTTGCCGTATGTCGCAGTCATTCGATGTGACAACCGATCCACCGCAGGACAGTTCTTCTGGCACCGCACCTTGGAGCGCATCACAGCTCAACCGACTTCATCTCGAATGGCAAAATCTGGTTCGATGCTACGCGTATCATCCGTTTGTGCGGATTCTGTCTTTTTACGGTGCGCCCCCCACGGCTTATGAAGTTGAGTTTCGCGTTCGCACGTTGGAGATCGACGCCGCGGGACGGCTTGGATACGCACCCGCGTGCTCTATCAAACTCCAGCTTTCGAGTGACTTCCCGCATCGCGCTCCACAGATCGTGCCGCTTCAGGCGATCTTTCACCCGAACGTAGACACCGAATGCGTGCAGATATTCCCGCCGTGGAAGCCGTCGCAGACGCTGGTCGACGTGATTGAGCGCGTCGGAAAACTTCTGGCGTACCAGAGCATCGATCCGCAAGATGTTTGGAATCCGGTGGCGATGGAATGGGTGATCGCGAATCCTGGACATGTCCCCACAGATCCAACCGCCAACCTCGCCAATGACGCCGGCGGTAATCCGATCGAACGGATCTGTCGGTACGGTCCGGTGACACTGCCTGCGATTCGGGAACAGCTTCACGCGTTCTCCCAATCGTTGCTCGATCCCGGGCGAACGATCGATCCGACTGACCTTGAGAATTTCTGCCTGCGAATTCGGCTGGCATTGCGCGTTTTTCTCGATGCGGGAATCCCTGCGAGCCTGGCAACAGAAGCCAACGAGTTGAATGCCTGGATCAATGCCCTGCCAGAGGCGGAGGCAGTTTTCGCCAAATTCCGATCGGCGATTTCCGCCGGAAAATCTGCCGATCGATTGATCACCAGTCTAAATGAAGCCGCGAGGCAACTTGATCAACAACTGTCAATGCTTCAGCAAATCATCCGCGATGAGCCCTCCGATGACCCGCGTCTGCTGCTTCAGGAGTTGCCGAATACGGCTGATTTACAGAAATCCCAAGGTGTCTTGCGAGGACTGCTCGTAAAGGCCGAACAAAGACTGGCGACCGCTCGAGCGCTCGATGAAACCTTGAGGGCGACAACCTCTGACGATTCGCTGCCGGTGCCTCTGCAAAAGATGATCGATCACCTGAAGTCGTCTCAAATTCTGCCGACTCAACAAACCAACGATCGATTGCAGGCAATTTACAGTATCAGTGCGGAGATCGTTGCGCGGGGCCGCGACGAATCATTCGCGGTCTATTGCCTCGTGCTTTGGAGAGAATTTGTCGACACTCGGCATCGCGCTCAATTGCTCGCCAAGCAGATCATCGAATGGGGTTCGCCGGGGGTCCAGGCCTATTTTCTCAACAATGAAAGCGGACGGCACGGACCTTTTGACTTTGAACAACAAGTCGACATGGGAACTTCCCAGATCGCGATCCGAAAAGTAAACCACCATGCGATCGAGGCGATTGATCTCATGCGGGGTGTGGTGATGGGTCGCAGCGAAACTGGGAATCTCTCTGTTTTCATCCCGGGAGAGCAACCGGCCAAAACATTTCCCACGACATTCTGCCCCACACCTCGTTGCGATGATTTGGCGTTGCAGCTCGAATATGCCGTGACCCGGACGCGTGCGATTTTGGAGAAGCTATTTGAGGCTCAACCGACGGAAGTGCCTATTTCGGCGTGTGCGAAACACGCCGCGGCGCTGGCCTCTCCGTCGGCGATGTTCACCATCGCGACGGAGCATCAGGCGGTAACCACCGCTTGGACCGCGCTCGCCGCCGACCTTCGCTCGCTCGCTCCGTTCAAAGAGCGAATGGCAACCTACCATTTGCTGGCCCGAGTGCATGAATCGATCCCACTTTTTCTGGAAGATCGATCAAGATCCGCAGCGTTACAGGCCAAATGTGACAAACGCATTGCAGAAATACTGGCTCGAGGATCGACCGATGCCGAATCCGGCAGGGTGATTATCCCGGGAAAGCACCATAAGGAATACGAATCACTTCTGTCCGAAAGCGAAACGATACAAATTGAATTGGATCATTTGGACGCCTCCATTCGGATGCTATGCGAACATGTTGCGGCTCGCATGGCCGTGAAAAAAGACTCGGCTTCACCCATCGGCTCGGCGAAAATACCGCAACTGGCATTGCTTCCTGAAATGGCCGTCGACATGGCCGAATTGTCTGACACAATGAACGATCAGGCGGTCTTACAATGGGTCAGCGCGATCGAAGGAATGGCGCAAACCCAATTGTATTTTGGTCGCCGACCCACCGCCCCGCCGATTGACGAATCACTGTCTGATCGATCCGATACTGAAACCGCCGGTGAAGATGCGGATCTTCCCAGTGTTCCCCATCCCGATCAGTTTTCCGACATTCCCGACTCCCGAAACGCGCCAGCGGAGCGAACGAGTGATCTACTTCTGGATCGGATGTAAATAACCGTTCGCGATGGGCGGAGGTTTCGCTGCGAGCGACCGGGCGAGGTTATTTGCCGGGCGGAATTTCCCGAAGGTAAATGTTTCGGAAGCGAATCTCCGAACCATGCGTTTGCAGTTCAATCGGTCCGGTGGGCAGAATCGGTTTCGTGCGGTCGAAGTAATTGTCGAGAATTTGGCCCTCGACCGTTTGTTTGCCGTTGAGCCACACCCACACTTTGGTGCCGACGATCTTGATGTGCAGGGTGTTCCACTCTCCCACGGGATTGTCCGCTTTGATGAGCGGCCATTTGCCGGGGTTGTCGTCATTGTTATTCCAAAGCCCGCCCGAACCTTTTCCCGCGCCGTTCTTCTGTTCGCCCGAGTTTTCCGGATCCCAGATTTGCACCTGCGGGAAACTGCGAAGATAGATCCCGGAATCGCCATTATGGCTTACCATCAACCAGTCCACCCACATTTCAAAATCGCCGTAATCCCTGCCGGTCGTTAGATAAACACCTTTGCCATCAGAAACAATCTCACCTTTGGCGATATCGACGCTCCAATGTTTGGCGAGATCGGTATTCCAGTCCGCCAACTTCTTGGCATGCTCCTCCGGTGACAATTTCGCCTCGGCATACGGGCTGTAAGTCTGCTGCCGACCGCGCCAGCCACTCAGATCCTTACCATTGAAAAGACTCACGAACCCTTCGGGCGGCGAGTTGTTCATCTGCTTTTTCGATTCATCCGAAAAGCAAAGCGACGCGGAAAGAATAACGGCTAAGAATGCGAAGGTGGGTTTCATCATCGTTTTCCTTTTGGAACTTCCATGGGGATGGGCTTTTAGGTGGCATGGGCGTCTCGCCCGCGTTTCCTTTAAAAGAAATGCACGGGCGAGACGCCCATGCCACCCAATCTCTCAATGTTTATTTTCTTCGATATGTTTACCGAGCAAATCTTCACCGAAATCCCGAGTCAGATCGCGCCAGACACTATGAACGTGGTTCGCATTATTCTGCGTGTTATCGTACTCAATCAAAAAGGTTGGACCTTGAACGCGATAATAATGAGGCTGCCCCAGTTCAAGCCCACCGGCCCAGGCGAATTGCACCTTATCCCAACCGGCGGCGGTGATCCGAGCAATATCGTCGGCTGCTAACTCTCCGCGCAGACGGTTCGCATATTCGCTGATGATATTGGCCACCTGCTTTTTCTGGTCGTCCGTCATTTGCGGATACGCCAACCCCACCGGCGTTTGCAACATAGTCTTTCGCAAATTGAAAGACAGCACATCTTTCGGTGCCGTCTCCGTGACGATCGCCACCTTCCGCTGATCGTCCGTCAAGGATTTTATAAGTTGACGACCCAAGTCTTCTTCCACCCCGAGTACCCGCAGACCTTTTCGCGGGCCGGCAAGCACATTGGCCGGGTTAGACCCGAAGAACGCCGGGCCGGCAACCGCGATTTTGCCGTCGACGATCGTGAAGTTGAGCGACAGATGATGCCCTTCCAAGCGCCAACCCCAGGGATCTTTTTGTCCGGGTGTCCCGAAAATGGAGAAGTAATACAGTTCCGGATCTCGCACCGGCCCTGTGGTTTCCAATTCCTTTAGGATCTGATCGAGGCTCATGATCGTCAGAGATTCCGCATAACCCTTCTGACTCAATCCGCTGGCCAAAAACGCATGGGCCAAAGCGCGCTGCGCGGAATTCATTTCTTTGATCGTCAACCCTTTTCGGGGCTTTGGGATGAAATGCCAATTCAGCCGTTCATCATCGTCAAACTTAAAGCCAGCCTTGGCTTGTTGCTCGGGGGAGAGCGAAGCCCAGAAATTTTGTGCCGTCTGCACCATCTCGGCGATGGCTTTATCGCTCGATTGAATTTTAACAACGTCAGGAGATGTTGAAGAAGTTTCAGCCGTGATGGGAAGATGCAAAAATCCCGTGCAGGCTGAGACGAATAAGAGCGTACGAATTTTAAATGCCATGAAATGTTTCCTTGATGGGTTACCGCGCCAAATTCAGGTTACGTGAGATCAATCAATCGGGCAAATCCTCTCGCCGGTTACACTTCTTGACCGCACTCGGACGGGCCGTATTATCGTCGCGATAGGAATTCCGAATGCAAAAAGACAGCGTTTCCCGTCGCACGATCGCCCAGACATTTTCCGAGTTGCGCGCATCTGGCAAGATAGCCCTGATGCCGTTCCTCTCCGCCGGTTATCCCGACCTGACTACTACCGCGGCAATACTCCCGGCGTTGGAGGCGGCCGGGGCAAATCTGATCGAAATCGGTTTTCCGTACTCCGATCCCATTGCCGATGGTCCGACGATTCAGGAAAGTTACACGGTGGCGTTATCCCACAAACTTAAACTAGCGGACATCTTCAAAATGGTGGCGGCCGTGCGGCCGATCGTGGGTTTGCCGTTGGTCGGGATGGTCAGTTACAGCATCATCTTCCGTTATGGCTTGGATCGGTTCGTTGTCGACGCCAAGACCGCTGGGTTCGATGCCTTGATCATTCCAGATCTTCCACCGCCGGAAGCCCAATCAATCTGCACGAAGATTCGCGCCGGTGGGTTGGATACGGTTTTGCTTGTGGCCCCTACCACCACACCCGAGCGTCGCGCGGAAATCGCGGCCCTCAGCAGTGGGTTTATTTATTACCTTTCGATCTCCGGCATCACCGGCGAGCGCGACAAACTCCCGGCCGATCTGACAACCAACGTGAAGGCCCTCAAACAACTGACCGACAAACCGGTCTGCGTGGGCTTTGGAATCTCTAAACGCGAGCATGTCCAGCAGTTATCGGACATTGCCGATGGGGTGATTGTCGGCAGTGCGTTCGTCAAAAGGATCACGCAGCATGCTTCCGAAGGCCCTGCTGCCATCGCCAAGGCCCTCGGTGAGTATTGCCGCGAGCTTCTGATATAATTTCACAGGGTTTTTTCTAACTTCCCCTCTGATAGAGTGTCTGGATGATGGAGCCGAAGGCGACCGAGCCAGATTCTGAGCCCGAAACCGACGGCCTGAAAATGCCGTCCGGGTCGTCGCCCTCTGACGGTGAGTTGGTTCGTCAGTGCCTGAATGGAAAGAACCGGGCGTTTGATGAGCTTATCCAGCGGTATCAACGGCAAGCCGTCGCCGTCTCTTATCGGCTGCTGGGTAACAGTCATGATGCCCTTGAAGTGACTCAAGATGCGTTTCTTAAATCATTCAGCAGTCTGAGCACGCTCCAAAAACCAGAAGCGTTTGGCGGTTGGTTGATGCGGATCGTCTCCAACCTTTCGCTGAATTTCCGCCGGGGTCGCAAGACGAGATCGCAACTGCCTCTGGATGATCTGCTCGGATCGACGGATGGGAACACCAGCGCCTCCGGCCAGAACGCAGTCGGCAGCGAATGGATGTCGCGTAGCGGTGATCCGGTTCGCAATCTGGAAAGCCAGGAACTCGGCGTAAAATTGCAGGAGGCTTTGAACCAGCTTCCCGAAAAACAAAGACAGGCCCTCGTGCTGTTCACCGTGCAGGAGATGCCGCAAAAAGAAGTCGCCGAAGTGTTGAATTGCAGCGTAGAAGCCGTGAAATGGCACGTTTTCCAAGGACGCAAAAAACTAAAGGAACTCCTCAAAGACCACCTGTAATTTTGCCGCTCGCGGCTTAGCCGTACTAACTCAAATGACCGACGAACTCCTGGAATTTTCCATCAGCCAATACCTCGACAATGATCTGTCGCCCGAGGAGATCGTCGCCCTTGAAGAACGCCTTAAAACCGATCCCGCCGCCCGAGCATTACTTGATGAATATCGTCAGATCAACGTGCTCCTAAAAGCACCCCCGGCAATGCCTCAAATGTCGTGGAACACACTCGCCACTCATCTGTCCGCCGCCGTCGCCGAGGATTCCGAACAATTTGAATTCACCCTCAGCCAATTCGCCGACGGCAATTTGCCGGCGGACGAAATCCCGGCCTTGGAAGCCCGCCTGATGGAAGATCCCGCCGCAAGAGCCACATTGGCTCAACATCAGCAGCTAAACGATCTTCTGAAGTCGCCAGCCATGTTGCCCACGATTCGTTGGGGCAACTCGACGAAACACCTTTCTAACGTAATCGCCGATGCCTCTGAACCGCCATCGATCAAGCTCTATCCAAATCGTTGGATTCGTGGGCTGCGCGGTTTGGCCTTGGCTGCGTGCGTGTTAGTGGCAAGTGCGTTGGGAATTCGCACATTCACTTCGCATCGCCCGTCAACCATCGATCAGGTCGTGATCGTTCCAAAAACGAATGACCCTTCGACTGTCGCCCAGTTAACGCCGGCGCGGGTGCAGATCGAAATTGGTGGACCCGATCCAGAAACGACTCACGGAATGGCCGTTGCCGAAATCACGATTGGCGCTGGCCCGCAAGCCGCCACTGAAGAATCCCCCGCTTTTGCCGAAGGAATCATTGCGCGTTCTCCCCGCAGCTTGATTGCCTCAAACGCCGCGTCGGTGCAAGATGGCGCTCAGATGCCGTATTGAAGTCGATATTCATCGGAGCCGTTTATGCATCGCTGCGTTGTCACCCTGTTGGTTATTCTGTCTTTGACGTCGATCGCATTCGCGGAAGACACCACGTCAGCGCTGATCAATCAGGCGCTGGATAAACCCCAGAAGCTTACGTTGAACTCACTGCTGCCGCAGGCGATGGAACAGATTCAGCAGCAGAGCGGGATACCCCTGAAAGCGGATCCGGCGGTCTGGGATCTTCTTCCCTGGGGCCGCGATACCAACATCCATGCGACCATTGAAAATCAGACCCTCCGGCAGGCCCTCGAAGCGATTACCCGCAAATTAGGCTTGCAGTTTGAAGTGAAGAACGAGGCCTTGGTGCTCGAACCCATTCCCGCGCTGCGCCGACTCGCCCGGCGTTCAACGGCTCAGGAGCTCGCCTGCCTCGAAGTGCTCTCGAAAGAAGCCTTTCCTTCGAGCGGCGCGCTCACTCTTAAATCCCTGATAGATGCGGTGGACAAACAATTGCTGGCCGCCAAATCAAGTTACGCGATCGATCCCCCCGCCGGCGATTCATCGTTGATGAACACAGAAGTGAATATCGCTCGCAACAGCACGCTGCTTGATTCCCTTGAAGCGATGGCCAAGCAGACCGCCGCCACATGGTACCCCTGGGGCAAGACGGTTGTGATCCTCGGAAAGCAGGACCAGATTAAGCGTCAACTTAATCGCTCGATCACGGTTCGATACAACGGCACTGATCTGGCACAAGTGCTTTCCGAACTTTCCCAAAAATCCGGCGTGCCATTCGACATCGAAGCTGGCGCGATCCAACAGCTTCCCCCCGAAGCGCGTACCATCAACCTGATCCTGGAAGACTATTCAATCCACAATGCCCTGGAAGCCATCCGCGGCACCACCGGCCTGGATTTCATGGTTCGCGAAGGCGGTGTCTATCTCTGGAACCAGGCCTCCAGCCCCGCCCGCCGCGAGCGAGTGTTGATCACGATGCCAGTTCAGGGCACCGATATGGTCGTACTCATCACAGAATCCCAAGTCCCCGCCGATGTGCGAGACTACGTAAATCAGAAGATGCAAAAGCAGTTCGACAATATTCGCCAGATGATGAAGGAAGAAGGGTTCCACCCCCCGACCACACGGCCGACCACCAGACCCACAACGATTAAAAAGAACGAAGATCTGTAACCCCAGGCACGGCCAGAAATACCATCGAGTGGCTCCTTTCCTTCATCGCGTCAAGTGGCTTTGAATGGACTTCAACGCACAGTCTTCAAATACGAAGGGTCGAAAGAACTTTAATTCTTCCGACCCTTGGCGTTCACGGTATGCGAACCGTGCGAAATCGCTAGCCGATTACTTCGCGCTATTAAACCGCTCTTCACAGAAATCCCAATTGATCACATTCCAGAACGCGGCAATGTATTCCGGACGGCGGTTCTGGTACTTCAAATAGTAAGCATGTTCCCAAACGTCTAAACCAAGAACCGGAAACTTGCTTTCCATCAGCGGGCTGTCCTGATTCGGCAAAGACGTGATTTCAAGCTTTCCGCCATTCTTCACCAGCCAGGCCCAGCCTGACCCAAACCGGGTCGTGGCGGCGGTGGCGAAAAGTTCCTTGAACTTGTCGAATGAACCAAACGTGCTGTCGATGGCAGCGCCGAGGTTGCCCTTGGCGGGGCCGCCGCCTTTGGGTTTCATCATCTGCCAGAAATGGGCGTGGTTGTGCGCGCCCCCACCGTTGTTCCGGACGGCGGTCTTGATCGCTTCCGGAACGATCGCCAGATTGTTGGCCAACAGTTCATGCAGGGGTTTATCCGCCAACACCGGAGCCTGCTCCAGGGCTTTGTTCAAGTTCGTGATATACGCCTGATGGTGCTTGCCGTGATGAATCTCCATCGTCTGCTTGTCAATGTACGGTTCAAGTGCATCGGACGGGTAAGGCAGCGGGGGTAATGTATGAGGCATCGTAATCTCCTTCGTGGAACATTGTTGATCTTGGACTAGAGACGAGTCTTTGAGGTTATCCGCCTCATCGAAACCGGTCAACGGAGAGAATCGATTCTGCCTGCGAGTCGGAAAACGCGGAGGTTCTTTACCATGTTGTAGAATGCCCCTATATCCCCAATAGATAAGCATTTACAAAGGTTTTTTTGACTCCCCAACACTCTCGGGTATAGTGAGTGTGTGGGTCGCTGCCATTTTTAGATGCAAGTCGCGAGTTTGACCGCGCGACAAATGTTGTAGTGCTAAAATTTACGTTTTTCGATCCTCTCTGATGCATTCGTACCGTCGGAATCAGGGCGATTACATGCTTTAGCGGCACGGTGATTTCGTCACAGATGACAGATTCGTTAAGATTAGATCGAGTGCCACCTGAAGTTCGCCTCGAAGCGAAGCTTTTCGCAGGTTGAAGAGTGACATCATGGACAACACAAAAGCCATTCAAGTTGCGCACGACCACTCAAGTCTGATGAGATTTGGATTGGGTGGGGATTTCGGCCGCCAGAACCCCGGCGGTGAGCCGCTTCCAAATGTGACGCCGCTGCAAACGATCTGGAACCGTCGCTGGTTGGTCCTTTTAATCATCACCGCTTGCGGGCTTGCATTCGGGATTTATGGAAAAACGCGGGCCAAGATTTACACACGCTCCTGCCAAATCGTCGTCGAACCGGCCAGCGCCAAAGTGATCGGCGAAGGCATGAACATGGAGTCGTATCTCAACACCCAGGCCGAACTGCTCAGTAACTCGAGGGAAATTCATATCGACGCGATCGGAATTCTGCGCGAACGCCAAGCCAAAGGTCTGATAACCCTGCATTCCATCGGCACGGGTGGCGATGATCTGGCCGCGATTCGCGACGGCATTTCCGCCACGTCCGCACGCAATGAAGACATCATCACTGTGAGTTTCAATTCTCCGTATTCCGACGAAGCGGCTTACGTTTTGAGCGCGGTCGCGGAAGCCTACGAAAAATTCACTTCCCTCGATAACCACAAATCCAGCAATGACAATTACGCCAGCATCCGGTCCGACAAGGAAAAGTGGGAAAAGGAGATGCACCAGCAGCACGAGAAGATCGCCACGCTGGAAGGCGAAATTCTGGACCTGCAGACGGCAGAAGGTGTAAGCACCGTCGACGCCAAGCACCTGCTCATACTGGCCGATCAATTGAACTCCGCCCGGCTTCGGAGTCTTGACTCCAAGAATGCGTTTGAACGACTGGCCAAAACAACGATCATTGACTCCGAAAAACTGGACGATCTGATTCGGACAGGGGTCTACAACGGTCAGAGAATTCTCGTC
Source organism: Tepidisphaerales bacterium (assembly GCA_038230975.1). GTDB lineage: Bacteria > Planctomycetota > Phycisphaerae > Tepidisphaerales > Tepidisphaeraceae > JANXVV01. The sequence goes on from JBBRMF010000031.1 coordinate 16,640, forward strand.
GGTAACGATGAAGCACAGATCAAAACCGAACTTTATTCGGCCCAGCAAAAACTGAATGATCTCAAAGAACGGTATCTTCCGAACCATCCTGCGGTCCAGGCCGCACAGATGAAAGTGGATGACCGGTCGGCAGCATACGTGTTATTTCTTAATCGCGAGTGGGTGGCCGCCACCTCTTTGTCAAAACAGCTGGAAATAACCTACAGCGAAGAAAAAGGTCAGGCCAGCCGGATGGCGCGCGAGGTTCGGGCCAGGCTCGCGGCGAGGCAAGCGCAGATCAATGACGTCAAAGAATCTCTCGACCAGAATAAAAAACTGACCGGTCTTCTTCGCACGCGCATGGAAGAGATCACAGCGCTCGATCACCAGGGCGCGGTGCGCATCCATTTGATCAGCGATCCCGACCCGCGAGGCCCGGCTGATCGAATCCGACCGAACACCAACATGCTGGTTCTGGAAGGTCTGATCTTCGGACTGATCCTCGGACTGACCATGGCGTTTGTCGACCAGCGATTACGGTCCATCAGCGAAGTGGTGGCGGCAACCAGCCTGCCCGTCCTCGGTGTGATCCCGCACATGTCACGATCACTGAGCCAGCAAACCCGCGGTCGCAAAGTTCACCTCGACCCGATGAGTGACGTCGCCGAAGCCTTCCGGGGCGTTCGCACGGCAGTGCATTTCGGCCCGAAAGCCAAAACCGTGCTCGTCACCAGCGCCGAACGCGGTGAAGGAAAAAGCACCTTGGCGGCGAACCTTGCGATTGCCCTCTCAGAGGCCGGCCAGCGGGTTCTCATCGTCGACGCCGACCTTCGGGAACCCACGCAGCATAAAATATTCTCGGCACTTAATGACAACGGCGTCTCAAGCGTTGTTGCAGGCCGCACCTTCGCCGAGCACGCGATCCAAAACACTGGCATCCGCAATCTGGAACTGATGCCCTGCGGGCCGATTCCGTTCAATCCGTCCGAGACGATTAACAATCAAATGTTTGCGGATCTTCTGACAAATCTCGGAACTAAATATGATTTTGTGATTGTCGATTCCCCCCCCGTGATGCTTGTCACCGATGCCCGCATCCTGGGTGCTATGTGCGACCTTACAATCATGGTCGTTCGCGCCGAGCGGAGCCATCGCAGGTCCGCCGCTGATGCCCGCGATGGTCTTATGGGCTTCGGAGCAAATCTGCTTGGGATCGTCGTCAACGATGGCCCACGCAGCCGAAACCGCTACGGTTACTACGGTGGATACGGAAGCCGCGCCAACGGAGCCCCTGGCATTTCGCGGGCAACAATGGAAAATTCGTCCGTAACGCCGCCGGATTTTATTTACGCTTCAGAAAAGCGATAGCGTAGATGGGCATTGCTTGGCCTCTGGCAATGGAATCCGATCCGCGCCTGGCAATGCAATTCGCTCGTCGACCGGATAACATGCCCCCTGACACTCGCGGTGCATGGCGTTGACGCACGATCCGAAGCGAAGTTACCTGGGACGACCCAACGATGTCTCGATCCGATCGAAAATCAAAACGTAAGGCGCGGTTCAGCGTGGATGAAACCGATCCCAACAACGCAATTACCGATTCGAAAGCGCTTCACGCGACCGAAATGTCGACCGCTGCCGAAGTTGACCGCAGCCTTCCCCCGGTGTCGTCTGAAATTATCGTTCGCGATCTTCCCAACGAACTCATCCCGTCCGATAGCAATGAATGGCCATTTCGTCACTGGCCGGTTTCGCTCGCGTCGCGTGCGGCCGGCTTCCAGGTCGTTATCCGCCGTTCGGTACTGAACGAAATTAGCCGTCACGGGCAGACGACAACCGACGTCGAAGTCTGCGGCGTTGTCGCCGGTAATGTCTTCCGAGACGACATCGGTTCCTATCTCCTCATCGAAGCCGCCGTGCGCGGCAATCATGCCGGTAGCTCCAGCGCAAACGTCACGTTCACCGCTGAAACCTGGAATCATATTCAAGGCATCATGGAAAGAGATCACGCCGATTTGCGCGTGGTCGGTTGGTATCATACCCATCCCGGGTTTGGCATTTTCTTATCGGATATGGACCTTTTCATTCACGGCAATTTCTTCAATTTGCCGTGGCAGGTCGCGTTCGTCTACGATCCGATCAGCCGTGAAGAAGGGCTGTTCATCTGGCGCGATTCCAAGACGGTGCGCGTCCCGTTTCTCGTCGAAGAGGACGTCGAAAAAGAGCTCGCGACCGTGCCGGTTTCAGCCGAAATCACCGCTGCGGCACTGGCCGATTTTTCCCGACGCATGCAAAAGTCGGAGAAGCGGCAAAAAACGCTTGCCGTCGTATTGGCGTTTATCGCGTTGATTGCGTTGGCATGGCCACTCGTCCTTTACACGATCTTTTCCGAAAATAAGCGGATACCTCATGCCGGATCGCCTGCACCCGTGGTAGTCAAACACAATGGCGAAACTGGCGTCGATCCGGCTCTTGCGGGCATCGTCCCGTCGGCCGCAGCAATCGTGCCACCCGCGCCGTCCACCGCTCTGACTACAACGCCAACGACCGATCCGGTGACCGAGTCATTGATTCATCCCATGCCCGCGACAATTCCCACGACGACACAGGCCAGTGTTCCCTTCGATCCGGCGAACCCTTTGACAACGACCACCCGACCTGCAAATGTTGCCGAAAAGTCGGACGTCCCCGCTCCGGTAATCCGCCCCACAACGCCGATCAATAAAGGACCGCGCATTCTGGAAGGCCCGGCGGATTCATCACCGGTAAATACGAAGCCGTAATATTGCGGCGATTCCAAAACCAAACCACTTTGAAATAGTTGCCATGAGTCGACAAAAAATCACGCTCAGTTTCGATGATCTGCACACGCCGGAAGTGGAAGAGCGCGTCAAACAGCAGGAAGCCCTCGCCAGTGCGCAGGCAAGCACTCATCGCACAGCTGCCGCCCCGAGCCGTCTGCCCGTGCCAGACTACGACCGGGGAAGCATCTGGTACAACACGTTTTTCAATCTCACGATCTTTGGTCTGCTCGGTGGATTGCTTGCCTGGGGTTGCGGCGAACTGGTGCAATATCTCACCCCCGACCTGCGCGGGCAGGCCATCACTCTCATGAAAGACAAGGACCGCACCCTCAAACAATCGCAATCGGTGTCGTCTTCCAGAATTATGTACGCCCTCGATGCGATTGATCGAAGCGGTAGAGATAATCCCTGGTACCAATGGTACAACAACGACAAACTCTCCCCTGAAAAACGCGAAGCTCAAAAACAAAACCTCCTCAAACACGATTATCTTCGTACGCTCTTCGGCGACATCTGCTTCTACTCCGCATGCGGAATCCTGATCGCCGTGGCCCTTGGGATGGCTGAATCCGTCGCCTCGCGAAACATGCAGGGTGCCGTCGTTTACGGCGGGGTCGGCGCGCTGCTCGGATTAGTCGGAGGCATCGTCGTTTCCCTCTTCGTCGAAAAACTGTATCACCTGATCGGCGGTGGCCAATCCTCCGACGATGTTTCCATGGCCCGGCAAATCGCCGCCCGCGCGATGTCCTGGGGCGTGCTCGGGCTATTTCTAAGCGCCGCTCCCGGAGTGGTCATGCGCAACGGGCGCAAGCTGGCATTCGGGCTCATTGGTGGATTTGTCGGTGGAGCCGTCGGTGGAGCACTTTTCGACCCGATTGGCGCGATGACGGGTAACCCGGTCCTGAGCCGCCTGATCGCCATTACATCAATAGGGGTGATCACCGGTGTCGGCACTGCCCTTGTCGAAAACGCCGCCAAGCAAGGTTGGTTGAAAGTCATTAAAGGTCTGATCGCCGGCAAACAATTTATCGTTTATCGCAATCCGACTTTCATCGGTTCATCTCCGCAATGTGAAATCTATCTTTTCAAAGATGCCAAAGTGGGACGCCGCCACGCCGCGCTGCATATTCTGCCAGGTGGCTACGACATTGAAGACCTCGGCACCGGCGGAGGTACCTATATCAACGGTCGCCCCGCCAATCGCGCTCGACTTCGCAATAATGACCAGGTGCAAATCGGAACGACCTGCTTTACATTTCAGGAAAAGCCAAGAAACTAAAAACAAGGCGAACGACCAAATCGTCAAAGATTCTTCGCGATTCAGAAATTACTATGCCTTCCCTGATCATCGAACAACCGGACCGACGCAGCACCGGAAGAGTCACCGGGCGCGTGCTGATCGGCCGACTACCGACTAACGGCATCGTCGTACCGGAATCGAACGTCTCCCGATTGCATGCCTGGGTCGATCGAGATTTTGACGGGCATCATTACATTGCAGACGGGGGAAGCCTGGGCGGCACGTGGGTGAATGGCCGAGCCATCGAACGACGCCGGCTGCTTGGCGACGGCGATGTCATCCGCATCGGAACGACTCAAATTGTATATTCCCTCGACGACGAACTGCCCGAGGGAGTCGATCAGATTAACCTGGACGGCCAGCGACCAGGCACCGACGTTAACGAATCAGGCGTGCTGTTCAATTGTCCGTGCGGCGCTCCCGTTTGGTTCAAGGCGGCAGCGATCGGACAGATTCACGTTTGCCGCCAATGCGGCCGCACAGTGCTCATTCCGGCCGAGCCGGGCGCAGTTGCGGAAGTCGTCTCATCCCCAAGCATTGCCGAACCGGGTGTGCCGCCGAAACCGTCAGATTCATACGACAACTATTCGGATCTATTACAAAACCCACCGGTCCCGCAACCCCACCCGACCGATGAATACGGCCTTGCAGAAATGTCCTCCGATGTAACTGCCACCGCGCCAACCGAAGCGGAACTGGGATCCTCCGCCACAGAGCATTTGCAGACATCCGAAACCGATGTTACGGACGGCGAATCAGGCGAACGAGAAGCACTTTTTGAAAAATGGCGTCATAGCGCAGTGCCTGAAATGGTGCCGTCACCCCTGGAAGAAGCCGTTATAACTGCCGATTCCTCGGAGGAAGAACATGATCATCCTATCGACGCAGAACTCGATCTCACAGCCGCGACTCCTGAAACGCACACCGTCGAAGAAGTTTGCAGCATCTGTCACTCGACCATCAGCACCGACGAACAGACCACCGCCTGTCCATCCTGTGGCCTGACCTTCCATGCGGATTGCTGGCAGGAAAATTATGGTTGTTCCGCGTACGGCTGCCCACAGGTCAACGCGCTCAAACCGCCGGAAACCGAAGAAACACCGGACGCGGCAGTCGAAGAAGAAGCTGTCGCCATCGCGGCGCCAACAGGCGAGGATGAAATTGCATCCACAGAATTCCCGTGGGAATTCGTATTTGTCGCGACCAGCGTGGTCGGCTCATTGCTTGGTGCGTTGGCTTACGGGATACCGGCCCTGATCGGGGCGATCGGCACGAGCATTTATCTGGCCGCCTACCAGGACTCACGGCAGCGGCGTGCCATTGCGGTCATCGCACTGGTGGTCTGCATCCTCGGTGCCGCCGGAGGAATCTATGCATCGTACATCTGGTGGAACGGTTGGCCGCCCGTTGGCCCTTGGGCGCATAGAAAGGGGTAGCCATGATTGAGTTCACCTGCTCCGCCTGCGGAAAAAAATACACCGTTCCCGATGCCGCCGCCGGCAAAAAAGCCAAGTGCGGTTGCGGTGAAGTGATCGTCGTGCCTGCTCCAACCGCTGCGATGCCGACTCCGAACGTCAATCAGTTGGTGGCCGCCAAAGTTCCCATGCGAACGCGCCGGCTCATTGCCGACGCCCGGCAAATGGCCGCCGCATTCACAAACTTTCCTTTAATCAGGATCAAATCCACCACCGGCGATCCGGCCGAGCGCTACCAGATCGAGTACCAGGTCCACAGCTTCGATCGCGGTAAAAAAGCGCCCGTCCCCCGCGAGCAGCACCTGGTGGAGATTCAGCTCACTGCCGATTACCCGCGGCTCGGTCCCAAATGCCGGATGCTCACACCGATTTTTCATCCGAACATAGACCCGGCCACCATCTGCGTCGGTGACCACTGGACCGCCGGTGAACGCCTGGTAGACCTGGTCATTCGCATCGGTGAAATGCTCGCCTACCAAGCCTACAACATCAAAAGCCCCCTCGATGCCGAAGCCGCCATGTGGGCCGATCTCAACGCTAACAAACTCCCGACCGACACCCGCAACCTACATCCCCCCGAACTCGGCGAATGAACAGCGGCGCTTTCATCTTATTTAGCCGGGTCTCTTGCGACCCATGTCGAACTGCTTTCCATTTCAGAACACCACGGCTTGCAAGCGAGTCGGCTAAATAATAAATGAGTCGACAAACCTCTTTCAAAACGCTTTCAACAACACCTTCACCACCCGCGTCAATCCACTCTTGGCATTCCCGATGAACTGCTGAAAAATCTTATTCGTCACTTCCATAAACTCTTCCATGCTCGCCAACCGTTGCCGCGTCAGTTGAACTTCCTCGCGCTTGGCTGCGGCCTTACCCAGCGACGCTTCAGACAACATCACCTGACATTGCCGGATCGTCTCCAGCACCGGGTCCATCTCCCGACGTTTTCGCTCGGCGGCGATGATGGAAAAAATCTCCCACACATCCGTGAGGCTCTCAAAGTATTCCCGCCGTTCCCCGCGCTTATGCAGTCGGCGAATAATTCCCCAGTCACACAGCCCGCGTAAACTCATGCTCGCGTTGCCACGACTGATGTTCAACCGCTCCATCACATCATCCGTGCAGCAAGGCTGTCCCATGATGTAGAGCAATGCATGAATCTCCGCCATCGTGCGGTTAATGCCCCACGTCGCGCCCATCTCACCCCAACGGCGGATGAACAGATCCTGCACGATGCGCAACTTCTCATCGGCCGGTGCGACCGGAGGCTTCGGCGTGACGGGTGACGTTGCAACGGGAATTTCCAATAAGGCCATGACTATCTCCTGTTTCAGTAGTTACTGAAATGATCGTAGTCGCCGCCCATTCAGAATCAATTTTCACAAAAGTTGAAAGAGATGAAAACATCCGGTTGTACACGGTGCCGCAGGATCGTGTTGCCGACATACGCCGAAGACTTAAAAAATTGTTGCCGGCGGGTAGTGTTTTAAAAAAGTAGTACCACGTTCTAAACGTTCGTGGGAACCCCAAATTGGATTGAACAGCGTCAACGAGCCTGAAACACGTGGCAGCCGATTGTGCATCTTCAGTTATGTTAGATCACTTCCATCCAATGGCAAGATAATTCCCGGATTCTCGTGAAGCCGCTCGGATTCGGCTATACTTCGCAGGAGTGTCCCGACGCCCCATTCAACAACTCTCCACCGCTCTGGTCAACCGCATCGCCGCCGGTGAAGTGATCGAACGCCCTGCCTCCGTGGTGAAGGAATTGGTCGAAAACGCAATCGACGCCGGAGCGACGCAAGTGATTGTGGAAGTAGAAGATGGGGGTCGCGAACTGATCCGGGTGATTGACGAGGGTTGCGGCATTCCGCCCGAAGAGTTGGCCTTGGCATTTGCCGAACACGCCACCAGCAAGTTGAGCTGCGACGATGATCTTTTCCGCATCGGCACGATGGGTTTTCGGGGTGAAGCGCTGGCAAGCATCGGATCGGTCTCGCATGCAAGACTGCAAAGTCGAACCGCTGAAAACGATGCGGCTTACGAAATTCTAAATCGAGGAGGTGAGATCAGCACACCTCAGGCCGCCGCCGGGAATCTGGGAACGACGATCGAAATCCGCAATCTTTTTTTTAACACCCCCGCGCGCCGCAAATTCATGAAAGGGGCACCCACAGAGTTCGGCCATATCAGCGAGATGGTGCTTCGTCTTGCGCTACCGCATGCCCACATCGGGTTTAAGGTGACACATAACGGTCGAATGGCACTTGATCTTCCGGCCACAACATCCGAACAACGGTTGCTGCAAGCCTGGCCCAAGGAATTTCGCGAGCAGCGATTGGCCATCAACACGCGCGATGCGGAAATCCAAATCAGCGGTCTTGTGGGATTGCCGGAGTTTGCCCGGCCTACAGGCAAGTATCAATACTTCTACCTGAACGGTCGGCACATCAAAGATAAATTCATCCAACACGCAGCGCGCGAAGCCTATCGCGGGCTGACCGAGCCGGGTCGATATCCGGCCTGTGTGCTGTTGATCGAGATGCCGCCTCAGGATGTGGATGTCAACGTGCATCCCACGAAGATCGAAGTCCGTTTCCGAGACAGCGGGCGGATTCACGGCCTGACGATGTCGGCGATCCGGGAGAAGCTTCTTTCCAACGATCTGACTCCCGCCGCAATCCCGATGAGGGCTGATTCCATCGCCCCTTTGCAGCAGCAGCAGCAGCGGGATGACATGCGTGCGACACTGGCGGCATTCTTCAAAGAAGGCTCTGCTGAAGTTGGAGCAAATCCCCTTCCGTATCAGCCTGCGTTTCAGCTCAACACGCCGTCCCCTTTAACGCAGCGCATCGATTTCCCATTACAATCCGCGGTTCCATCGACGGATCAGATGACCGACGCGATGTCGTCCATAAAAGCGGATGCACCATTGCCCCCCGCCGGCTTCGGCGCAAAGCACGCGGCCATCCAACTGCACAACAGTTATCTGGTCGCCCAGACGGATGAAGGCATGGTCATCATCGATCAGCACGCCCTGCACGAACGCGTGATGTACGAGGAGCTACGAACCCGGTTGATGCGCGGCCCATTGGAATCGCAGCGCATGCTTATCCCGCAAACTCTTTCGGCTTCAACACGGCAAATCGCAATGCTGGATCAAATCCAATCATTGCTGCAGCGACTGGGGATCGAAGTTTCACCTTTCGGGCCGGGCACGCTCGCAGTGCAGGCTTTCCCGACATTTCTATCCAAGCTCGATCCTGCCACCTTCGTTCGAGAGTTACTGGAGCGCGGCGAGCAGGAACTTCTCGACCTTCACGAAGAAGAAATTCTGCACGAACTACTCGACATGATGGCCTGCAAGGCCGCCGTCAAAGCTGGTGATCCACTCACCCCCGGGGAAATTGAAGCGTTACTCTCCAGACGTGAATTGATCGATCGCTCCAGTAACTGCCCGCATGGCCGCCCCACCACGCTACGCCTCACCCTGAACGATCTCGAAAAACAATTCAAACGGACGGGATTCTGAAAGTGGCATGGGCGTCTCGCCCGTGCATTTTTGTAAAAACACGCACGGGCAACACGCCCATGCCACCTGATCGATCAATGCCCGTGTACCGGTTCACCGAGCAACTTTTTCAGTTCCAACAACTTTTCCTGTAAATGCGCGGGGTTCGGAGCTTCAAGATTTAAGCGAAGCATCGGTTCAGTATTACTCTTACGAACATTGAACCACCAGTCGCCGCAGTCGACGGTGATGCCATCGAGATAATCGACCTGATACTTTTTATAGACGTCCGCAATTTCGCGAATCTTTCCGTCTTTATCTTCGATCTGGAAATTCAACTCGCCGCTCTGCGCGTACTTGTACAGCGGTGCAACGATTTCACTCAATGGCTTATTCTGTTCCGAAATCACCGACAACATGCGCGCAAACGCCACAGCGGCGGAATCGGCATAATAGTAGTCGCGGAAATAGATATGGCCCGAAAGTTCCCCGCCAAACACGGCCTTGGTTTCCGCCATGGTTTTCTTGATAAACGCATGCCCCACCCGATCGCGCTTCGGCACGCCACCCAACTGCTTGACCACATCCGGCACGATATGGCTCGAACGCAGGTCATAGACAATCGTGGCCCCTTTATTTTCGGGACGCTTCAGAAAATCTTCGGCAAGGACCGCCGTGATCATATCCGAACCTATCATCTTCCCGTTTTCATCCACGAAAACGCAGCGATCGGCATCTCCATCGAAGCATACCCCAAAATCAGGTTTCACTTCCGCCATCTTCTGCTTTAGCATGTCCAGATTGCTCTCGACCAGCGGATTGGGATCGTGCGTGAAACTTCCGGTGATCTCAAAAAGAATCGGGATCATCTCAAGGTTGATCTGATCGCCAAAAACCGCCGGCAGCATTTTGCCCGCCATGCCGTTGCTGGCATCAACCACCACGCGCAATTTGCGCTTCATCTGCAAAAATTTAAGAACGGTATTCTTATACGGCCCCCACAGATCCATCTCCTCATACTTCCCCTGCACTCCGGTTTTCATCACGCGCAAGGTGGTCGCGATTCGCTTGATGTCATCGAGCCCGCTGGAAGAACCAATCGGTTTGGCTTTGGGTCCGCTGATTTTGAAGCCGTTGTATTGAATCGGATTGTGCGACGCCGTCGTCTGAATTCCACCGACGGCATCCAGATGGTTGATCGCAAAATAGATGAATGACGTGTCGATCATCCCGACATCGATCACATTCATACCCGTCGACCGCAACCCGTCGCAAAGTGCCGTGGCCAGTTCCGGAGAACTGGGGCGCATGTCACGACCGACAACGACGGTATCCTCACGTTTCACCTTTTGATCGACGGGAATATTCTGACGGCTGCGCTTCAGGTACTGCCCGGTCGCATGCCCCACTTTCCAAGCCGCATCTTTGTCCAGCGGATTGGGATAGACGGCCCGTACATCGTATGCTTTGAAAATCTTCTCGATCATGGGTTCCTTTTTGTGACCAGTGCTCTTGCGCCCTTAGTGTAACGGCGGTGTTTTCGCGCGGCAAACACCGGATCAACAACTCGCTGGAAACGCGATAAAGATAGCGTCCCCTCTCCCGGCCCTCCCCCGGACTACCGGGAGAGGGAGCAAGAACGACAGCTTCTGTACAGTTCATTTACCGAAGGATCTGAATGTCGAATCAACCCCGCTTCAATCGTCGAGATATACTCAAGAGCATCGGGCTCACCACCGCTGGATTGGCAATCTCGCCGTTTCTCAGCCGAATGAGCTTCGCCGCCGATGCACCGGTCAAGAAGATTCTTTTCTTCACCAAGTCCTCCGGGTTCCAACATAGCGTGATCGCGCGGTCGGCAAACGATCCGAACAAACTCGCCTACGCGGAACAGATTCTCACCGATCTTGGCGCGAAAAACGGATTCGACGTCACCTGCTCGAAAGACGGCTCGCTCTTCACCCCGGAATATCTCGCGGGATTTGACGGCCTGGTGTTTTACACCACGGAAGATTTGCGGAAAGACTCCCCCAAGTATTCGATGAAAGCCGGGCCCGATGGCAAGAAGAACGTACAGGATAAATTGATTTCCAAAGAACCCGGTATGGGCGATGCCGGCAAGGCCGCATTCCTGGAAGCCGTCAAAAATGGCAAGGGATTCATCGCGTTGCACAGTGGTTCCGACACGTTCCACGGTCACGGCAAGCACACGAAAGAATTGCTCCGCGATGTGAACGCCGCCGGTGAAGATGACTTTGACCCGTACATCAAAATGCTCGGTGGTGAATTTATCGTTCACGGCGCGCAACAGAAAGCGACCCTGCGTTGTATCGATGACAAATTCCCAGGCGCGCTGGCATTGAAAGATGCCAACTTCTCCGAAGAGTGGTACTCCCTCAAAAACTTCGCCCCGGATCTGCACGTCATTCTCATGCAGGATACGCAGGGCATGACCGGCCCGATGTATCAGCGAAAATCATATCCCGAAACCTGGGCTCGCATGCACGGAAAAGGCCGTGTCTTCTTCTCATCACTCGGCCATCGCGAAGACGTCTGGAAACTACCCGGGTATGAAAGCCTCCTCGTCGGCGCGATGAGTTGGGTCACCGGCCGAGTCGACGCCGACATCACCCCCAATATTAAAGAAGTCGCCCCCGGTGCCGACCCAAAACCATTCTGATCGCTGGTCCCCTCCCGGGACGTGGCTTGTCGAAATTATTTAGCCGGTTCGCTTGCGAACCGTGTTCTGCCGCCATCTCACGCGGTCCGACACGGGTCGCAAGCGACCCGGCTAAATAATAAATCCAATTTGCAATCCCGATGCACCCCCCTGAAAATGCGCCGCGATGTCATTCCACCTGGGTAAGCCGATTCTAGTCATGCTGCTCCTCACCGCCTTGACCGGCGCAGCAGTCGTCTTCCGACACGATCCCCCCGCAAAAAAACTCACCTTCTGGGTCTTCGCCGACTCCCACTTCACCTCATACCAAACCGATCTCGCCGCCTTTGAAAAACAAACCGGCATCACCGTCGATCTGCAAATCGTTCAGGTTCACGCCATGGGCCGTCGGTTACAGGCTGATTTTGCCGATGGATTATCGGGTTCCGGCGTTCCGGATCTTGTCGAAATGGAAGTCGGTCAGATCGGGAAATTCTTTCGGCCACCTTTGCCGGAAGTCGGTTTCGAACCCATGAAACCTTTTCTGGAAAAGTCAGGCTGGTACGATCAAATCGTCCAATCGCGATACGCTCCGTGGACCAAACAAGGTAAAGTTTTCGGTGTGCCGCACGATGTTCACCCGGTCGGCATCACGTATCGCGACGATCTTTTTCAGCAGGCCGGGATCGATTTATCCAAGGCCAAGACCTGGCCCGACTTTCAGGAATCATGTCTTTTGTTTCAACAGTATTGGCAATCACACGGCTACAAAACCCGCCATGCGCTGGAGATCTATTCCACCCGCATCGATCTGCTGGTCATCATGCTGTTACAGCGCGGCATTAATCTGATCGACGACTACAATCACATTCATCTGGCCGATCCGAAAGTCGCAAAAACTCTTGCGTTCTACGCGCAATGCGTTGGCGGCCCCAGGCGAATTGGCAGCGAACCGGGCGAAGGAGATGGCCCGCTGGCGCGAGATCTTCTCGAAGGAAACCTCTGCGCTTTTTTCACCCCTGACTGGCGACTCGGTCTTTTCAAAGAGTACGGCGGTGATTCGCTCCGAGGAAAGCTACGCTTCATGCCGCTGCCGCGCTTCGATCCCACCGATGCCCCCACCGCCACCTGGGGCGGCACGATGATCGGCATCCTCCGCTCTTCGAAACATAAAGAAGAAGCCTGGAAACTCATCGAACATCTCTATTTCGATCGCCACGGGGTCGAAGCCCGCCGAAAGCTCACGCAGATTCTTCCCCCGGTCAAATCGATGTGGAAAGACCCCTCCTATCATCAGCCCGACCCGTATTTTGGCGGCCAATACGTCGATGAACAACTGATCGAGTTGGCCGCGCAAATCCCCCCGAGATTCGTCACGCCCGCCACGAACATCGCCAGTGTCTACCTCCAAATGGCTCTGGCAAAAGCCACCCGCCGCGTGGAGCAACAGGGAACGGCGGGGCTGGAATCCGCCTGCCAAGGCTGGCTCAACATCGCCGCTGCCGACCTTGCCGACCGCATGAAGCAGTGGGAATTTGAAGATGATTCCGTGAAAGCGAGCGCCGCCACGCCATGACTCGCCAGAAGCTTTGGACGCTGCAAGCCCGATATGCGCCCTATTTATTTATCGCACCATTTGTCGTGTTATTCAGCGTGTTCATGGCTTACCCATTGGCGCGAAGCATCGTGCTGAGCCTCTACAAA
>JBBRMF010000032.1:0-29448 GCA_038230975.1 Tepidisphaerales bacterium
GATGCGGGGCATTTCCGACATCGCCTCTTTTAAACCGCCGGCGAATCCCAAGCCGTGGAATAAACCGAAACCAAACGCAATCCCCAGCCGCATCCATCCCCGGCTCTGCGTCGGCCAGAAAATATTCTGCACCGCCACGAAAACAATGCTGGCCGCGATCATCGGTTCAACCACACGCTCGCTGAGTGAAACCAGATTCAATACCGAAAGAATCAACGTCAGCGTATGGGCCACCGTAAACGCGGTCACGACTTTGATCAGATCGCTCAACCGCGTCGTCGCCAACACCAGCGCACTGGCGAACAGCAGATGATCGTATCCCGTGAGGATGTGCTTCATCCCGTGCATCAGATAAGCCCGCACGGTCCCGCCGATTTTCAACTCAGTGTGAGCGGACTCGGTGCCCACGCCGGGTAAGTCAGCCGACCACACACAATCAAACTCCGCCGAATTTTCGCGCGTGAGCAACGCCGTGGAAAACGTCGCATCATCACTCTGCCGAATGCGCGCAATGCAAGAGGCTGTCCACAGATCAAACTCGCGGAGAAAATTCTGATCGATCCGAACCCTGGCTGGCGGCTTGCTCAGTGGATACTCAAACCGATACGGAATCAAAATACTGCTCGCCGGGATCGTCGTCGGAAATGTGGCCGAAGCAACCGCATGGCCTTGAATGACATGACCTTCCACCCGAATTTGCAAATGACTCAGAACATAGTCCCCATGTTCCCGAGCCAGTTGCAACCACCGCTCGCGCCCAGGCGTCGCCCGGCCCTCGGCCCCGGCAATCAGAATCTGCTCCATCGAGATACGCGCGTCGATGACGATCTTGTCCCGCCCGATCACCACATCCAACGCGTTCTCCACCATCGGATGCGCCTGCGCGCAAAGCGGCCATAGCAGCGCGATCGCGATCAAAAAATTTCGGCAAAATGAATGAGCCATAAAAAGACGTTCCGCAGAGAGTCTGAGAATCAATTCGTGGCACGGGCTTCCAGCCCGTGTTGAGAGTTTTGAACTCGAATCGATGCTGAAAACCAGAGTTTCTTCCGTCCCGATCCACTAACACGGGCTGGAAGCCCGTGCCACGAATGTATCGCCATGCCTATTTCGCTTCCTTCGCCCCACCCATCATTTCCAAGGCAATCTCCGCCACCCGCCGCGAAGCCCCACGCCGATCCAGACTCGCCACCAACTTCAACAAATCTTTCTGCTGCTCGCGCCGCTTCTCCGGGTTCCGCAAAAGCTCAATCGCCAAATCCGCCACCGGCCCATTCGGCCCGTTCCAAGGAATGATCTCCGGCACGATCCGATGTTTCGGAATCCCGCTCTCCGGTGAAGACCGCTCCGCCAGAATATTCACCAGCGCAATCGATGGCGTCTTGATCAACCACCGCGCCACCAGATGCCACACCCACTTGCTCGCGCGAAACACCACAATCATCGGCACCCCGTAAGCCGCCACATGCAGCGTCGTCGTCCCGCTCTTGGCGATGCAAAAATCCCAACCCGGCGCCATCGCATCAATCGCCCCTTGCTCAATCCGCAGGTCCGTCCGCCCACTCGCCATCTCACACACCAACGCATGCGTCGGCGGGGTGGTCGACACCTCAAACCGCGCCCCCGGAATCGCCGCGCGAATCCGATCCGCCACCTCCAACATAGGCGGCCAATTCCCCCGAATCTCCGCCTTCCGCGACCCCGGCATCAACCCAATCACCGGTAAGGTGCCGTGGGCGTCCGGCCCGTGTTCTTCTTCCCCCATAACCCTCCCATCCCCAAACCCCACCCGCGCCTCCCGCGCCATCTTCCGATCCGCCGGCAACTGATCAAACAACGGATGCCCCACAAACGTCGCCGCCACCCCGCGCTGTCGATAATACGATTCCTCGAACGGCAAAATACACGCCACCCGATCCACAAACCGCCGTACCTGTTTAATCCTTCCCTCTCGCGACGCCCACAACTGCGGCGAAATATAATACAAAACGGGGACACCACACGATTTGGCCATCGCCGCAAAATGCAGGTTAATCCCCGAAGAATCAATGCAAACATGCAGATCCGGCTTCTGCTTCTGATAATACTTTTTCGTCCACCGCAGCAACTTCCACATTTCCACCGCCCGCAGCACTGCCCGCAGAAACATCGTCGCCCGATTCACCGTCTCATGATGAACCACCACTCCCGCAGCCTTCATCGTCGACCCCCCAATCCCCTCCACGATGATCCCCGGCTCCATCGCAAACAGAGCGCGAGCCAGCGCCGCGGCATGCTGATCGCCACTCACTTCCGCGACGGTAATAAAAACGCGTTTCGCCACGCCCGGAGCATAGGCGAATTGGCGATGTACCACCACATCCTTCCCAAACAACGTCGCATCCCCAAAAAGAGCCCCGAGCGCAGCGAGCGGTAAAACCTCCCCACCCAATAAAATCCCCTCATCCGCCCCCGCGAACCCGGCATATTCCCAACGCATCCATTCGCGTCCACCACTGTTTCCGAGATCTGAATGGTGCCGCGCCGGCACTCAAGTAAGGTCGCGGCACTGCCAGTCGGCAAGTGTTGCCGCAAACACGCGCATCAGGGTCTTCTTCTGGTCATTGCCCAGTTTGCCTGCTTCCAGCGACTGGATCGCCTCGGCGCGCGAACGCATTGTTTACTATCCGTTGCGACACTGGACCAGAAGTGTTTCCCACTCCAACCAATGTTCCAAACTGCCAACTTCAAGCAATAAGTGCAATGAATCGTGAAGATTTGACACAGCGAAGAGCGGTCATTTCTCATTTCTGCATGGTCCGTTGCGATGCCGAATTGCCGGACGTGGAATTGTCGTATTTTGAATGGATTTGAATTTCAGATTCATTCGAAGATGTCGAAAAGGAATTAGACCGCCGCAACATTGAATGTAGTTGCGGACGAACGGACGGACGAACGGACGAACGAACGAGCCGTTTCTAACTGCAGGATTGCAAATGCTCTCTTCGCCGATACCAGACAATGAAACGATGCGTCTTGAGCATCTGCATCAACTCAATATTCTTGACACTCCTCCGGAGCGAGAATTTGACGACATCACAGCGCTGGCCGCGCATATCTGCGGCACCCCGATCGCCTTGATCAGTCTCGTGGACTCCGACCGACAATGGTTCAAATCCAAGTTTGGTTTTGAGGCCAATCACGGGGACCGTTGCTCGGCGTTCTGTGCCCACACGATTACCAGACCGAATCTGATGGTGGTTGAAGACGCGTCGAAGGACGAGCGCTTTCACGATAATCCACTGGTGACCGGCTCCCCCCATATTCGCTTCTACGCCGGCGCACCACTGATCACGCACAAGGGGTATGCACTGGGCACACTCTGTGTGATCGATACAGTCCCCCGGAAACTCACGACGGAGCAGGAGAATGCTCTGAGGGTTCTGGCACGGCACGTCGTCAGCATGTTGCGCATCGGTCATGATTCGATGCGGGATGCTCTGACCGGCCTGCCGAATCGTAAGTTGTTCCTCGACCGGGTAACGCGCAGAATTGAACGCTCACGCCGCGACCCTAACCACGCATTTGCCGTCCTGTTCATCGACATTGATCGCTTCAAACTGATCAATGACAGCCTCGGTCATTCCGTCGGGGACCAATTCCTGATGAGTATCGCCGAACGACTCTCCGACAGTTTGCGAGGTGCCGACTCCCTGGCGTCGTCGCCTGACGCTGATCCACTGGCGCGGCTCGGCGGTGATGAGTTCACGATCTTGCTGGACGACGTTCGAAGTGACGAGGACGCTTTTCGTGTAGCACGGCGGCTTGTCGCACTATTAAGAAAGCCCGTCAAAGCCGAAGGGCATGAACTTCAACTCGGCGGTAGCATCGGGGTCGCAGTGGCCAGCGCCACTCATCGATACACGCAAGCCAATGACCTGCTTCGCGATGCCGACACTGCCATGTATATCGCCAAAGCCCAGGGCAAAAACTGCTGTGCATTGTTCGATGAAAAGATGCACCAGTTGGCCATGGCACGACTCGCCCTCGAATCTGATTTGAGAGTTGCGGTGGATCGCGGTGACTTCGCCCTTTTCTACCAGCCGATCTTTTCGCTCGCGGATTCGCGGGTTGACGAATTCGAAGCCCTGTTGCGGTGGAATCGAAACGGAACCTTTGTTGAACCCGCCGCGTTTCTTCAGGCGGCGGAAGATACTGATTTGATTCTTCCCATCGGGCGATGGGTGATCCAGGAAGCCGTCCGCCAGCTTGCTGAATGGCGACAAGGCCAATTGCTGGCGCAGGATCTCTCAGTGTCGGTGAACCTATCCTCCAGGCAGATCAGTGACCCGATGCTCCTGCAATGCGTGGTAGATGCCACCCGCAAGCACCGCCTGAGCCCGAGCAGTCTTACCCTCGAAATCACCGAAGCCGCGATCATGCAGAATCCCGAAGCGAGCGCGCGGATCCTTCAGGAACTTCATCAAATCGGGGTTCGTTTGGCAATCGACAACTTCGGACGCGGGGCTTCATCCCTTTCATGCCTGCACCGATTCCCGATTCAAATCATGAAACTTGACTCGTCTTTCGCGAAAGATCTCACTCTGGTTTCTGATGCCGCCGCGGTGATTTATTCGGCCGTCACACTGGCACACAACCTCGGCATGCGGGTCGTCTTCGAAGGAGTGGAATCGAAGGAGCAACTGATTCTCCTTCATACCGCGAATTGTGATTTTGCGCAAGGTTACGCTCTTTCCCGTCCATTGCCCGCGCACGAAGTGGCACGCTTTATTTCCGAGCAGGACAAATTGAACACAGCGCATCAACCGCTCGCAGCCATAGGAGGGAATTAGTATGCCCGGACTCAATGAAATCGATGAGCTCATGCGGGATTTTCTCGTGGAGAGCTATGAAAACCTCGACCGCCTTGATCGCGACTTTGTCGCCTTGGAAACAAACCCGTCCGAATTCGAAAAACTGGCGAGCATTTTCCGAACGATCCACACGATCAAGGGAACCTGCGGATGCCTGGGACTTGGCAAGTTGGAAGCCGTCGCTCACGTCGGTGAGAACCTTCTCAGTCGTCTGCGCGAAGGTCAGATGTTGATGGACACCGAAATCACCACGGCGCTGCTGCGACTGGTGGATGCCGTACGAGAAATCCTCCGGCATATCGAAACGACCGGCAACGAAGGGAATGGGGACTATTCTGCCGTGTGTCGTGAACTGGTTCGGCTGAACGATCGCCCGACTGCCGGCAGCACCAAGCTCACGGCAACCGATGATTCAAGCAGTCTCACAACGACACTCGACGCCAAGCAAGACGATACCTCTGCTTCGTTGGAAGAGATGGTACTTTCAGCCACCAACGCCGAGATTGAAACGAATGAGGCCAACACCCTCATCACCCCTGAATTCAAGGAGGCCTCCGTGCTCGTCTCCCAAAAGTCAACAGATGACCATCCTATTGAGTCTACTTCCGCCGCGCCTCTGAGTAGCGCGCCCGTTCACACCAACACCACACGGGCCGTTCCACAGGAACCTACGGATGAAACAGCAGGCGACGGACATCCCGCTGCCGAGGCAGTGCATGCCGGCGGCACGGGCGCTGCCGCGCAGCCGAAGGACAAAGCAGATGAATCGCTCCTGTCGAACGCGATCCGGGTCGACGTCAAGCTGCTTGATAAACTAATGAACCTGGTCGGTGAACTCGTGCTGGCCCGGAATCAGGTATTGCAGCATTCCAGCGCGCAAAAGAATGAGCCATCCCTGCTCCGCACGGCCCAGCGGTTAAACCTGATTACGACGGAATTGCAGGAAGGCGTCATGAAGACGCGCATGCAGCCGATCGGAAATCTGTGGAATAAGTTTCCCCGCATCGTGCGTGACGTGGCGACATCGTGCCATAAAAAAGTCCGCATCGAGATGGAAGGCCGCGAGACAGAGTTGGATAAGACAATCATCGAAGCCATCAAAGACCCACTTACGCACGTGATCCGCAACAGTGTGGACCACGGCGTGGAAAGCCCCGCACAGCGACTTGCGGCCGGGAAGCCGGAAGAAGGCCGTCTGTTCATGCGAGCCTACCACGAAGGCGGGCAGGTCATTATCGAGATTTCCGATGATGGCAAGGGGATCGATTCAGAGGTGATCAAGCGCAAGGCCGCCGAACGAGGACTCATCTCCGCGGAACAAGCCGCCAAAATGAGCGAACGCGAGGCCGTCAACTTGATCTTCCTGCCAGGATTCTCGACCACGGAGCAGATCACCAATGTCAGTGGACGCGGCGTCGGAATGGATGTCGTAAAAACCAACGTCGAACGCATCGGGGGTACGGTCGACGTCAAAACCCGGATCGGCGAAGGAACCACACTCCGCATTAAGATCCCTCTCACACTCGCGATCATACCCGCGCTCATCATCACCAGTGGAGGCGAGCAGTTCGCCATCCCGCAGGTCAGCCTGCTGGAACTGGTACGTCTTGATGAGGGTTCTTCCGGGATAGAAAAAATCAATGGCACACCGCTTTATCGATTGCGGGGCAATCTACTTCCACTCGTCTACCTCAATCAAGAGATGAAGCTGAAACTGGACGGTCCTAATGGCCGCACCGCCGGGAAGTCGGCAAATATCGTCGTACTCCGGGGCGGTGAACGACAATTTGGTCTGGTCGTCGATCAGATCAATGACACCGAGGAGATCGTCGTCAAACCGCTCGGAAAACAGTTGAAAGGCGTCAGTGTATTTGCCGGGGCGACCATCATGGGGGACGGCCGTGTGGCTTTGATCCTCGATGTGATGGGACTTGCACAAAGAGCCAATGTGGTCTCGCAGTCCTCCGATGAAGCCAACCGCGACGCTGCGGCAAAGGCCAGTGCAGTTTCTACGGATCGGCAGATGTTGTTGCTCTGTAAGCTGCAAGGAGGCCAGCGAATGGTCATCCCACTGTCCCTGGTTGCCCGGCTCGAAGAATTCCCTCGCAGCGGACTGGAATCCGCCGGAGGACAGTCCGTGGTTCAGTATCGCGGGCAGATCATGCCGCTCATTGATGTCGCAGAAGTGCTTGCCGACAAGCGTTCCAGGGCACGCATGCGATTGGCCGCCAAAGACCAACCGGATATCGAGATGATTCAGGTCGTCGTCTACTCGCATGAAGGCCGCAATATCGGTCTGCAAGTGGAACAGGTCCTGGACATCGTTGAGGAACGGGTTCAGTTGCAGAGCACCGGTGTACGTCTCGGTGTTCTGGGAACAACCATCATTAAAGACAAAGTCACCGAGTTGCTGGACGTCAAAGCGGTCGTGCAGAACGCCGCCCTTCTATTGGCCGCAGCCTGAAAGTACCACAGCCATGAACGACACTAAACAGTATTGCTCATTCTTCGTCGATGATCTTTTCTTCGGTGTGGAAGTTCGCGAAGTGCAGGAGGTCATCCGGTATCTGGAGATGACCCAGGTGCCTTTGGCGGCAGCGGAGATCGGCGGTTTGATCAACCTTCGCGGGCAGATCGTTACCGCCGTGGATCTACGACGTCGACTGAAGTTGCCCGATCGTAAGCCCGGCCAGTTTCCGATGAATGTCGTCGTACGAACGGACGACGCCGCGGTGAGTCTGCTGGTGGATGAGATCGGAGACGTTCTGCAAGTAGATAAAGAGAGCTTCGAATCTCCTCCGGAGACCCTTAATGGCGTCGCCCGGGAATTAATCGCGGGAGTCTACAAGCTCAAAGGTCGGCTTCTATTAGTCCTCGACACTCAAAAGGCGGTGAACGTCATCGCTGCGGCGGCCTAGGGACCGTTCGCTACCTAAGGGACCGAAGTAAGTTGGGTTTAGATGGAGTCAGCGCATGCTACACATTGCATCGACCCTGGTCGTCGTCATCATCGCCACAGGATTGTACTTTCGTCGCACTCGGCCTACCTGGCACATCCGACTGATGAGTACCGCGTTCATCGTGGACGTGGCATTGGTTCTCTGGATCGAGATCTCGCGACATGCCGTGGAAAAAGTGGTGACCCATGTGCGCCCGATGGTTTATGTGCATGTGGCCATTTCACTGGGCGTGCTGGCAAACTACATCGCAATGATTGTTTTGGGAAGGCGAGTCCTCCGGGGTAACCGCGCGTCGCGGTCAACTCACCGAAATCTGGGCATCACTTTCGTGATGCTTCGAGGACTGAATTATGTCACCGCATTGATCATGTAACAAACGGAACACTCTCTATTCGAAAGGACTCTAGCGTCATGGGAAACAACAGCAAACAGAAGTCGTCGACCTCTTCCACCCGCGTCAATCGCACACCCGCCAGCACCCCGCGGTCGGCACCGCCGGCTAACAAGGCAATGGACTCGGATCGGATCGCAGACCTTGAAGGTCAGATTGCGGCTATCAATAAAGCGCAGGCGGTGATCGAGTTCAATCTCGATGGAACGATCATCACGGCCAATGACAACTTCCTCAATACGCTGGGGTACCGGCTGGATGAGATCAAAGGCAAACACCACAGCTTGTTTGTGGACCCCACCTTCGCCGCAAGTCACGAGTACCGTCAATTCTGGGCCGACCTGAATGCCGGCAAATTCCAGTCTGCCGAATACAAGCGACTGGGCAAGGGTGGCAAAGAGGTTTGGATTCAGGCCTCCTACAACCCGATCTTTGATGCCGATGGTACACCTTTCAAGGTCGTCAAGTTTGCGACTGACACTACCGCCGCGAAGTTGAAGAACGCCAACTATGAAGGCCAATTGGCGGCCATCAGCAAAGCGCAGGCGGTGATCGAGTTCAATCTCGATGGAACGATCATCACGGCCAATGACAACTTCCTCAATACGCTGGGGTACCGGCTCGATGAAATAAAAGGTAAGCACCACAGCTTGTTTGTGGAACCTACCTTCGCGGCCGGCAACGAGTATCGTCAGTTCTGGGCCGACCTGAATGCCGGCCAGTTTCAGGCTGCAGAATTCAAGCGACTGGGCAAGGGCGGCAAGGAGGTCTGGATCCAGGCTTCCTACAACCCGATCCTCGATATGAACGGCAAACCGTTTAAGGTCGTCAAGTTTGCCACCGACATCACGGCTGCCAAGAAGCTTGAGATTGAAACGACGCGAGCCGTCGGGATGGTGGAAAACGCGCCGATCAACATCATGTTTGCCGATCGCGAATTCAAAATTAACTACATCAACCCCGCGTCGTTGAAGACCCTTAAAACGATCGAACATCTTCTGCCGGTGAAGGCAGACCAGGTCTTGGGTCAAACCTTTGATGTCTTCCACAAGGCTCCCGAGCACCAGCGTAAGGTCATTTCCGACCCCAAGAACCTCCCCCGTCGCTCCAACATCCAGGTCGGCACGGAAACACTGGATCTTCTGGTCAGCCCGATCTTCGATCGACAGAAGAACTACCTGGGTGCGATGGCAACCTGGGAAGTGATCACTGAAAAGCTCGCCACGGAGAAGAAGATCCAAGACGCCGCTACTCGGGAGACCGCGTTGGCTACGGAACTTCGATCCAAAGTCGACAGCATTCTCGCGGTCGTCAACGCCGCCGGCAATGGCGACCTCACCCAGGAAGTAACCATCAACGGTAATGATGCCATTGGTCAACTCGGTGAAGGCCTTTCCAAGTTCTTTACCGATCTGCGAGGCAGCATTTCGAGCATCGCCGGCAATTCACAGACCCTGGCCAGTTCGAGTGAGGAATTGACGGCCGTAAGCAACCAGATGAGTGCCAACGCCGAAGAGACCAGCGCACAGGCCGGCGTGGTTTCCGCCGCCGCCGAACAGGTGAGCAAGAACGTTCAGACCGTCGCCACGGCTGCGGAAGAAATGAGCGCCAGCATCAAGGAAATCAGCAAGAACTCGGCGGACGCGGCGCGGATCGCGACCAGTGCCGTGGGCATTGCGCAGTCGACCAATGCCACGATCACCAAGCTCGGCGAGAGCAGCCAGGAAATCGGCAACGTGATCAAGCTGATCACCAGCATTGCACAGCAGACCAATCTGCTGGCGTTGAACGCGACGATCGAGGCGGCCCGCGCCGGTGAAGCCGGCAAGGGCTTTGCGGTGGTCGCCAATGAAGTGAAAGAATTGGCCAAGGAGACCACCAAGGCCACCGAGGACATCAGCCAGAAGATTGCCGCCATCCAGAGCGATACCCAGAGCTCCGTCGCGGCAATCAAGCAGATCACGGAAGTGATCAATCAGATCAACGACATCTCAAACACGATCGCCAGTGCCGTCGAGGAGCAGACGGCGACGACCAACGAGATGACCCGCAACATCGCCGAGGCCTCCAAGGGAAGCACGGAGATCGCGCAGAACATCACCGGCGTGACCACTGCGGCGGCCAGCACAAGCACCGGTGCCACGCAGACTCAGTCGGCCTCGGGCGAGTTGTCGAAAATGGCGTCAGATCTTCAGACGCTGGTCTCGAAATTCAAGTATGAAGCTGACGAGGCCCAGACGCCCGTCAGCAAATCCAAACCCGCGGTAACCGCTCGCCGCACGGCTAAGGCGGCCTGAAGAATCGTGCGGATTCGCACTCGCCGGCGCGGGCCTCATTTTGCCGGGACGTTCCTGATCGGAGAAAGATATGCGTGCCATTGTTGTGGATGATTCAAGAGCCATTCGCGGAATGCTAAAGCGCGTGGTGACGGCGATGGGTTACGAAGTTTGTGAGGCGGCCGATGGGCAGGAGGCCCTCGACCGTCTTGCGGAAGGCTTTCAACCCGACCTGGCGCTGGTCGATTGGAACATGCCCAACCTCAACGGCTTGGAATTCGTCACCCGCGTGCGCCAGGACCCGCAGTTCGCAACCATGAAGATCGTCATGGTCACGACGGAAGTGGAACAGCATCAGATGATCAAGGCTCTGGATGCCGGAGCCAACGAGTACATCATGAAGCCATTCACTCATGAGGGGCTGCGGGAAAAGCTCGAGCTGATCGCAGCGGGAACGGAGATGTGGTGAAGAAAATTCGCGTCATGATTGTTGACGACGCGGTGGTCATTCGCCGCATCGTATCGGATGTGCTCGGGGCCGACCCGGACATTGAGGTTGCCGGATCCGCTGCCAACGGGAAGATTGCGATGGCGAAGCTTCCCATGATCGTGCCGGATCTGGTCACCCTCGACGTCGAGATGCCCGAGATGGACGGAATACAGACCCTGCGGGAACTCCGCAAGGCCTATCCGAAGCTGCCCGTGATCATGTTTTCAACGCTGACGGCGCGCGGCGCCGCATCAACATTCGACGCCCTGGCCGCTGGCGCAAGCGATTATGTAACCAAACCTGCCAACGTCGGTAGCGTGTCCGTGGCGATGACGCGTATCCGCGCGGAACTGATACCCAAGATCAAGGCCTTGTGTGCGCCCCAACTGATCCCTCGAACCACCACCGTTCAGGGGCTCCAGTCGCGGCCGGTCTTCGCTTTCCGCCCACCCGTTATAAAACACACCGGACCGATTGATCGAGTCGTGATTGGTGTGTCGACGGGCGGCCCAAACGCACTGGCAGATGTGATCCCGGCGCTGCCGGCGGATTTGCCTGTGCCGGTGCTGATCGTTCAGCATATGCCACCGGTGTTCACCCGACTGCTGGCCGAAAGGCTCGATCAGAAATCAGGCTTGCATGTCAAGGAAGCAACCGATGGTGAACCGATTTCGCCCGGCACGGTCTATATCGCCCCCGGTGATTTTCACACGTCGTTGGTGAGAGTACAGGGCACATTGCGAATTCGGCTCAACAAGGAACCGCCTGAGAACTCCTGCCGTCCAGCCGTCGATGTGCTATTCCGCTCAGCTGCGGCGATGGGACCAGGAGCGCTGGCCGTCGTGCTTACCGGCATGGGTCAGGACGGTCTTCGCGGATGCGAAGCAATACTCGACTCCGGCGGGCGGGTGCTGGCCCAGGACGAAGCAACATCCGTCGTCTGGGGCATGCCCGGTTTTGTCGCGCGGGCCGGACTGGCCGAACAGTTGGTTCCCTTATCCCAGGTCGCCCAGCGAATCACGCGACTGGTGATGGAAGGCCGATCCGGATTGCGTGCATCGGCTTAGTTCGACGCACTCGAACGGATGGCTCAATTAAAGTACCACGGAAGATAGAAGGATCGGGACGACAATGGCAATGAATCTCAGCGATCTTGATCTGGTCATCGACTTAGTGGGTCGCCGCTCGGGCATCATCCTTGACCGAACCAAGGAGTATCTGGTTGAAGCACGCCTCACCGCGCTGGCTCGCCAGGAACAACTTGCATCGGTCGCGGATGTCGTGGCCAGGCTCCGCCGCCCCGGCGCGGCCGTTCACGAAGCGGCGGTCGTCACCGCAATGACCACCAATGAAACCAGTTTCCTCCGAGACCTGCATCCGTTCGAGGCCCTTAAGAATATCGTCGTACCAGACCTGATCACCCGTCGATCCGCCACGAAACGACTGTCGATCTGGTGCGCGGCCAGTTCCACCGGGCAAGAACCTTACACCGTGGCCATGTTGCTCCGGGAACACTTTCCGGACCTGTGCAAATGGAATCTAAGCTTCATCGCCAGCGACCTGTCACCTGACGTGCTCGCTCGAGCCCGCGCAGGATGCTTTTCGCAGTTGGAAGTCAATCGTGGGCTGCCCGCCCGATGGCTCGTGAAATACTTCCAGAAAAAGGGCGCCGAATGGGAGATCATCCCCGACATTCGAAAAATGGTCGACTTCCGACAGGTCAACCTGCTGGAAAGCTGGCCTACCATGCCCGCGCTGGATTTGGTCTTCATCCGCAACGTGCTGATCTACTTCGATCAGGATCGCAAAAAGCAAATTCTCGGCCGAATCCGCCGACTGATGCAACCGGATGGCTACCTGTTTCTGGGCGGTGCTGAAACCACCCTCAACGTGGATGATCAGTATCAGAGAGCCCCTATCGAAAAAAGTGGTTGCTACAAAGTGAAGAGCACGGTCGCCTTAGCGGCTTGACCCGGTCCCTGGAAAATGAGGCGATGACAATGGAACAAGACATCATCAAAATTATCGATAGTATCTGGGTTTCGATGCTCCAACTTCCCGTCGAAAAATCTGAACGGCCGCCGAGTACCAGCGAAGACAAGATCTCGGCTTGCATTCAAATCACCGGGGATTGGCTTGGGACCGTTGCCCTGGAATGCGGTGTTTCTTTTGCCTCGCAGGCTGCCGAAGCCATGCTTGGCCTCGAACCGAAGGCAGCCGTCGCCGCCGATCTACGCGATACCATGGGTGAACTGGCAAACATGATCGGTGGCAACATCAAAGCATTGCTGCCCGGCGACAATCATCTTTCACTGCCGATCGTGGTCGATGGTCACGACCATGCGTTGAATGTGCCTGGGAGCAAATTGCTTTATCGCGTGCCGCTACGTTCGGCCAGCCACGAATTCAGTGTAAGCCTGTTACAGAACGAGCATATGGTTCGGCAGTTTAAAGCGGCCTGACCAAGAGTCAGAAGTACGGGAAAAATCCCCTCGAGTTACCGGAGAAACATCATGAGAATCTTATTGGTAGACGATTCACGGACGATGCGCAACATCATGAAAAGGGCCCTTGAGTCGCTGGACGGCGTCGAGTTTTCCGAGGCCGGCGATGGGTTGGAGGCGATCAACGTGATGGCTACCACACCCAGTGGATTCGATCTGATCCTGGTCGACTGGAACATGCCTAACATGGACGGCCTAACATTCCTCCAGAAAATGCGCGAAAAAGACAAAAAAACCCCGGCGATGATGATTACCACCGAGGCCGAAAAAGCACGAGTAGTCGCTGCGATTCAGGCCGGTGCCAGCAACTACATGGTCAAGCCCTTCACCCCCGAAACGCTTCTGGCAAAGGTCAATCAAACACTCGCAAAATGTAAAGCCGCCTGATCAACGAGCAACTCAAAGTACGTTTCAAGTGGATGGGCTGCCGTCGCGATTTTGTTTCCCGCGACGCGCAACCCGTCTTTGCCTTCGTAACCGTCTCACCGACAAAGGCCACCAAAAATGGCGACCCGTAGTTGTCGCAGTAGATCAGGCTGCCCAGCAGGGATTCTTTATAGAGCCGTCGATCATGTTGGCTCGGACCGCGCATCTTGCCCGCGCCCTTCGATGACGATGGAAACCTCACCATCGAATCAAATCCCCCCCTCCACGAACCCAGCATATTCCCGCCGCATCCGTTCCCTTCGAAGGAGGTAGAAGACGGGTCGCAAGTTGTATTCAATTTCAGGAACTACTGGCGACCGTGTTTTAAGTCTTGTCGCTTTCCTCCGGGAACTTTTCATCCCATCCGTCGTCCAATGCATGATTCAACAAAGGAACGAGTCATGCTGAAAGCGTCCACGCTGATTGCCGCGCTGATTGCCCTGATCCTGGTTCAACTCCCTGCCGTCGCAGTTGGCGACCGCGGCAACAACCACACTTATGTTCAATCCGGCCCCGACGGCGTCTTCTACGCCCGCTGCATTCCCACGGACAAGGACGGCAACGTAGGGCGCATCAAAATCTATCGCGTCGAGCAAGACAAAGACGAGTTGATCGACACCTATGACCTGTATCCCAACGCCGTCGTCCTCGGTTGGTCGCCCATCGCCAGCAAAGTCGCTGTGATGACGGTCGTCCACGAAAGAGCCAAAAACTGGAAGCAGCAGGAGGAATTGCGCTTCTCCATCGGCGGCAAACTCCTGAAAAGCTACACCTCCGCCGATCTGCTGGCGATGGGTGCCGACGAGGAACTCAGCAGCGAAACCGGCCAGCGAGCCACCTACCGCGTCGGCACCTGCGAACAAGTCCCCGGCACCAATGAATACGATTTCATCATCGAAATCAAAGCCGGCGTGAAACTCCGCTTCGACATCCTTACCGGCGAATTACGCAAGCCCAGAAAATGAAGGGATGTAACGCCGGAAGTGAAACCCGGCCGGAAATTGTATTCAATCCGATGAACGGCTTGTAATCCTGTTTCCAGTCTCGTGATGTACCCTCACAGCGTTGCCAAGCAACGTCGCAACAATAAAAAAGAGCCCCGAACGCAGCGAGCGGTAGAACCTCCCTCCCCCATACAATCCCCCCATCCGCCCCGGTGAACCCGACATATTCCCACCCCTCCGCTCCCGCCGCAAAACCCGTCGTTCCGATCTACCGCAGCCGCGCGTAAGCCGAACAGCGGAAGATGCCCCGTGTCGCCGCGCCAACCGCCGCCCGAATGATTGGCCGTTTTGTTCTGGCAACGCGCCGGCCCGCCCGTTATCATGCGGGCCGGTGCGCATCTGACTTGCACGCCATCCGCATTCGCCCCTGTCGCCGAGATCTCTTTTAGGAGAATGGCCATGAAAGCATCGGCATTTCTATCTTTGATCGTGTCACTCGCCCTGCTGCAGCCGGTAGAAGCGGCCGATGCACCGGCCGCGAATGGTGGGCTGCCGGCGTTCATCAAGCCGGGTTTCAGGTTGACCTGGATCGGCGGCAATTCCATCGTCGGTGGCAATCACCCAGTTCCCGACGAGAACGGGCCGATCGAGATCGACGGCCGCAAGTATCGGCTCGAGAGCAACCGGCCGGGCGGCGGCATGGGGTACACGCAGCTCAACATTCTCCATACTGACGCCAGAACGGTCATCGCCGATGTGAATCTCTTTATTCTCACGGATGTGAATCAGAAGATCTGCAAGTTTTCGGGTAAGGCGGTCGTGATTGGCAGCCCTGATGCGCTCGGCGATTACTGGGTCAATCCCGCCAAGCTCGCCCAGATGCCCGAAGGCCGCCTGGGCGGAGACAAGTACACTCGGGGGAACTACACGCTGGACAACCGCGAATACAAATCCATCAGCATCACGCATCAGGGAAATGACGGATATCACAGCAAGACCTACGACCTTGCCAGCGGTGTGATGTTGTTCGGCGGCACCACCGATATCAATCTCGGCCTCCTGCTGAAGAACAAAGACAACGGCCAACTCACCCAGGAGGAGGCCAACAAAGTGTTCAGCCACAACCAGTTCGTCTCCGTGCGCGAGACGAAGATCCCCTGGGCCGCGGCCCCGCGGTCGGAACTCTTTAACAAGGGCCGCCGGCTCGATTACACCGGTGGCCAGAGACTTTTGCTGCCCGATGCCGGTGGGCTTCCGCCGCTCCCGCCGCAGGCCATGAGCGTGTCGTACGAGATCGGCGACGTCCTCGGTGGAAATTGCTTCTCGCTCAAAACGCTGATCCGCGCCGACCTCGGCCCCGGCATCCCGCCCAACGAAGTCCGCGGGGAACAAGTTGGCGGCTCGGCGATGCTGGGCGGGCTCTACACGCCCCCCGAGGCGCTCCGCGCGATTCAACCGAACACGGTGCTCGACGAAGACCCGGTCACCCAACGCCGCATCACGTTCATCGGCCCGCAGGGAAACATGGCCCTGCTGCTCGAGCAGGGGCGGATCGACACGCTGGAGCGTTGGTACGACATGGGTACCGGCCTCCTGTCCGCCTCGCGCTACACCACCGAGCCGGCGGGCAATCTCGGCAAGACGATCGTCGAGGTTCGGCTGACGGGACAGAACTAAGCTCCCACCCCAGGCGTCGTCATCTCGCTGTTTGTCATCAGCGGATTAAGCGATCCGCGCCGCTGGCCCTTTGACGGCGCCGGTATGCCCCGGATCAAGAGCGCGACGAAGCATCACCCAAAAGAGCCCCGAGCGCAGCGAGCGGTAAAACCTCCCCACCCCATAAAATCCCCCATCCGCCCCCGCCGCAAACCCCGTCCCCCCGAAATACCGCAGACGCCTGATTTATCGCCGCTCAAACCTCACCGCGATACCGACTTAGCAAGCTCGCATCCGCACCCCGAACCTATCCCGCTGATTCAGGAAATGTATAATGTTGAATACGGCATCCGTGAATGTCAGAATCTTCCTCGGATAGTTAATTAATCGATGAAAAAGAATTTGCCATCAGCGCGCTGCACTCGGCCCCCATGGCATATCGATTTCGGCAACCCAAAACCCGAATTCGATCTCCTCGAAAAGTTCTCGAAGCAGATACTTTCAGCCATCCCGGGAACCGTCGTCATCCTTGAAACCCCCGAACCCGGATTGGGGAGTGTCCCCTTTGATTTCGCTGAGTTCGACAAATATAAGATAAAGTACCTATGCCCGAACCGATCAAATTTCCGGTCAGTGCCTTTCAGTTGAACGAAAGCAGCGACGATGGTCGGTGCATTGTCTGCCAGTCGACTGTCGTTGGGCGTCCTTTCTTGTTATGGACAGTCGGGGCGATTTACTCGACTGACAGTGGCGTAAACGGCGGTCCGCACGATAACAAGTTCGCGTTTATGCGCCTCGCGCATGGAGACCGTGGTGAACTTGAGTCGGCCACGATTTTTGAGGATGTCACAGAAGGACAGGCCGACATTTATTTTTGCTCAAAACGCTGCTTTCGAAAATTCCTTAACTCATTACTCAATAGGTTCGATCTTTAACGAGCTATAACGGAAAGTCTTGTAGGGTCCGCTGGTACTCCCATTGGTATCTACACAAGTGCAACTCAACCGCACTGGCGGCCTGCAATCGTGGTTCAGCGAAGCAGTCGGAACCGCGTTGGCGAACGCATATCACGGTTCGCAGGACTTGTGTAGATACATATGGGAGTACCAGCGGACCCTACGTGCTCGGTCTTCGTGACCGCGACGTGATCGCGACGTGATCGCGAAGCGTCCCGCGGCGTTCCCCGGCATATCCTGACACCCCATTCCAGGAGGAGCCTGTCGGCAGGCCGAAGCGCACCCCCGAGTTCGGCAACGTCACCGTCGGCTCCGTACATGAGTTGTTGCCGTAGTAGGCACCGGCTGGCTCTTCGCCCATGAAAGTGGCACGTTTAAAAAGTGAAACTGGGTCGAGAAGCTGTATTCAATTCTATGAACTACTTACGACACTGTTGCAAGTCCTAAATGCGCCGATATGCGGACATTTCTAAATGCGCGGGACACCAGAGGCTAATTTAACCTTTGACGTGGCATACCTTGATTAGGTATACTAGGTTTCATGGCCATCCAGTCATTTGCCGATGCCACCACGAAGGTTTTTTTCATTCATGGACGGATCAGGAAAAACACTGGATGGCGGAATATTTCGGCTGTCGTTGGGCGCAAGCTGGACATGATGCATTATGCCGCGCTGTTGTCCGATTTGCGTTCGCCGCCCGGCAATCGTCTGGAATTGCTCGCGGGCAACCTTGCGGGATGCCACAGCATCCGCATCAATGACCAGTGGCGAATCGTGTTTCGTTGGACCGCGATAGGTCCTGCCGACGTCCGGGTTTGCGACTATCACTAATTCGCGGGCACGCATTCACAGGAGTTCACATGGAAAAGTTGCACCGATTGCCGACCACCCCCGGCGAAATTCTGCGTGAGGAATTCATGAGGCCAATGAAAATCACCCAGATTGAACTGGCCAGCCATATCGGTTGCGATGTCAAGGTGATCAACCGGATCGTCAATCAACGCTCCAGAATCACCGCGCCGATCGCTGTGAAACTTGCCGCCGCATTTCGGACAACACCCGATTTCTGGCTCAACGCGCAGCAGGCCGTTGACCTTTACGTTGCCTCCCGTGAGATTTCAGACATGCCTAAGCCCTTTTCAAGGACAATTACGGGGACGCCGTTCGTCTTGACATAATTCAAAGGAGTTCGTAGTTCGTAGGGTCCGCTTCAGCGGACGGAATCGCTGCCGGTCGCACGTCACTCCTCTCGGTTCTTCCAGTACCCCGGTTTTCGGCGAAGGTCCATCACGGAGATGATACAGATTCTGCCATCAGGGACATAAAAAGGGTCGCAAGTAGTAGAAATCTTTGGATATCTTTCAAATCGACTAGTGGCCCCTTTTGAAATCTTCGAACGATAAATCAACCAACCCCCAACTGACCGCTCCCAATCGAAGTTGCACACAAGCCCCTGGGACAAATCCCACCTCACGCCCTGAAAACCACGAAAGCGTGGATTTATCGACACCCCTGGATTTGTTGCATTTTGTCGCATTTTGTTGCATCGGCCACACTGTCTCCGATGGCATTTCCCCGCGATTGGGTTGACGCTGGGGTGCATCGTCGGACCCCACGCGGCCGTGAAACAGGTGGGTTTCGCTCGCCGGATTCTTCTTGACTCTCTTTCTCGCCGCGGTTAAACCCATGCGTTGTCTCCTCTTCTGCAACTCGACTAACAAGGGAAATGGCGATGCGAAAATTACAAATGCTTCCGGTGGCTCTGCTTGGATGTTGTCTGGTAGCGTACGCTCCGCAAATGCGGGCGTTCAACGTAGGGGACAAGCCGGAGCTTGCCGGGAAAAACGGGAAAGGCGAATCGGTCGACTTGAAGCAGTTCAGTGGGAAGATCGTCGTCGTTGATTTCTGGGCCACCTGGTGCGGGCCGTGCATGGCTGAGGCGCCGCACATGGTCGAGATCAATAAGAAGTTTTCCAGCGAAGGGCTGCAGATATTAGGGGTGAGTCTGGACAGTGATGCTCAGGCGATGATGGCCGTCGCGAAGGAAAAGGGTTTTGAGTGGCCGCAGATTTTTGGTGGGCGCGTCTGGCAGTCTCCGCAGTCGGTGGCGTGGGGGATCGAAAGCATTCCGGCGACCTACATCGTCGGGCCGGACGGTGTCATCCTGTGGAAAGGCCATCCCGGAGGTGGATTGGACGCGGCGATCCAGAAAGCATTCAAGGAGCACCCGCCGATCCTGGTGGATCCAAAGGTGGTCGCCGAGGCGAACGTGGCGTTGGATCGCGTGGATAGCGCGTTGGGCGGCAGCGATTTCCCCGGGGCGATGAAGCTGCTCGGCAAGGTGCCGGCCGGTGCGTCAAAGGATAAGAAGGTCGCGGCGCGGTTGGAGGAAGCACAGAAAAATCTGGGCAAATTTGCCGATGGAATGCTGGCCGAGGTGGATCCGCTGATCGCCGCCAGGCAATACCCGGCTGCGGTTTCCAAGCTGAAAGATCTGGCGGGTAAACTCGCCGGCACACCGGCCGGTGTTGCGGCGCGGT
This sequence comes from Tepidisphaerales bacterium, assembly GCA_038230975.1. Classification (GTDB taxonomy): domain Bacteria; phylum Planctomycetota; class Phycisphaerae; order Tepidisphaerales; family Tepidisphaeraceae; genus JANXVV01. The sequence goes on from JBBRMF010000032.1 coordinate 19,998, forward strand.
CGAAGCTTTCCGCGCTGGCCGCCGACCCCGAAGCCCGCAAGCAGATCGATGCGGCCGACCGCGCTGAAAAAGCGGAAACCGCTTTGAACGCGGCGGAAAAATTGCAGACAGACAAGAAGGATGCGTTGGCGTATTCGCGTTTCAAGGAGATCGTCGCCCAGTTCCCCGGCACGCCTGCGGCGAAAACGGCTTCCGCAGCTCTTGCGGTCTACGAAAAAGATCTGGTCTTTGTCAAGAATGTGATCGGGTCGCAGAACGAAACCAAGGCCAAAGCGCTTCTCGGAATGGCCGACAGCTATAAGAACGCGGGGAAAAATGAGCAGGCGAAAAAGAAGTATCAGGAAGTGATCGACCAGTACCCCGGCACGCCGCAAGCCACGAATGCGAAGAAGGCGATCGCGGAAATGGTTCCGTGATCGGGCGAGAACTCACGAGTTAACAGGCAGAGAATTACTGACCTGAAGTCGGCGGGTTCTCCGGCCAATCCCTGGCGTCGCGAAGTGCTTCCATCTTGTCGCGCGAGAAGGTTCGGCCGCGATTCATGCCATGGCAACGCTCGGCGGCATTGTTCCAAATCGCCGGGTCAGAAAGATTGGAATCCCAGAACGGCCATGTGCGGCATTGCAGCGGTCGGACCGGATACGCCGTGCAGGACCGCTTGGTCTGCACGAGAATTTGATCCCCTTCTTTCCGCTCGGTGCGTTCTTCCTTGAGAAAAACGCAATCGTGCTCGCCGCGCTCATTGCGGTGTTCGATCAGGCTGATCCGCCCAAAAACAGTACGGCAATATCGAGCGGTCACTTCATCGATCGAAAGCTGAAGGTGGTTAGCCAGCCGGCCAATTTCTTCCTGGGAAATCCACACAAACCCCGGCGCGCCCGTGCAGCAGTTGCCGCACTGGGTGCAGGTGAATTGAAGACCGTCTGCATACCAGGGAGTTTTTTCGGCGGGAAGCACTTCTAGTTTCATTGCCATCTAAGATACGGGCGAAAGGGGGCGCGGTTCAATGGGGATCGATTTATCAGGAGCGGGATAACAACTCAGGGCGTCGGAGTCTTTGGTTTGGGGGTCGGCTTCGTGGCAGGCCTTGGAAGAACTTTGCGGGGCTTCACACCGGGCGCGGTGGCGCTAAGCAAAGCATCTTCGGCTTCTCGATGCGTTGCATCGACCGTCGCCGGATCATCGGCCACGCTGTTGACGGTTGCCATCATCAAATATTTACCCACATAGAGATACATGTGGAGTTGGTCGGATACTTTTTTCGGGTCGGTCTTGCCTACTTCATAGCGCTCGTGCACTTTGAGCGCAAAGCGTTCATCCGCTTCGGCAGTGGGTTCGAGCAGCATCTTTGCTTTGCTCTTCTGATGCTCGCCGCGCAACTGTTTGATGATCGCGGCGGTGACAGCCTTGTTGATCGTCATGTCATCCGGCAGCAACTCGAATGCCACGATCGCATCGTGTTTGACGCTGGTGAACGCGACAAGCCGATCGGTCGATTTCTCGACGCGTTCCCAATTTGCCGCCGGTGGGGGAGTAAAGTGCAATCGGGCGTTTCCAAGTGTGACCTGGGCCGGCGCATCCTCTGCAACGGCGAGTCGCGCAAAACAGACGATCGTCACGATGGAGGCGAAAAGGCGAAAGATCATTGGAACTCCTCTTCGTTTTAGAAAGTGTCCGCTCAATTTGCGAAAGCGTATCAGACGGGAATTGAATTGCGAGAATCAGGGATCCAGGCCGCACGCATTTATAACTGGTCCAATTACGCCTTGGGCATGATCGACTAATTCCACTCTCCGTAAACATCAAGTCGTAACTGCCTGCGTAATAAGCCGACCGCCATTTTCGGTCAGGCGCATATTCCGACCGTTGAAATAGAACGTCAGGCGAAGGTCGTCGAGGCCCATAAGCCGCAGCAGAGTGGCGTGCAGGTCGCGCATGTGGTAGGGCGAGTCGATGACACGGTAGCCGAGCGGATCGGTCGCGCCGACGAGAGTGCCGGGCTTGATGCCGGCGCCGGCTAGCCAGATGGTTTGGGCACCTGGATTGTGATCGCGCCCGGTGCCACCTTGCGAGATCGGCATGCGGCCAAACTCGCTCAGGCCCACGATGAGCGTCTGGCTGAGAAGCCCCGTGCGCTTAAGATCTTGCAACAAAGCCGAGACGGGGCGGTCGATCCATTTGGCGCACTTGCGATGACCTTCCTTGAGGCCACTGTGGGCATCCCAGGCACCGCCGCATTGCGAGGAGCCGCTGTAGATTTGCACGACTCGCACGCCGCGTTCGACGAGACGCCGCGCGAGCAGACACTTTCGGCCCGTGTCCTCGGTGTCCGGATCGTTGAGGCCGTACAGTTTCTTCGTCTCTTCGCTTTCGCGTGAGATGTCCACGGCTTCGGGCATCTTCGCCTGCATGCGTAAGGCAAGGTCGTAGCTCGCCATGCGCGCGGAGAGGTTCGAATCGTCCTCGCGTCCGCGCAGATGTTCGCGATTGAGCGAACGGAGAAATTCCAGGCTGCCCTGTTGAGCGTCCGGCGGGAAGTCAGACGGTGCTTCCAAATGAAGAATCGGCGTCGTGCCACTGCGAAGGTACGTGCCTTGATACGTCGCCCCGAGAAAACCAGCACCCCAGTTGGCCGGGCCGCCGTTCACCAGCGCGTTCTTCTGAACCATCACGCAGAAGCCCGGCAGATCGGGATTCACACTGCCCAGACCGTACAGCAGCCACGAGCCGAGAGACGGGAATCCCTGCTGGATAGTCCCTGTGTTCATCTGGAAAAGCGCGGGCGTGTGGCTATTGCTGTCGCAGGTGAGCGAGCGCACGAAGCACATGTCGTCGACGCCCTTCGCGATCTGCGGGAATAGCTCTGACACATCCATTCCGCATTGGCCGTGCTTCGCGAACTTGTACGGGCTGCGCATCAGTGGCGAGCCATCCTTCCCTCCGAAGAACGTCTTCACCTCGCCGATGCCTGGCAGGATCTCAGGCGTCAACTTCTGACCGTCGTGCCGGTCGAGTTCCGGCTTGGGGTCGAAAGTGTCCATCTGGCTCATGCCGCCCTGCGTGACGATGAGGATGATCGACGTCGCCTTGGGCGGCAGCATCGGCACTTTCGGGGCAAGCAGGCGATGCGGCTCCTCACCCGACGTTTTGAAGGTCGGCATGAATGCCGCCGCGGCGAGGCTCGCACTGATGAACTTGCGGCGGGTGATGTGGCGCTTGCGCTGCGGGGTCTTCATGGAATCTCAATCCTGGTAGATAAGCTCGTTACTGTTGAGCAGGACATGGCAGAAATCAGTAATCGCCGCGGTCTCGTCACCCTTTCGCGTAGCAGTCTGATCATGGAGGAAGTGGAGCGCCGCCTCCCGTTCGGTAACGCTGGGTGGCCGGGTGAAGGCGAGTTGGAAGGCGAGTTCGATTTGTCTGGCCAGGTCGTCGCTGGCTTCCTGTTTCAGGCGCTTGACAAAGTGACCGGCGGCTTCACGGGCGAACTCGCCGTTGAAAAGGGCGAGCGCTTGCGGCGCGACAGTGGTCTGTGGACGCACGGCGCAAGATTGGTTCATCGGCGCGCCATCGAAGACATCCATGAGCGGGAACGTGAGCGAGCGGCGCTGGAAGAGGTAGATGCTGCGGCGGCGGTTGTCGTCTTCAGTCACGGTTCCCCAGCTCAGTTCCTTGTCATTGTTCGGGAATTCGACGTTCACGCCACTCGGCAGGCGGGCATAGACTCCCGGCCCGCCCATCGCGGGATTCAACATGCCGCTGACCGCGAGAATGGAGTCACGGATTGCTTCACCTTCAAGCCGGCGCCGGTTGGCGCGCCAGAGCAGTTTGTTCTCCGGGTCTTTAGAGATGGCGCCCGCGTCATTCGAGGACGCACGCCGATACGCCGCCGAAGTCATCATAAGCCGGTGCATTTTCTTGAGGCTGTATCCGCTCCGCACGAATTCCCGTGCGAGCCAGTCAAGCAACTCCGGATGCGTAGGGCGTTTGCCGTTCCGGCCAAAATCGGACGGCGTGGCTACGAGACCTGCACCGAAGTGATGCTGCCAAAGACGATTCACCAGTACGCGCGACGTCAGCGGATGTCCCGGTGACGTGAGCCAGCGGGCGAGTGCGGTTCGGTGGCGTTCGGGCGATGCTGAATCGTGAAGCGGCAACATCGCCTCGATAAAACCGGGCACGACCTCCTCGCCGAGGCGGCTCAGTTCGCCGCCTTTTAGTAAGTGAATGGGGCGCGAACCGTCGCCGCGCGAGACCACCTCGACCAGCGGCTCGCGGAGGCGCACGCGCGGTTGGATCGCCTTGATGGCGTCATCCAGTTTTCCAAGTCGCCTCGGATGCTCCTTCTCCACGTGCTTCTTAACGGCGTCGTCCTCGACCTTCTTTTTCTCCGGCTGGCCCTCGCGTTCCTTTTCTAATGCCTCACGCGCGACGCGTAGTAATTCATCGCGCTCGCCTTTGAGCCGGGTGAGTTCGGCACTGTCGGCCTTGAACGCAGCGGTGACAAACTCCGGTTCGGGCAGGGCACGTTTCAACTCGCGAACGTCTCGTTTCGCGCCCGCGAAGAACGCCTGTATCTGGTAATAATCCTTCTGCCGGATGACGTCGTATTTGTGATCGTGGCAGCGCGCGCAGCCGAGCGTGACCCCGAGAAACACCGCGCCCACCGCGTCGGTGGCATCGTTCAGAAAATCCTGTCGCTGCTTCTCAGGCTCCTTCGACATGCCATCCCATGAGCCAAGCCGCGCGAAACCCGTGGCAATCCACGCGTCCGGATCGTCCGGCCACATCTCATCGCCGGCAATTTGCTCCTGCACGAAACGGTCGTAGGGCTTGTCCGAGTTGAGCGAACGAATGACATAGTCGCGGTAACGCCACGCGCGCGGCCGCACCTTGTCGTCCTCGTAGCCGTCGCTCTCGCCATAGCGTGCGAGATCCAGCCAATGCCGCGCCCAGCGTTCGCCGTAGCGCGGGTCTGCGAGCAAACGGTCGACAAGCTTCTCGTACGCATTGCCCGAGCGGTCATTGAGAAACAACGCGGATTCTTCCGGTGAGGGTGGTAGACCCACGAGATCGAAAAACGCCCGCCGCAGTAACGTGCGTGCATCCGCCACCGGCTTCGGTTGGATTCCTGAGCGTTCCAATTTCGCCTGGATAAAACGATCGATGGGATTCTCTGCCTTGCCGGCGGGCACCGGTGGCTCCGTCGGCGGCTTGAAAGCCCAGTAGTCATCCCGCTCCGGCCAGCGCGCCCCCTCATTAATCCACTGTCTAATCAATCTGATCTCGTGATCACTGAGCCTCGCGCCCTTAGGCGGCATCTGTTCGTCAGAATCCCGCAAGCTGATTCGACGAACGAGCTCACCTTGGGCGCTGTCACCAGGAACGATCGCGGGCAACCCCGACTCGCCACCCGCGAAAGCTCGCTGTGAAAGGTCAAGTCGAAACCCACCCTTCTGTGTCTCGGTAGCATGGCATTTGTGGCAATGAACCGCCAGCAGCGGCTTAATCTTGTCGAAATAATCAACGGGCTGCGGAGAGGATGGCTCTAATGCTACCGCCGAAAAGCAGATCCCGGCAGCAAAAAGCGCAAGCCCGGTTGCGGCCCGGCGGCGAAAATGATTCTGGGTGAACCGGTGCATTCTTCTTTCACCTGACTACCTGCGGAAGCGAATGCTGTTGTTTCAGCCGTCGACCGGCTTAAATTCGTCTTTAGGATGTATCTCCGGCGCTCCCCTCTTTTCAAGCATCGCAAAATGCAACCGGGAAAAGCGGAGCGACGGGACCGATTTAAATGCACTTGAATGAATCAGCGCGCAAAAAAAGGCTGCATGGCGGAGGGTATGCCGTGCAGCCTTGGCGGAGGAGGAAACGAGGACCGTGATGAATCAATATTTTAGTATCGTCTACAAACTTCAGTTCCAAGCGTGTTCAAAGTTTCACATCGAATGACTCTGTTGTTTGCCCCGGACAGCGTACCGTTCGCAGACCGTCTGCGAACGGTACTGCCCGTGGGAACCAACCGCGCTCAATTTTATTGATGACCCTTTTGGTCATCCATCAACCGTCTTCACGACGGCTACGGGATACGACATAGCGAAGATAGTGCCAGTCAAAAACCGGCGCGAGGATTTTTTGAAGCAAACGAATGTCCGATGCCACAAACGAGGAAAGCGGAGATCTTCAAGATGGGCACCGAGATTGCGCGGTCCCTGAAAGCGCGCATTTCCTGGGCGGTGACGAGGTGTTCGCACTTTGCGTGGGCAATCCGCAGATCGGATTCATACGGGAGTTGTAGAGGGGAAGTACTCGCCCACCAATTTTCAGAACGACATCAAAATTGTGCTACGAAGTCAGCGAAGTCCGTCCCCTCCCCCCGGTACTCCAGGGGGAGGATTTAGGGTGAGGGGTTTTTCTCGCCAACCTGCCTGCTCTCGTACACCCCATTCGATTGTGGATCAGGCGTACACGCCGTTGTTGTAGTTGCCGGAAGAGTTGAAAATATTGACGTCTTTGGAATCGACCACGCCATCGCCGTTCAAGTCACCCGCCTGATAACCGAGGTTGGTGGGCTGGCTGAACAGGCCAAACGTGTTAAACAGGTTGCTGTCGTAGGAATTGTCCACGCCATCTCCGTTCAAATCGCCGGTCAGTGTTGGGCGGATGAGAATCTGGTTGAGTGGAATACCAGTGCCATTTCCGGAGTCGGAATTGGGCCCAAGTTTTTGACCGATGTAGTCCGGGTTGTTTGGATCTTGCAAGGCCCCGTTGTAGTAGCCGATGCTCAAGTGGTCGGTGTGCGCTTTGACATCAAAGCTGGTAATGCCGGTAACGCCGTTGTAGTCGCCGTAACCGGTGGCGCGGTTGATGTGATATCCGGAATTGATGTACGTATGAATCAAAGGAAACGGAGTACCCGTGTTGTCGACATAGAGGAAGCTTTTGCCGAGGTCGAGTAGCCCGCTCGCCCCAATCGTTAGTGCGTTGACGGTTAGCGATGGGCCTATAACCAGTGAGGACATGTTAAGACGACCGTTCACCGTCAGCGCATCAGCGGTCGAGGCAGTTACCGCTGTGTTGCCAGTGACATAATTGCCAGTGATATTCACGACGGCGCCGGCATCCACTACGAACTGAGTGCCAGTACCCGCACCCGCATTGACGTTATCAATGGTCGAAGAGCCCGAACTGCTCGAAAACTCGATTTTCGCGGTTCCAGACTCCGTCAATGATCCGAGCAAGCTTGGAGAATTAACAAGGATTTGCGCGGTACCGCGCGCTGAAATGGAATGCTTGCCGGTTCCCCCATAATAAGTCAGAGGGGCATTGGTATCGATGACCCTATTGCGATCTCCAATCATTGTGAGCGTGAATTGGGATTGCGGGAGGAAACGCATCTGATTAGCCGGAATAATGTTCAAGAAATACGTTCCAGTTCCTCCATTGCTCGAAATATTTAGTGCCTGGTCCGTTCCGCCAAGGGTCACATTCACCGACAATAGAGACGGCGATGTGGGCAGACTAGGAAGAATATCGAAAAATGAGGGATTAGTAGAAGGAATGTTCGACGGGATTGGATTTCCGTTCGACATGTCAATGAGTATGTTGTTATTGGTGTTGTCCAAAATGCCTACACTTGCCATTGAGGCGGTCGCAAAATTGATTGTCGCGCTGTCGAAGTTTAAGTGGCCCACCGCCAGAGTATATTGATCGTTGCTGCTCGAGCCCAACACGACTAGATTGTTGTTAGTACCCGTGGTGGTGAAATTAAAAGTCGTAACACTATTTACGGCTCCGGAACTGGCATCCACGATCAATGAGTCGGCTCCCGAGCGCCCCACGAATTTAAAATTGGGAACGGTCGGAACCGCATCGTCAAAAATAAAATTACTCAACCCGCCGTCCATTTCCAGACTATTCAGGGTTCCTGTCCCCAACGTAACTCCATCCGTGAAAATGACACCGGGCAAGTATTGGCTGCTGGTTTGCGTATCACCGGAAATAATCTTAAGCGAGGGGGCGGACCCTGCTATCGGAGTAAATGTTCCACCCAATCGAGGCAGAACTTTGCCGACCGTATCATCAATGATGAGCGACGATGCGGACACTACAATCTGTCCGATTGTCTTGGACGTATCGTAGGTTTGCGCCACGCCATCGAAGCTCACCGATATTGGACTGCCCACCGGATGCTTCAAAGTCACGGCCACATTTGCGGGTGCGCTCACATTCAACACGTAGTCCGTTGAATTCTGTATGCTCACGTTCTCCGCGTTAGCGAAGAACGGAAAATTCCCTACAACGTTTACGCTACTATCCTTCCCAGACCAGGCCGCCGTCGCCTGACCATTGTTCACTGCAATCCCAGTGTAGTTGGCATGATTCGGCCCGCTCCTATCGTCAAGTGACGGTAGTGCAGTTGCAGTTAGATTGAGATGTATCCATCCCCCCGTCACTGCGGACTGAGTCGCCATTCGCGGCCACAAGCTCGTCGTGTCACCCGCTGCATTCCCATCGGTTGTAAAATACAGAACGCTTGCAGCATGGGTCACCGGGTCGACGGCAATACTTGGAAGTTTTTGAAGTCCTATCGTTCCATCTACCGCCGCCGGCGCGGACCAAACGGCCTGCACGCCAGGCGTAACCGTGATCTGCCTCACCAGCACTTCATCGGCAGTAGTTACTCCGAACTTATTCTCCTCATTTGCAAAAAAAATCGTTCCGTTTGAAGAGTCCACGGCAAGACTCGCTCCAAAGGTGTTGGCCCCGATAGAATGCCCATCATTCGGGATAGTGGCAACCGGCTGCATAGCGATCGAAGAAATCGGGCCAGCCCAAAAATTTGGTAGGGAATACAGAGTGTCGCCAGGCATCGCGTACAGAGTGCCATTGGGCCCAACTACCGCCGGTGGTAATTGACTTATCTGAGTGGAAATACTCGTCCACGGGTTTGCACCGGGAATGCCGGTGTAACGAATTGAGTCGCTGCTCGATCCATGCCAACCATAGAGCTTCCCACCGGTGCCATCGAAGACGTATATCGCCGTTTTATTCGCGTCTGTGGGATCTCTGCCAACAGCAAGGGAAGGGCCATGACTCCCATCACCAAAGGTAGTCGTGTCACTTGCAGGTAGTTGTCCCAGCGTTCCACCGGAGGTTACAATCCCGATGTTCGCGACAGTAAGCCGATCAAGGAGTAACGATGAAGCTTCACTAAGTGCCATCACATAAAGATTGCCCGAGGGGTCAAAAGCCAGACTCGAGTCAGGGCGAGATACACGGCGGTAGGTTGGTGGATTTGTTGGAATAGTAACGAGGTCAGTCCACCCATCCAAGCTCTCGTTAAAATCTCGCTCGTGCCATGTTGTACCCCCATCGGCCGACAGATAGAGCCGGTTGGGTGTAGTAAGGTAAGGGAAATTAGCGTCATATTGCCAATGATTCACCTGCA
>JBBRMF010000033.1:0-29315 GCA_038230975.1 Tepidisphaerales bacterium
CACTGGACAGATTGAGCAAAGCGCGGTACACTTTCAATCAATCTCAGGCAGGCTCTCTGAAGACGTGAGGGCGGGCGGTCCGCCAATCTTCGGGGGGTTTTGCAAGAGGCTCTAGTGATAAATTGCTAATTACAATCCCCTTAGAATTCATCCCATCAATACTTCCCAAGTTTATCTCGCCCGACGAGCCATGACCTCCAATTTTAATTTTTTTGACGCAATCGCCACATTTCCCTTTTCTGTCGAATTTCCCACCAATTCGGCGGTTTATATCTGCGATGATTGCATTGGGATCGCTGAAATTAGATCCACTGCCATTAAACCGGTCGAAAACCGTATGATCAGGAGCCGTGTCGTAAGACAAATCGAGTTCGCTTAGACCTGAAGGGTCAAGGCGATCAGTCGGATTGCTCTTTACAAATTGCTGCAAATTCGCGCCATCGACATACCCCGCCGGATCCTGCGACACAAACCTCTGCAACGTCGATGAAACAAACCGGTTCCGATCCTCATACAACCCCCTACCACTTACGGGCGGCGAATGGTCCGCAGGAGTACCAACGGACCCTGCAATACTGATCGCAGCTAAATTGAATCAGGGAGAGCTATGAAAAACACAACCGTCTTGACAAAGTCGGCCGATCGGAGCCCATTTCATTTAGTCCAGAGCGATCCTGAATTGGGTGAGTACAATTCACACGATGATCAATGGACACCGAAAAGGTTATGGGGAACTCAAGCGATTCTTCTTCACGGTCCGGGAGCGAAACCCTCAAAAGCGCAAGTATCTCTCTTTAAACTGGTCGACGAAGGCCTCACTCAATTCGTTGAAGACGCAGTCAATTCGATCAACAAACCTCCTATTAAAGTTCGACATTTTGTTTTTTCTCGGGCTCAATTTACCTTGGAACAGATAGAAGTATTCGATGACGAAATGTTCTGTTTATATTTTAGTACACCATATGATAAAAAATATAAAATTTTTCCTTCGGTAGAGTTTGTAAATATGAAACTAATGAGCACGGAATGGGGAACGTGAAGGGCTTAGCCACAAACGGGGACGGCCCCCCATATGAACATCTAATCATGTCCCCTTTTCCTTTCCCACCCTGAAAACTGGCTCGGCAACAAAATGCCGAAGAGACCCCCCGCTTCTCGGCACAAACCTGGGACAAATCCAGCCGCACGCCCCAATAACCGCAACCATTTGTATTTTGAGACACCCCCAAAACTGTTCCATTTTGTTCCATTTTGTTCCATTTTGTTCCATCGACCGCGTAAAATCCCGCTAAATCAAACTCCTTTCTGATCCTTCTTTTTCCGGTTCCCACCCAGCGCTTTCAGCAGCCCACCGAACGCGTTACCACCAGGGCCTCGTGCGCGCTGCCGCGACGGCAGGCAAATCGACCGACCCCATGCCGGGAGCTTCGCAGGACAGGAACGCTTCCATAAAAATACAGACAATGTGCTTGAACTTTGCCGTGATGACTTCACGCTTCGTTGCATTCACGGCTCTGCTTCCCATAATCGCCGTCATGACTCCGACTTCTCAGAAGCAGACGATCATCACCCGCTTTGCCCCTTCTCCCACCGGCTACCTTCACGTGGGTGGAGCGCGCACCGCTCTATTCAACTGGCTGCTGGCGCGGCACACGGGCGGGCGATTTTTGCTCCGAATCGAAGACACGGATCTCGCCCGCTCCACCGAGCAGGCGGTTCACCAACTCTTGGAAGACCTCAAATGGCTCGGCCTCAATTGGGATAACCCGGAACTGATCTTCCAATCCAAACGCCTCGATATCTACAACCGTCTTATCAATGATCTGATCGCTCGCGGCTTAGCCTACAAAGCCTACGAAACCACCGAAGAGCTCGCGGCGTTTCGAGCGCAGGCCGAAAAGTCCAAACGCAATTATGTCTACAAACGCCCGGTGTTGACCGATGAGCAGTGCCGCCAGTTTGAAGCTGAAGGTCGCCCGCATGTCGTGCGCTTTGCGATGCCGGTGCAGGATTATCAATTCGATGACGCCGTGCTCGGCGCTTCGCAGGGCGTGGCTGCCAATCAGGTGCAGGACTTTGTCATTCGCAAAAGCGATGGGATGCCCACCTATCACTTCGCCGTTGTCGTTGACGATGCCGACATGGGCATCACCCACGTTCTGCGCGGCCAGGAACATCTGCTCAACACCGTCAACCACATCGCGCTGCAGCAGGCATTGGGATACCAACGTCCGATCTACGCGCACTTGCCCGTTATTCTGGCACCCGAAACCGGCGAAAAGCTCTCCAAGCGCGATCGCGATCGAAAAATCCGCCAGCGCACGCACGAGTGGATCAAATCCTCTAAGAAAACGCTCCCCGACTTGGCAGCCGCTTGCGGCTTAGCCGTAGACCGCCTCGAAACATGGCTGAAAAACGACAAGACCCAGCTCGACCTTTCCGAACAACCCAAGGTCATGAAAATCATCGGCCTCAAGGAATTCGACCTGCCCGAAATCATGGTTCACGATTTCCGCAAATCCGGCTACCTGCCCGAATCCCTCAATAACTTCCTGGCCCTGCTCGGCTGGAACCCCGGGGGTGATCGCGAGCACATGACCATGGCCGAGCTCGTTGAAGTCTTCACCCTTGATGGCATCGGTAAAGCCAACGCAAAATTCAATCGCGAGAAGCTTCTCTCGTTTAACACCGACGCCTGCGCCACCGCATCCCCCGAACGATTGCTGAAGGCGTTTAAAGATTTTCTTGCAGCCAACCCCGACTCCCCCATCAACGGCGCGGATGACGCCGCGCTCGCCAAACTGCTCAGCATGAAAGCCGGCTTCCGTGTCCTTCGCGAAGTCGAAGAAAAATCCCGATTCCTCTTTCTGCGCGATGACCAGATCACCTACGATCCTGTTTCAGTCGAAAAGATTCTCAAGAAAAATAACGGCGAAGGATTTGCGACCTTGAAGAATCTGCTCGAATTGCTCAACCCCATCACCGATTGGACCGCCGAAAAACTGGAAGCCACCGTCAACGAATTCGTGACTGCCAAACAGCTCAAACTGAATAACATCGCCCAGCCCCTCCGCGTTGCTCTAAGCGGCGGCACGATCAGCCCGCCGATCTTTCAAAGCCTGGAATTTCTCGGAAAACCCAGCACCCTTGCCAGAATCGAACGATGTCTCGCCACTCAGTAAAATAGAAGAAGTAATCGCGTTGTTCCCTTTCCCAAGTAACCCGGGGGGAGGGTTAGCACTACAGCGCGGCTTGACTCACACAGTCGGAAAATAGCCACAGAGGCTCAGAGACACAGAGTGAACCAACTCTTCACATTCTCATCTTTATGATCTTCTCTGTGTCTTTGTGCCTCAGTGGCCATTTTTTGCCCGAATATTTTAAGTCGCGATGTAGTGTTAGAGTGAGGGGTGGCGCAACCCGTCAAATAGCTTTCGATTGCAATAGTTTTTCGGCGGACCCAAAGACCCCTCACCCTAACCCTCCCCCCATGGGTACATGGGGGGAGGGGATCGGAAAAACCACTGCGCCCCGTTCAATTCAAAAACACAAATTCCTTCAGATTCATCAGCACGTGCGCATAGTCTGTCCACACGCGAGGATCTGTCTTCCGCTGATTCACCGGTATCGCAAGCGATTCCCCCTGCAATTCAATAAACTGAATCCCAGCAGCCAATTCATTGTCGCGCGGCGGCCTCGCGAAGGCCGTCACATACATCGTTGTAATCCGCTGCTCCGGCGTCAATTCCTTTTCCTTTAACACGCGTTTGGCCCACAATTCTGCCTGCTGAATCACGAACGGATCATTCATCAGAATCAGTGCTTGCGCCGGTACATTTGAAACGGTTCGGCGTCCCATGGCACTAAACGGAATCGGCGTATCGAATGCCAGCATCATCGGCGGCAGGAAATTTCGTCGCACGATCGTATAGAGACTCCGCCGGCCGGCCCCATCCAGAGGGCCATCCACTCCGGGCTTTCCCCGACCGTTCATGAACGGCGTCAAATGCACGTCGATCGAGACGCCATACATCGTGCGATCCAATCGCCCTGAAATCGAAAGGATTTGATCGCGAATGACCTCGCCTTCCAATCGCCGTGCGTTGGCGCGATGGAGCAACAGATTTTGCGGGTCGGCTTCCTCGGCCTTCGCATCGGTCGCATTGCTGGCCATTTGATAAGTGTGCGAAAGCATCATCTGGCGGATGGCGCGCTTGACGGACCACCCTTCCTGAACAAACCGGACACTCATGAAGTCGAGCAATTCCGGGTGCGTCGGCGGCGAGCCGAGCAAACCGAAATTATCCGTCGACGCCACAATCCCGCGGCCAAACAGGTGATGCCAAATCCGGTTCACCATCACGCGGGGGAGCAGCGGATCAGATGGTGATATCATTCGCCTGGCCAATTCCAGCCGTCCGGAACGCTTCCCAACCGGAGGTTGATCGGAGCCTGCGATGGCTTCGAGGAATCGGCGCGGCGCAACTTCACCGGGATTTTTATAGCTGCCGCGAATGTAAACGTGCTCGTCGACACCGTCACCGTCTGCCATCGCGACAACCCGTATCGGCTCGGGCACGGTTCGGTCAATCGACGCCATCGTCTGCTTGATCGCTTCCAAAGACGTCGCGGCTGAACCGTCATTCAGTTCCACCAGTTGATGACCCAGAAGCCAGTTGATCCATTGGGCCTGAGCGGTGGTTACGGTCCTATTCCTTAAGCTTTCCACAGATTCATTCCAGCCTGTCCCGAAGGCGGCGGCGAATGTTTCGGCGGAAGTGATGCCGCTGTTTGCAAACATCGCCTCGCTCATCGTATTTGGAGATTCAGGCACACTCGACTTTCGGTTTGCAAAGCGAATTTGTTCCACGGCGAGCCAACCGTCACCATCGTCAATGAGTTCAATGTGGGCGCGATGCCCGATATAACGAGCGACATCCTGCGTTTGTGGAATCCAGCCGAATTGATCCTGGTTCACCTTAAACTCGTGCCCGGCGAACAAAAGCTTGTTGTAAACATCCATCGTGAATCCGTCGACGATCAAACGGATCTGCCCCCCTTTCCCGGCGGCGCGATAGAGGATGGTATCGTGCTGTATCGTGAAATCCGGCGATCGCAACGCGCCTTTAAGCCGGTTGCCGAGCAGCCCACTGTGCGCCGCCGCCAGTTCCATCACGCGCGGATGTGTGCTTGTCGAATCCCACTCACCGACATGCGACGGCAACGGGCCAAACGCCTCGCCGGTGATATACCAACCCTCGTAATTGCCGTCTGAAAAATTTTTGAAAACCACCGTCTCGGCCGATTCCTTTGCGGCCGCGCGTTTCGTTTCGGTGAGCATGGAAAAGTGCTTTTCCCGATACGAAACGAAATTCAAGGGTGCATCCCCGATGAACGCCGTCCAGTGAGACATCGGGTGCAAACGGTTAAGCGTCGCTCGATCGGCCAAAGCGGCGACCCAACGCGCCAAGCGGGCGGCGTCCAGGTCAAACTTTTTGGCGATGACCTCAGCCGATGCGTGCGGTTCTTTCATTGCCCGTGCGGCAAGCAAGTACCGAGAAATCATTTCACCTGAGGTGACGCTTGCAGAACTCAGACCGGATACAAATACCGCATTCCCCTGCGCGCGGGCTTTTTGCATTTCCACGGCAGCGGCATGAATGCGACCCTTCGGATCCAAAAACGCATCTTGCCGGCGCGAGCTCTCGACAAATCCCCACAGCGCGTAAACATCCTTCGTCGAAATCGCATCGAATTTATGATCGTGGCAACGCGCGCATCCCAGGGTAAGCCCGAGAAATGCCTTGCCCATCGTGTCGACCTGATTGTCAATTCGATCAGCCTGATGCTGCATCACTTCCACCGGCGAATGCACCTGTTCGCACAGCCACCAGAATCCTGTGCCGATGATCGATTCGTTGTAATGTTCCGTAGGATGCAGACGCGGCGTGGCCATTAGATCACCGGCAATCTGCTCGGTCACAAACTGATCGTAAGGCACATCCGCATTGAGCGCTCGAATCAAATAATCGCGGTACTGCCAGGCATTGGCAATCAGAGGATCAAACTCATGGCCGTAGCTTTCGGCGTAGCGCGCCACATCCATCCAGTGCCGCGCCCATCGTTCCCCAAAATGCTCTGACGTCAAAAGATGATCCACTACTTTGGCAAACGCATCGCCGTCCGTATCGGCCAAAAAACCATCCACTTCGGCAGGCGACGGTGGCAGCCCGATCAAATCAAAATAGGCGCGTCGAATCAGCGATCGCCGATCGACATCGGGTGCGGGATTCAATCCCCTGC
Source organism: Tepidisphaerales bacterium (assembly GCA_038230975.1). Lineage (GTDB taxonomy): Bacteria > Planctomycetota > Phycisphaerae > Tepidisphaerales > Tepidisphaeraceae > JANXVV01. Next base: position 6,304 of record JBBRMF010000033.1, read on the forward strand.
CTTCAAGCCCTGCGAGAATGAACCGATCAATTCCATCCTTTGCCCAGGCATCGTTTTTCACCGCCGGCGGCGGAGAATTCTTGATCGGTTGCCAGGCCCAGTGCGAAGCCTTTCGCTGCTGGAGATCGAATCCTCCTTTGGCCGATGCACTGGTCGTACCGGTTTCTTTCGGCCAGGGCGCGCCCATTTTTATCCAAGCCGTCAGATCGGCGATCTGGGCCTCGGGCAACTTATCTTTTGGCGGCATCTGCAGATCGACATTTTTATAGTCGATCGCTTCGATCAATTTGCTCTGTTCCGGATGACCCGGCACGATCGCGACACCGCTTTCCCCACCTTTTAGAGCCCCCTCACGGCTATCGAGATAAAGCTCTCCCTTTAGTTTTTTCGCCGAAGCCGAATGGCAGGAGTAACATTTATCGGAAAGGATCGGACGTATTTTCGATTCAAAAAACTGAAGGGAGGCCTCGTCACCCGCCATGACGTTGACCGTCGGCAGGAGCGGCAGGATGGCAAGAATCACGAGCAAGAATGTAGGCCGGACTTTTGCCGCGCGTGTTTCAAGGGTCAGTTTGTATCGTGCAACATCCATCGTCATATTACTGATTACGAGACCGTCAGCCCGCCGTTGACCGACAACTTCTGACCGGTCATAAACTTCGCATCGTCAGAAGCCAAAAATGCCACCGCCCCGGCAATATCCTTCGGTTCGCCCATATGCTTCATCGGCACTCCGGCGGCATACGCGTCTTTGGATTCCTGCGAGTCCCCCTCATGCCGTTCGGTTGGAATCCAACCCGGTGCTACCAGATTCACCGTAATGCCATGCGGTGCCAATTCGTTGGCCCATGACCGAGTCAAACCAAGTTGCGCGCCTTTGGCCGAAACGTAATTCGCAAACTCCGGAATGCCTCTTTCAAACACTTCGGACCCGATCATAATGATGCGACCCCATCTATTTTTCTTCATGTGCGGAACGACGGCCTGGGTCAGCAGCAAGGGGCTTTTGACGAAGAATTCGAGCTGATTCAGGCAGTCGCGCCAAGTCAGATCCTCCAGCTTAATCATCGGCTGCGGTCCGGTCCCGTTGGCGACGAGAATGTCGATCGGGCCGAGCAAGCTGGTGATGCCTCGCACCATCTTTTCAATATCAAGTTCCTCGCGCACATCGCCTTGGAAGGCCGCTGCCATCCCCCCAGAGCTTTTAATCGTTTCAACCAGCGCAGCCGCTTTGACCGCACTGCCGAAGTAGTTGATCGCCACTTTGGCCCCTCGGGCGGCCAAACCCTGGGCTATCGCGGCACCCAAGCCACGCGAAGCCCCGGTCACCAATGCCACTCGTCCCTTTAAATCACCAATCATGTTGCTCCTGTGTAATTCCGTGTAAAGATAATGCTTGATCCGCAACCGAAAACAAGCGACACTCCGGCGATGCACCAATCCACACTCATCGCCACTGCCCTGCTTTTTCTGGCCACGTCATTTTCCATACTCGCCGCCGAGCCTGCCACAACGGACGGCAAGGCTCTCTATCATGTTGTATCATTGAAGCTAAAAGAAGGGACCAGCCCGGAACAAATTAAAGCCGTCGAGACCGCATTCGTCGGGCTTAAGACAAAGATTCCCGGAATCACCTCGCTCCATTGGGGCACCAATGTGAGCCCCGAGCATCACGACAAAGGCTTTACGCACTGCTTCGTGCTCACTTTCGCGACTGAAAAAGACCGCGATACTTATTTGACTCATCCGGAACACAAAGCCTTCGGCGGCGTATTGGGTCCGGTGATGGCCGACGTGATGGTCATCGATTTCTGGGCAAAAGACTGATCGAAATCTCACGCAGCGGAAGGGCATCAGATGATGAAGCATATTTCCCCAGTCGTCACGGCGGTCATCGCCGCGTTGAGCTTGATGTTGCCGACAACATCACCGTCGCAAGCCGCGCCGGTCGTGGCACGGTCCTCGGATGGTTTCGTGGATACGATCGGCGTGAACGTCCATTCAAGCCACCTGTTTTGGCCGGTCGGCACCGCCTATGACAACTGGTCGGCCGTTACAACGGCTATCGGTGATCTGGGGATTCGATACGTCCGCGACATTCCCAATGCAACCGACCGCCTCAACAGCTTATACGATGCCACCGGCGCAAAAGTGGATGTACTGGTGGACGGTCGCGCCCCCGGTTACTTGCTTGACCAATCACTACTGCCCAGCGTCCTGGCTTCCGCCAAGGCGCTCAAGGGTATCGTCTATATGGAAGGTGCCAACGAAGCCGACCAGATGGGCGACGCGCCTTCCGATCCCAACTGGCAAACCACGATTCACAACTGGACTGTCGCCATGGCCCAGCAGATTCGTGCCGATCCCAAACTCTCGCAGTATCCCATCATCGCCCCTTCACCGGAATGGGCTGAACGACTGGCATTGATTGGTGATCACACGGCGTACGTGGACCTTGGGAATATCCACTCCTACCCGAACGCCCATCCTGAAACGAACCTGTTGGCCAACAAACTGAGCAACGCCGCCGTTATCTCAGGCCCTAAACCGGTCGTCGCCACGGAGACCGGTTATCAGTCGCATGCCGGCTTGATGACCAATACCAACGACGTTTCGCTCGCCGCGGGCGGAAAATATTTCCCCCGCTTGTTGATGGAATATTTCCGCCAGGGAATTCAACGAACGTTTTTGTACGAGTTGATCGACAACACGCTGGATGTGACGCACCAGAACCCCGAATACAATCTCGGCCTGCTCAACAACGACTTCACCGATAAACCTGCCGCCACAAGCGTAAAGAACCTCATTCATCTGCTGAAAGACCCAGGTTCTTCATTTACTCCTTCGACACTGGATTACACACTCACCGGCGGCAACGCGAATCTCAAGCAGGTTCTACTCCAGAAGAGTGACGGCACGTTTTGGCTTGCGCTCTGGCAGAATGTGTCCGTGTATGACAACCCGACGAGTACGGATTTAATCAACCCGGATCTGCCGGTGACGCTGACTTTGGCGGACGGTTTCGCCAGCGCCGCAACGTATCTTCCCGACGGCTCCATCAACCCCATCGCCACGTTTGGAGCCGGTTTGCAATTGAACTTAAACGTTCCCGATCAGGTGCTGCTCGTGGAAATTACACCCACCCCCGAACCGGCCAGCGCGCTTGCGCTGGCGGGTGCGGCGTTGCTGCTCTGCCGTCGAAAACGTCGATGAACTTCAACCGAGGAAATCGAGAATACGCACTTTTTCCCAGTGCGCCTTGTTCCGTTCAATAAACTCAAGATGAAGCGGATGGGTTTGATACACATCATGTCCGGCGACATCGTCCATGATGACCACCAGCCCGACCTGATAAGAATTGTCGACCACTTCGCGCGGCGTCATCGCGGGTGGGCCTGCCCACAGTTGCCGTACTGTCGGCACACCCCCCAAATACTTCAGACAATCCGCAATCAACTGCTCCGTCGCCGCGCCCGGAGTCCCGGGCTTCAACCAAAAACAAACTTGATGAATGAACATGCGCGCATTCTCTATATGAGCGGGAATTGTTCAAGACGCGAAAAGAATTTAGCCCCGGATGGGGCACCGATTTACACGGATAAATCCAAATTCAAATTCTTATCTGTGTCTTCGATCTGTGCTAATCTGTTTTGATCTGTGGCTAAATTTTTATTGTATGGAGCCAGGCCAGCATGACCTCTCTGCCGATCGATGCCTCGCTCCCGGAGATCGTAAATCAACTTCGAGCATCGCGCGCCCTTGTCCTGGTGGCCCCACCGGGCGCGGGCAAGACCACGCGCGTGCCACCGGCGATGATTCGGGCCGGACTACTTTCCAAAGAACATCCCAACCTCGTCATGTTGCAACCCCGGCGAGTAGCGGCCCGCGCATCGGCGGCCCGTATCGCTGAAGAAAACCAGTGGGAACTCGGCCGCGAAGTCGGCTATCACGTTCGGTTCGATCGGAAGCTGAGTGATGCCAGCCGAATTCGCGTGCTGACCGAAGGAATTCTCACCCGCCAATTGCTCGATGATCCGTTTCTCCCCGGGATCGGCGCGGTGATTCTCGACGAGTTTCACGAGCGCAGCCTGCATACCGACATGGCCATCGCGTACCTTCGCGAGATCCAGCAGTCCGTTCGCGATGACCTGATTCTGATCGTCATGTCCGCCACGCTTGAAGCCGAACCGGTGGCCAAATTTCTCGGCGGTTGCCCCGTTGTTCGCACGGAAGGCCGCGCCTACCCGGTGGAAATTTCCTATCGCGGAACTCCCACCGTGCGTCCACAGGATTCACTCCCCGAGCGCATCGTTGACGCAATCACTTCATCACTTGGCGAAGATTCCGGAGACATTCTCGTCTTCCTACCCGGAGCCGAAGAAATTCGTCGCACGATGCATCGCCTTGAAACACTCGCCGAACGCGAAGATCTGCTCGTGCTGCCGCTGCACGGAAGCCTGCCCGCCGAAGACCAATCCCTTGCGCTCCGCCCTTCCCATCGCCGCAAAATTATTCTGGCGACGAACATCGCCGAGACATCCCTCACCATCGACGGCGTGCGCACGGTCATCGACGGTGGGCTCGCCCGCGTTGCCGGTTACGATCCGCGTCGCGGCCTGGACAAACTGGAACTGAAACGCATCAGCCAGGCGTCTGCCACCCAACGCGCCGGTCGCGCTGGCCGCACCGCGCCGGGAAGATGCATCAGGCTCTGGTCCGAACGCGAAAACAAAACCCTGCCCGCATTCGATCTTCCAGAAGTTCGCCGGGTTGATCTCTGTGCCACGGTTTTGTCACTTCATGCCTGGGGGCAAACCGATCCCCGGCAATTCGGTTGGTATGAATCGCCCGCCGAAGAAACGCTGGCATCTGCCGAGGTACTGCTCGAAATGCTCGGCGCTCTGACAGCCGAAGTAGGCGGAAAAATAACCCCGCTCGGGAAACAATTAATGCAGTTGCCCGTGCATCCCCGGCTCGCCAGATTGTTGCTGGCCGCTGCGGATGAAGGCCTGCTGGCCGAGGGAGCCACCCTCGCGGCGCTCCTCTCCGAGCGCGATATTGCCCGCGAAGAATATTCCGGCGGCCCGCGCCAACCTAAAACGCAAGGGCCTTCCGATCTGCTTTTACGAATGGATCTCTTCGCGCGAGCCGAAGCCGATCGTTTCCATCCATCCCTTCGCGATCGCGGAATTGACCCGATCGCGGCCCGTCAAGTCGCGCAAGCGCGGGACGATTTGCTCCGTATCGGTCGCCGTCTCCCGGAAGGCAAACCAAACGGCCCCGTCGAAGACGCGCTGCTGAAGCTCCCGCTTCTGGCCTACCCCGACCGCGTATGCCGCCGTCGCGGCGATACCGATCGCGCCGCGATTGTCGGCGGTGGTGGGGTTCGCCTCGCCCCCGAGTCGGCCGTCACGAAAGCCGAGTTTTTTCTCGCGCTCGATGCCCGTCACGATGAACGAAGCAAGACCCGCGAAGCCCTCGTGCGCGTCGCCAGCGAAATCCACATTTCATGGCTTCAAGAAATATTCCCTTACGAAATGCGGCACGAAAAAGGAGTGGTCTTCGATGAATCGCGTGGCCGCGTCGTCGGTCGCACAAGCCTGTCCTATCGCGATCTTCTGTTGCACGAGGACCGCCACGCCGCCGTTGATCCCGCGCTCGCCGCGACCGCCCTGGCCAATGTCGTCCGTCCGCAGGCCGCTCAACTTTTCCATGCCGATGAAACCGCCGCTGCAGTCCTTGCCCGTCTCCATCTGCTCCGTGAAAAAATGCCCGAGCATCCCTGGCCTAAGTTGGAGGATGCAGACCTCGGCCAGATCCTTGCCGACGCATGCGTTGGAAAACGAACACTTGACGAAGTCAAGGCCCTTCCGTTACCCGCCCTGTTGATGAGTCAACTTCACTGGCCTCTCGATCGTCTAATTGAAGAACACGCGCCAGATTCCATCGAAGTCCCCACCGGCAACCGGATTCGCGTCACCTATTCAGTTGGCCAAACCCCCGTGCTGGCCGTCCGCCTTCAAGAGCTATTCGGTTGGACCGATACCCCCCGTATCGCCGGCGGTAGAGTCGCCATCGTGCTGCATTTACTGGGACCGAATTACCGGCCCGTACAAATCACCGATGATTTGCGGAGCTTCTGGTCAACGACCTATTTTCAAGTGCGAAAAGATCTGCGCGTCAGATACCCCAAGCACTCCTGGCCGGAAGATCCGTGGACCGCGCTACCCGTGGCGAGAGGTAGACCCAGAAAGTAGGACATGAGCAATTGGATTGGTTTACCTTTCGAAATAGCGTCTACAGTCGAGCGAATAGATGCCAAGTCATGAACTGAAATACGTTATGTTGGTCAGCCTCGCGGTCATTGCATTGCTAATTTGGTACGTCATTTGGTGGCATCGTTTGAAAAGCAGCTTTTCCAATGGTCATCTGAGCAAATCGTCGATCTTAACTTCGACGGATCAGATCGAAGAGTTGGAGCGCTCGCTGGGTGGTATCTTGCCGAAGTCGCTTAGAGAGGCGTATCGGACTGGCCGCCTTGCGACCCTCACCCTCCCGGCAATTTTTAAGGTAAAGGAGGGAGAATTCGCCATCGCCGAATTCATGGCGGCAGATCGGGAATCCAACCAAAAAAGAATCTACGAAACACAGACCGGAGCGGACGCGTTTATCTTTGCGTCCGATGACTTTGGGAACTACTACTTCGTGCGGGCTAACGAACCTACTCTATACTTTTGGGACCATGAGCTTGGGACGGAGATTGTATTTGAATCGATCGAAAATCTTTGGAGCTTGTTGGATTTTCACGGGAACGAGAAGTCGACCGGCGATACAAACCCGAACAGATCTGAAGAGTTTTGACGTGCGTTTCCATCAAGCGCAAGGGAATTACTCGGAAACATCAGCACGGGAAATTCGCTTATTAGAGCACTTTTCAGGTTGGTAGGTTGCCCGATGTCGGGTGCCACAGGTCTCGGAGTACCGCGACCTCGGGCACCCGCTATCCTCGAAACTCAATGAAACAATCGGTGGTACCACTTAGCTCGGCGCGACTTCCGCCTTTGTCTTCACACCGACCGCATACAACCCCTCGCTTCGAAACCCCGCAAGATCCAGCGTCACCATTCGATACCCCGTCTTGCGAATATCATTGACAATCCGCTCACGATGCTCGATCGCCTTTGCAAGATCTCCCGGCGGCAGTTCAATCCGGGCCAGTTCACCATGATGCCGTACGCGAAACTGTTTGAACCCCAGTTCCACCAGCACATCTTCCGCCGCTTCAATCTGCCGTAAAAGCGCCGGGGTAATTGGAGTTCCCTGCGGCACGCGCGAGGACAAACACGCCATCGCCGGTTTATCCCACACGGGCAATCCCAACTCCCGCGCAATCGCCCGCACTTCGTCTTTCGTGATCCCCGCCTCCAGCAACGGCGACCTCACCCCGCGCTCTTTCGCCGCCTGCATTCCCGGGCGATCGTCTTGCGGATCGCTCGCATTATTCCCATCGGCTACCGCAGCCCACCCTTCCGCCACCGCGATTTTATGCAGTTGATCGTGAAGTTCCGATTTGCAGAAATAACACCGGTTCCCCGGATTCGCCGCATACCGCGCGTCAAGATGCTCTTCCGTCTGTACCAGTCGAAATGGCACCTTTAATTGCTCGGCCAACCGCACCGCATCCCGCATCTCCCGCGTCGGATAACTCGGAGAAACGCCAATACATGCCATCGACCGCTCAGCTAATTGCTCGAAGGCCACAGCCATCACCAGCGCACTATCTACTCCACCCGAATACGCCACCAGGACCGATTTGCATTCCTGGAGCCGTTGACGTAGGAGATCAAGCTTTTGTTGTATTTCCAATTCCAGCACGGCGTTGATTGTAAGAGTTCAATCGTCCTGGGTCACTAGGACTTTTGGCAATCTCCCACCCGCCCTTCTTTTCCACTTCCCCTCCATGCCGGGCACTCTTATGATAGACAAATACGCAAGTCCGAGGGTTTTTGTAAAGGCCCTCCTCTCGGCTTGCCAGCGACCCCGTTTTTCGGAGAGTGTCATGCCTGTCGAGACCGCCACTGAGCCGCCTTTTGGTCTTCCCAAACACCAAATGGGGAAGCTGATAGACCAGATGCAAAAAGGCTTCTATGCCTTCTCCGCCAATGAAACCTGGACCCCCCTTGTCAATCTCTACGAGACTGAAGGCCATTACATCGTCTGTGTCGACCTTGCAGGCGTCGTGAAAGAAGAAATCGACCTGCAGGTCCATCGCCAATGCCTGACCTTGCGCGGGAATCGGCAAGTCCCCACTCAGCCGAAAGAGGATTCCCCCGAATCCGCGCCTTCAAAGTATCGCGTTCATCTGATGGAAATCGATCACGGCCCATTCGTGCGTGAAGTGGAACTTCCGCAGGACGTGGAAAGTGCAGAGATCGCTGCCGTCTATCGCAACGGGCTTCTGTGGATCGAATTGCCGAAGAAGAAATGAAAGAAACCATGGCTGAATCTCAAATCATTGAACGCACACCCACCGGCACCATCATTCGCTCCGCCGGCGGTAACGGGCAGACGCTGACCATCCCCACGCTCATGCCGATCCTGCCGATCCGAAATATCGTCGTCTTCCCCGGCACCGTCATGCCCTTAAACGTCGGCCGGCAGAAAAGCAAAAATCTCCTCGACGAAGTCATGCCGGGTGAAAAAATCATCGGCGTCGTCGCCCAGAAAAACCCCGACTCCGAAGACCCGCACTACCCCGACCTGAACGCCGTCGGAGTCGCCTGCATGATTCTCAAGCTCTTCAAACTGCCCGATGGCAATCAATCGATCATCGTTCACGGTTTAACGCGATTCCGATTACTGGGTGTGGAGCAAACCGATCCCTTCCTGCTCGGTCGAATTGAAGTGCTCGAGGAAGTGCTTGAACCCTCTGCAGAATTTGAAGCGCTGGTTGCCTCCATCCGCCAGCAAGCCAATCGCGTGATTGAGTTATCTCCCAACACACCGGATGAAGCCGCGCAAGTCCTCAACAGCATCGTTCCGCCCGCCGCGCTGGCCGACTTTCTAGCCGCCAACCTTCAGGCCGATACCGTCGACAAACAAAAGCTGCTCGAAGAACTCGACATCGAAAAACGATTGCGCCAAATCGCCGCCCGCCTTGCCACACAGTTGGATGTCCTGGAACTGCAATCGAAAATTCAAACCCAGGTGAAGGAAAACATCGATAAATCGCAGCGTCGCTATTACCTGCAGGAGCAGATGAAGGCGATCCGCAAGGAGCTCGGTGAAGGTGATCCCAACGGTTCGAGCGAAGTGGATTCACTTCGAGAAAAACTCGTCGCCGCCAAACCTCCGGAACTCGTGATGAAGGAGGCCGAACGCGAACTCAGCCGCTTGGAATCCGTCCCCTCCGCGTCGCCCGAATACGGCGTAATCCGAACCTACCTGCAAATTCTCAGCGAACTCCCCTGGAGCATCTCAACCGTCGACAAGCTTGACCTGGCACAAGCGAAAAAAATCCTCGATCGCGATCACCACGATCTGGAAAAGGTTAAACGCCGCATCCTCGAATATCTGGCCGTCCGAAAGTTGAAACCCGAAGGCGGTGGCGCGATCCTCTGCTTCCTGGGCCCACCGGGTGTTGGCAAAACCTCGCTCGGAAAAAGCATCGCCGAAGCCATGGGCCGGAAGTTCATTCGTGTCGCCCTGGGCGGTGTGCGGGATGAAGCCGACATCCGCGGTCACCGTCGCACGTACATCGGTTCCATGCCCGGCCGCATCATCGCCGAACTTCGCAAGGCCGGCACCAACAACCCGGTCATGATGCTCGACGAAGTCGACAAGCTTGGAAATGATTTCCGCGGCGATCCTTCATCCGCCTTGCTCGAAGTGCTCGATCCTGCTCAGAACAATACCTTCACCGACCACTACCTGGATGTGCCATTCGATCTCTCGAAAGTCCTGTTCATTTCCACCGCCAACTCGATGGACAATGTTCCCGGCCCCCTGCGCGATCGCATGGAAGTCATCGAAATCCCTGGCTACACTCAAAACGACAAGCTTCATATCGCCAAACGATACCTCGTTCCCCGCCAGCTTGAAGCCAACGGTGTCGGCCTCAAGCACGTCAAATTCCAGGACTCCGCGCTTCGACTCACCATCGAAAGCTACACGCGCGAAGCCGGTGTCCGCAATCTGGAACGCAGCATCGGCTCCATCGTGCGCGGAATCGCCGCCGAACTGGTCGGTGGCAAAACTGAGAAGGTCGTGGTCGACGAAAAGACCGTCGGCAAGTTCCTCGGCCCCATTCGTTTTGAACCGGAATTGGCCAGCCGCACCAGCGTCCCCGGCGTCGCCACCGGCATGGCCTACACCCCCGTCGGCGGTGACATCCTCTTCATCGAAGCCACACGAATGCCCGGGAAAGGCGGCATTATTCTGACCGGTCAAATCGGGGACGTGATGAAAGAATCCGCCACCGCCGCATTCAGCTTGATCCGGTCGCGGGCCGAACAATTGGGCATCGATCCGAAACTTCTCGCCGAAAGCGATGTGCATATTCACGTCCCCGCCGGCGCAATCCCAAAGGATGGCCCCATTGCCGGCGTTGCCATTTTCAACGCACTTTGATCCCTATTCCTCAACCAACCCGTGCGATTCGACCTGGCCATGACCGGTGAAATCACCCTGCGCGGCCTGGTTTTGCCGATCGGCGGCCTCAAAGAAAAAACCCTCGCCGCCAAGCGCGCCGGAATCAAGCAGGTGATCGTCCCGAAACGAAATCAAAAAGATCTGCCCGAGATCCCCGATGAAGTAAAAAACACGCTCCAATTTCATTTCGTCGAGAATATCGATCAGGTCCTGAAAATCGCATTGAATGTGGAATCCCCACGTCCCCAAAAACGCAAAAAGAAATGACCTCTTATCCCCTCCCCCCTTGTACTCCGGGGGGAGGGGACCGGAAAAAGCCATCCTATGCAAAACATCCTGACCCAAACTCAGTTCAGCGTCTTCCTCGTCAACAAACCCGGCGTGCTGGCGCAAGTGACCGGCGCTTTGGCAAAAGCCAAGGTGAACATCGTCGCAATGACGCTGGTCGATTCACAGGAGCATGGTGTGCTGCGGCTCGTCGCCGAAGATGCCAAGGCAGCCCGCGAGTGCCTGACGCAACTCAATCTTCCGATGACCGAAACCGAAGTGCTTCGCCTGGAAATGTCCAACCGCCCCGGAGCCCTGGCCGATATCGCCACGCTGCTGGGGGAAAACCACATCAATATCAACTATGCTTACTGCACCAGCGGCGCTCCCGGTGGCCATACCACCGGCATTTTTAAAGTTGCCGATCCGAAAAAAGCGGAAAAGGTGCTTAAAATAGATGGTGGCAAACACAAGGAAGCCTCCGTTCGACGCCCCTCCGATCGCCGATGACCGAGTGAAACAAAGTACGATCCGTTACGTCTTTACTGATAAAGTTTTTGAAACGCCACTCTAATATCGAGGTGAGTTATGCGAGGAATGTTTAGCCTGGTCGGAGTACTGGTCACCGTGGGGGTCGTCGCGTGGATCATGAGTGAAGCCTACCTGCCGCACACCAAGGCAGTGATCAACGCCCAGAAAAGCGTGCAACCCACTCTCAACCGAGTGGCCTCGAAAGGTGATGACGGCCTGCCTTCGTCCAGCTCCGCCGTCTTGTTACCGATCGAGAAAAACGGAACGTTCCGAGGTCTTGCCGTTCAGAGTGTAGTCACCGGCGGCGCCATGGACACCGCCTTCGGTCTGATGCCCGGCGACGTGATTCTCAAAATCCAGGGCATTCCCCTCGGTGATCCCTACACCGCGACCGTTCAAGACGAAAGCTCCGCCAGGGATTTCCTGTTCGTCGATGCCTATCGCGGTCATTGGCCCTTAACCGTCGATCGCGGTGGAACAGAAATCACTCTCCCCGCGCAGCGCGCTTTTGTACCGGCACCGGCGGGCTCAAATAATGCTCCGGGGAGCAACGCGCCCCGCAGAAACCAAACCCCCACCGACACCGCTGCCGATCTCGTGAAGCAATTACAAAATCAATGATTGCCTCCTCAGCTAGTCCTACCCGACGGACTTGGGTTCTCTTAAGTCTGATTCTTCTTACAGCGACCGCCCTGCGCGTCTGGCAGTTGGGCGCGCAAAGTTTTTGGCTGGATGAAATCTTCAGTCTTGAGTGCAGTTTTGGCCACAACTACGGGCATCTGGCATTGCCGCGCAACACGGTGATTGACCCCGTCATCGCCTACACGGACTTGCGCGATGCCAAACCCTGGTGGGTTTTGCCGCGATCGCTCGATCATGACCTGCATCCACCGCTGGCCTATCTGATGATCCGCAGTTGGTGCGGCGTTTTCGGTTACTCCGAGGCGGGGGTTCGCTCCCTTTCCGTCGTTGCGTCGGTGACCGCCATTTTCATCTTCTTCTTTGTGACGCAACATCTCCATGGATCTGCCGCCGCACTGTGGGCGTGCCTGCTGATGGCCATCGCCCAACCGCAGATCGAATTTGCCCAGGAGGCAAAACATTACGCGCTCTTGACCCTGTGGTCGCTGGCAACAACATGGGCGATTTTGCGCGCCGAGTCGCTGGGCATTAAGCGACGACGACTCATCATCATCTTCACCCTCACATTGATCTCTCTTTTCACGCACTACTACGCGGTGGAAGCGCTCGGCGCGATGGCGGTATACATCGCAGTCCGCACGAAAGGGCGAGATCGCGTGCAACTACTGGCCACGCTCGGCGCGGCTTTGCTTACGTTTGCGATTGTCTGGGGTCCAGTCATCGTACGGCAACAGCATAATCTCGGTCATGACGCTGATTTTCTCGTCGAAGGCCAAGCCGGGCACTTCTCCCGCACGTTGATGCGCGCGGCCCTCATCCCCACAAGACTCCTCCACGAACCACCCCCCGGTTGGCAAGTTACCGCCGCCGCTGGCGCGGTTGTGATCTGCCTGCTTCCCTGGCTGCTCATTCGCCGCCGACGCGATCTGTTTTTGTGGGCGATGTGGCTGCCGGCCGTCATCCTTCCGACGCTCTTGATCGATCTGCTTTCTGGAACCTGGGCTCTGTTCCTGATGCGATATTCTCTGCTTGCCGGGCCGGCGGTGTATGCCATTCTCGGCTCGGTCGGGAATCAGCTGCGCATGGCTTTGCTACGACACGCAATCCCCGCGCTGGCTGCCTTGTCGTGCCTGCTGGCGATTCCAGATGCCTATCACACCAGCAAGACGGATTGGCGCAACTTCGGGGGATATCTTGGATCTCATATAGCTCCCGGCGACGTCGTGGTTTTTGCCACGAAGCATGAACCCATCCACGAACCCACCTTTTATTTTCTGTGCGCCAGTCATTACGCAGGCCGATTGTCCAATCCCGTTTCGTTGCTCAATCGAACCGCAGATACCGCGCTGCTTCATCAGCTTCGCGGATACCGCCGGGTCTGGATCGTCACGGATGTTTCGGCACCGGAGCAAATTCTACCGGGCGCAACCTATGTCGAAGGACGTGAATTCCCACTCATCGGCTCGATCATGCGCGTCACCTTGGCCGACAAGGTCGAGTCATCCCTCGGCGGAACGCCCGAGCGTCCCGACTCGGCCAAATAATCGAGATCATTCCGCCTTGGGCATCGGCACGATAAACTTTCCACGGACGGCCACTGTCTTCAGCGACTTCTCCGCGTCCGGTGGATCGAACCAGCGAAACTGCCCTTCAATCTGAATCGTAAGCGTCTCACCCGCGCCGGCGGCGAACGACACATGAAGCTCCGAAGGCTCCAAAACGACCGTTCGACCGTTCAACGTGATTTCATTCAGCGTGTCTGCCCGCTCTTCATCATCCGTCGAAAAACTCCACGCCGCGCCTGCAAGATTCGCCGGTACGTCGACGTCTTCCAGAGTCATTCCCAAATTCAAAGTGTTCCCCGGCGAAGCGTTCGCAAGAGGTGCCGACAAATCCACCGCAACTCCATTGCCAGTATCGTAGGCATGGAACTCGACGTTCGGAAAAAGAACCTCCACATCATCAATCTTCAATGAAATTCCATGCGACAGGTTGTTCGCAGTCGACTGCGTCGCCGGGCCAGACAACGCAGGATCAGCGTCTCGTTTGCCACAGCCGCAAACGATCCATGTCACGCAGCACGCAACTACCATTGATGAACGATATAGAAAAGCACGGCTCGGTGTCATACAGTTTCTGATCCTGGTTCGGCAGTACCCAGACTGCGCTGAAGACGATACCATAACACCATGCCAAGCACCGCTGCCGATGTTCCCGCAGTCACTTCCGTTCTTTGCGAAGGATGTGGCTACACGCTTGACGGGTTGCCCTCGGAATCCAGATGCCCGGAGTGCGGGAAACCGGTCATCGAGAGTCTAACCGAAGATGGCCGAACCCCCGCCGAATGGGAAACGACCCCTCGCAGGTTCGGGAGTTTTCTGCGAACAACCCGGCAGGTGGTTCTCAGTCCAAGCAAGTTTTTCAGGACCACCACGACGCGTCGTCCCCTTCGAAGCGCCATGATTTTTGCCCTGATTCACTGGGGCATCGCCTCGATCTTATTTTCCACCGCAGGCTGGATACACTGGTTCACTATCATGGCCAATGACACGATCATCGGCCTGTTTCCGGCGCTGGCGTGGATCGGAATTTTCGCCGTGACCTTCACCTCGCTTTGGGGCATTACCCGCCTCGCCGCCGGGTTGAGCGCGTTTGAGGGCCGATATCGCGGAATGCGACTTCCCCAACCCGTCGTGCTGCGCGGGCTGTATTATCACGCGGCGCACTACCTGCCCGTAGCGCTTCTCGCGCTCATTTCAACGGGCACCTACGCTTGGCTGTCGCACCGCAATCCGGTCGCCTACATTCAATACAATACCTATTATCTTTACGCGATCTCCGGCGAAGTCATACTGGCCGCCATCTACCTTTTCTGGACCTATTGGGCAGCAATGCGGAACATGATGTACGCCAATCGATAGTTGTTTTCCGATCCTCTCTCCGATCCTTTCATGGACCAAACCATCGATTCAAAAAACAGGCCTTCCCCCAGAAAACACGTGCCGACGCAAGTGCGCGTCATTCTGTTGACTCTGCTGGTCTGCGCAATCGTTGCGGCATTTTATGAAGTGAGCCATTCGGTGCTTGCCGACAAGCTCAAAGATCGAACCGCTTTGCTTCAGTGGGCCAATGAACATAGCAAAAATATTCTGGATTGGGTCGCCGCCCACCCCATCACCACACCTATTTCGCTCATCGCCGTGTACGTCGTGTGTACGCTTTTAATGCTTCCGGTATGGCCTTGCCAACTCGCGGCAGGTTACTGCTTCGGACTGGCCTTTGGCATTATCTGGTGCCAGATCGGAGCCGTCATAGGTGCCATGGCGGCTCTTGAACTATCCCACCTGCTGGTCGGCCACTGGTTCCGCGCAAGGTATGAATCCCGTTTTGAAAAGCTGCAACGGATCAACGACAAACTCGGACACAGCGGGTTGTTTGTCGTCATGGGCATTCGCCTTTGCCACATGCTGCCATTCGGGTTGAGTAATTACCTGTTCGGCTTGACGACGATCACCGTCGCGAGCGTGGCGCTCGGCACATTCGGGGGCGGCATGCCTGCCATCGGGGTCTATGTGATTCTCGGCGCAGGCCGCGCCAAAGACTGGCGACCCTGGGCTGTCATCGCCACGATCAATGTACTGCTCCTGATCCCCATCGCCATGCGCTACTTCAAATCCCGCCGCCTGTCCCCTGCCTCCGGTTCTCCGGAGGCAGGGTTAGCATTACACCGCGACTTAAAACAGCCGGGCAAGAAATAGCCACCGAGGCACAAAGACACAGAGAAGATCGGAAACATGAGAATTTGAATATTTGGTTCTCTCTGTGCTTTTCACTCTGTGTCTCAGTGCCTCTGTGGCCATTTTTTGGCTGTCTGAGTAAAGTCGCGCTGTAGCGATAGGGTGAGTTGCATTTTTTTGGGTGCGTGACAGTTCCGGCGAACCGGATTTCTCCCTCTCCCGGTACTCCGGGGGAGGGTTGGGGTGGGGGGAAATCGCTGAACGACTCAATATTTATCGAAAAAGACCCCCACCCTTCCCTCCCTCGGAGTACCGGGAGAGGGGATAATACCCGCCGATCTCGTCACGCACCCCATTTTTTTCCGCCGGGGTAGCGCGATAGTTTGGCCCCGCCACATTCGCGGTATACTTCCCCCATGCTCGCCTTTTCCTCCAGCCCACGATTTGTCGATCACGTCACGGGTCCAAATCATCCGGAACGGCCCGACCGCATTCGCTCCATCTTTAAAGCCGTCCGGGAAGCTGGCCTCATTGATTCACCCAATCCCTTCGCTGATTTTGAATGTGATCTCGGCCTGCAACCCGTCGGTGGTTCAAAGCTTCTCGAACTCACGCCAAAACTCGCCGATGAAAAATGGCTCGCCACCATCCACACTCCGAGGATGATCGAGTCGATCAAAAACACCTGCGCCCAAGGCGGCGGGATGCTCGATGCCGACACCCCCGCCTGCCCGTTCAGCTACGAAATCGCCCTGCTATCACTCGGCTCGCTACTGGGTTGTTGCGATGCCGTCATGACCGGTCAAGCCCGTCGCGCTTTTTCTGCGGCTCGTCCCCCCGGCCACCACGCCGAACCCGATCGCCCGATGGGGTTCTGCCTTTTCGCGAACGTCGCCATCGCCACCAAATACCTCCAGCAGCAATATGGCATCCGCAGAATTGCCATCGTCGATTTCGACGTTCATCACGGTAACGGCACACAAGCCTGCCTGGAAAATGATCCCTCCACTCTTTTTATCAGCATGCACCAACACCCCCGCACCTGCTATCCCGGCAGTGGTTTTGAATGGGAGTGCGGCACCGCGCAAGGTCGCGGGTACACCATTAATATCACGTTCCAGCCCGGCGCAAACGATGCCGACTATCTCAAAGTCATGGAGACCCGTGTCGTGCCTGAACTGGATTCATTCCAACCCGAAGTGCTGCTGATCTCCGCCGGTTTCGACGCGCACATTGATGATCCACTGGCCGATGTCCATCTCAGCGAAGAAGGATTTGAGATGATCACGCGGGAATTAGTCGCTGTCGCCGAGAAACATTGCGCGGGCCGAGTGGTCAGTGCATTGGAAGGCGGTTACAACCTCCGCGCGCTCGGCCGCAGCGTCGTTCGTCATCTCGTCGCGATGCGCGATTGAACTTGGAAATTCTTTATGCTCATCGTCGATGCCCATCTCGATCTGGCCTACAACGTCACGCGCGGCCGCGATGTCACTCTGCCCGCCGCCCAACAAAAAAGCGCCGACTCCGAAATCCCCACCGTCGGTCTGCCAGATCTGAAAGCCGGCGGCGTTCGTCTGGTATGTGCCACGATTTTCACCGAGCCCTCATTGAACGGCAGCCCCGGTTACACCAATGCCGATGAAGCCCGCGCCGCCGCCCTCACTCAACTCCACTGGTATCAGCAACAACAAGCCACCGGCGCGATGCGCTTCATCCATTGCCCAAAAGATCTCCCGATTTCTACCTCTCCCGGTACTCCGGGGGAGGGCCAGGGTGCGGGTCCGCCGGAAACTTCTCCCAGTCCCCAACATGCCATCCTCCTCCTCGAAGGTGCCGATCCATTTCGCACCCCCGCCGACGTCGCCGAGTGGTTCACCGCCGGCCTGCGAATCGTCGGCCTCGCCTGGAAGCAAACCCGCATGGCCGGTGGCACCGGCCAGCCCGGCCCGCTCACTCCCGCCGGCATCGACATGATTTACGAGTTGGACCGTTTTGGAATCATCCACGATACCTCCCACCTGGCCGAAGAATCCTTCTGGCAACTGCTCGATCTGGCCGAAGGGCCGATCATCGCCTCGCATTCCAATTGCCGCGCCATCGTGCCCACCGACCGCCAACTCAGCGATGACATGGCCCGAGCCATCATCAAGCGCGGCGGGGTCATCGGCATCAATTTCTTCGACAAGTTTCTCATCCCCCCCGCCGAATACGGCCAGCGCCGCGCCACCCTGCAAGATGTCGTGCGCCACATCAGTCACTTCTGCGACCTGGCCGGCAACACCCAACACGTCGGTCTCGGAACCGACATGGACGGCGGTCTCGGTCGAGATCAAATCCCCTCCGAAATTACTTCCGCCGCCGATCTCCCAAAACTCGCCGACGCCCTCAGTCACGCCGGTTTTGAAGATGCTGCGATCATCAATCTTCTGGGTGAAAACTGGATGCGATTTTTTAAGCAGAATCTGGCGGACGAACACAGATTGATACGGCCAGCGAGGTAGCGAGCGCTCGAACTAAAAGTCACGACCGAATTTTCGTGGCATGGGCATCCTGCCCATGCGTTGTGGTACTCCACAACTTTGGCCGGTACTCCGGCCAAATAAGCAAGAGCGAAGCGATCCTTAACTCGCAGCACCAAACCGAAACGAACTTTCACTTTCGCGGGTTGAAACCGTCAACGGCATTCCGTTCGCCTGCCGTGCTTCCAGACACCCTTCAATAGCCTCGCGAATATTGGCGAGAGCGTCGGATTCGGTCTTGCCTTGTGATACACAGCCTGGTATCGCCGGACATTCCGCAACGATCATACCGGTTTCATCACGTTCGAGATTCACGATAAACTTCATTGCACATCTCCAGTCATATTTTTCCAAAAGTATACACGATTCTTTCCAACCGAGTGCAGTGCTTGTTTCGTTGCAAAACTCGGGCTATCGTGTCAACAGCGGAACCCCCTTTCTGTACAGATACCTGAGATGCAAACACGCCAACGACTCCTGATCGCCGGAACCCTCGTAGCCCTCCTCGCGCGCTTCGCTCACGCCGCGCCGATCAAAGACACCCCCAAGATCGACTTCAGCCGCGATATCCAGCCGATCCTTTCCGACAACTGCTATCACTGCCACGGCCCCGATGCTGGTCGCCGCAAGGCGATGTTCCGCCTCGATACGCAAGAGGGCGCAATGGGCAACGTGACCAAAGCGCAGGATCACAAAGCCATCGTCCCTGGCAAACCGGATGAGGGAACATTAATCGAGCGGGTTTTCTCGACCGATCCCGATGAACAAATGCCTCCGCCCGATTCAAATCGAAAGTTGACGGATGCGCAGAAAGAATTGCTCAAGCGTTGGATCACCGCCGGCGCACCATGGGGCAAGCACTGGGCACTCGTTCCGCCGCAACGTCCGCTCGTGCCGGTCATCAAAGATAGCCAATGGCCGATCAACGCAATCGATTATTTCCTGCTCGCGCGACTGGAAAAAGAAGGCATTGCCCTTTCCCCCGATGCCCCTAAAAACGCGCTCATCCGCCGCGTAACCCTCGATCTTACCGGCCTGCCTCCCACTCCCAAAGAAGTCGATGCGTTCGTGGCAGACACCTCTGCAAATGCTTACGAAAAACTGGTCGATCGCCTACTCGCCTCGCCCCGCTACGGCGAGCGAATGGTCTGGGAATGGCTCGATGCCGCCCGCTACGCCGACACCAACGGCTATCAAGGCGACAACACCCGCACCATGTGGCCCTGGCGCGATTGGGCCATCAATGCCATGAATAACAACATGCCCTATGACCAGTTCACCATTCAGCAACTCGCCGGTGATCTGCTCCCAAATTCCACGGTCGATCAGAAAGTCGCCACCGGTTTTTGCCGCAATCACATGATTAACGGCGAAGGCGGTAGTATCCCCGAAGAAAACCGCGTCACCTACGTCATGGATCAAACCGAAACCGTCTCCACCGTCTGGCTCGGTCTCACCGTTGGCTGTGCGCGCTGTCACGATCACAAGTTCGATCCCATCGCCCAGAAAGATTACTACTCCCTCTCCGCATTCTTCAATCAAACCCCCGTCGACGGCAGCGGAGGCAGCGGGCAGACCGCACCCATCATTGACTTCAGCACCGCTCCACAAAAAGAAAAACTAAAATCGCTCGATGCCGTCGTCAAAGAAACCGCCGCCGCTCTGGTCGTGTTGGAAAAGAAAATATTCACCTTCCCCGAGGGCAAATCGATTATCGATTCCCCCAAGCTCGCCAACGTCTCCGGTAGCACCGCCAGCGGCCTGAAATCCCCGCCGGAGCAGCGGTATCTCCCGTCCTTTCGCGAAATTATTCCGAAGCTGAAAGCCACCGAACCCGAATACATCGCTGCGGCCGAAAAATTTCTGAAAGCGATCGACGAAAAAAATCAGTTCAACAGCGACATCCCGCGCGTGATGGTCATGCAGGATATGCCTAAACCGCGCGATACGTTTGTCCTGGTGAAAGGCGCTTACGACAAGCATGCAGATCCGGTCACTGCCGCCACGCCGCATTCCCTTCCACCGCTCGCCAATGAGGGCCCGGTGAATCGGCTGGCGCTCGCCCGCTGGCTTGTTTCCCCCGGTCATCCGCTCACCGCACGGGTGACGGTCAATCGAATGTGGCAACAGTTTTTCGGCATGGGCCTGGTCAAGACGGTCGACGACTTTGGCGTGCAAGGTGAGAAACCTGTCCATCCGGAACTGCTCGATTGGCTGGCCACGGAGTTCATCGCAACCGAGTGGAATGTCAAAACGATGCAGCGGCTCATTGTCACCAGCCATGCGTATCGCCAGTCCTCAAAAATGACCCCCGAGACCTTCGAGCGCGATCCGGAAAATCGCCTTTTGGCCCGCGGACCGCGAATGCGACTGCCCGTCTTCATGTTGCGTGATCAGGCCCTTGCCGTCGCAGGATTACTCGTTGAAAAAGTTGGCGGCCCCCCGGTCAAGCCGTATCAGCCGCCCGGCATTTGGGAAGAAGCCACGTTCGGCTTCATCAAATACAATCAAGATCACGGCGACGCCCTCTATCGCCGCAGTGTCTACACCTTTTGGCGGCGAATCGTCGGCCCGACCGAATTTTTCGACACCGCCGCGCGCCAATCCTGCACCGTCAAACTCTCCCACACCAACACGCCGCTGCACGCGCTCACGACTTTGAATGACACCACGTTCGTTGAAGCCGCCCGCGCCATGGCTCAACGTGTGATGCTCGAAACCAGCCAATCCCCCGCCACCAGAATCGATCTCGCCTGGCGGTTACTGATGGCTCGCGACCCCAATCCGCAAGAGCGTTCGTATCTGCTCGGAACCTTGAATCGTTTAACCTCTGAATACACCGCCGACCCCGCCGCAGCCCAAAAGTTGCTGAGAGTCGGCGAATCCAAACGGGATGAAAAGCTAAACCCCGTCGAGCACGCCGCCTACACTGGTCTGTGCCTGGCGATTCTGAATCTCGATGAAGCGATGACTAAAGAATAAGTGGCATGGGCATCTAGCCCGTGCTTTGTGTTCGAGAAGAAATGCACGGGCGAGACGCCCATGCCACCTAACACCAAAAACATGATGAATCCACTCACCGATAACCGCCGCCACATCACCCGCCGCGCCCTCTTCGGTCGCACGGCAGTGGGCATTGGCACCGCTGCGCTTGCCTCACTCCTGAATCACGATCTGCAAGCAGCCACCGTCCCGTCGGCCGCCCCTGCCCTCGGCCTGCCCGGTTTGCCGCATTTCGCCCCCAAAGCCAAGCGCGTCATCTACCTTTTCCAAAACGGCGCGCCCACGCACGTCGATCTCTTCGACTACAAACCCAAGCTCACCGAATGGCAAGGCAAAGAAATCCCCGCAGAAATCCTCGGCGGCAAGCGTTTCAGCACGATGACCGGTGGCCAGAAAAATAAACCCTGCCTCGGTGCCATCAGCCATTTCGACCAGCACGGCCAAAGCGGCTCATGGGTCAGCGACCTCATGCCCCACACCGCCGCCATTGCCGACGATCTCTGCTTCGTCAAATCCATGCACACCGGTGCCGTCAACCACGCCCCGGCGATCACCTTCTTCCTCACCGGCTCCGAGCAACCCGGCCGCCCCAGCATGGGCTCATGGCTCACCTACGGTTTAGGCTCCGACACCCAAAACCTTCCCTCCTTCGTCGTCATGACCAGCCGCGATAAAGAAGCCAGTTGTGGCCAGATCTTCTACGATTTCTTTTGGGGGAGCGGATTTCTCCCCAGCAAATATCAAGGTGTCTAATTCCGCGGCAATGGTGACCCCGTTTTGTACCTTTCCAATCCAGACGGTATGAGCCGCGAAATCCGGCGTGGCCTCCTCGACGACATCGCCAAGCTCAACGAAGCCAAACTCAAAGACTTCGGTGATCCCGAAATCGCCACGCGCATCAGCCAATATGAAATGGCTTTCCGCATGCAGGCCAGCGTGCCCGAGCTCACCGATTTTTCCAGCGAACCCCAATCCATTCTCGACATGTACGGCCCCGATGTAAAACGCCAGGGCTCCTTCGCCTACAACTGCCTGATGGCCCGCCGACTCGCCGAGCGCGGTGTGAAATTCGTCCAGCTCATGCACGCCGGTTGGGATCAGCACGGCAACCTCAACACGCAGCTAAAAATCCAGTGCGCCGACACCGACCGCCCCTCCGCCGCGCTGGTCAAAGATCTGAAAATGCGCGGCCTCCTCGAAGACACCCTCGTCATCTGGGGCGGTGAATTCGGTCGGACGCCCTTCCTCCAAGGCGATATCAAAGACACCAAAAAATGGGGTCGCGATCATCACCCCTATGCCTTCACCCTCTGGATGGCCGGCGGTGGCATCAAACCCGGAATCACCTACGGCGAGAGCGACGAGTTCGGCCACAACGTCATCAAAGACCCCGTCCACGTCCACGATTTCCAAGCCACCCTGATGCATCTACTCGGCATCGAGCACACCAAATTCACGTATAAATTCCAAGGCCGATATTTCCGCCTGACAGATGTTCACGGCGAAATCGTCAAACCGATATTGGCTTAAGTCCCCGCGCCCCCATATACTCATGGGGGCGCGGGTTAGGGTGAGGGGTGTTTTCTTTTTTTTTCAAGTTGAAACATACCCCACCCCCACCCCCAGATTCACCCAAACAAAAACCACCACCGTCCCCACCCTA
>JBBRMF010000034.1:0-28987 GCA_038230975.1 Tepidisphaerales bacterium
GGCCATCTGCGCCCGCTGAGGCGGCATTTGGTAGACGGTTTTTTGAGCATCGATCCGGCGAGTTGGCGGAGTTTGGAAGTGGATCGAACGGTGCGGTCGGGGACGGTGGAGGGTTCGTTGTTGAGCGCGATTGATCGCACGCGATCTTCGATGGGGGGAAGAATGTTACGGCAATGGTTGCGGTCACCGTTGCGGGATCGGGAACATATCGAAGCGCGGCAGGGGGCGATATCGGCGTTGATTGCTTCGCCGTTGGATCTGAAGGCGATCGTTGATGGGCTGGATGATATTTGCGATGTGGAACGGATCATCGCGCGAATTGCGGTGGGGCGGGCCAGCCCACGGGATTTATCGGGGCTATCACGATGTCTGGAATCTTTGCCGGCGCTGTTTGAGCGGTTGCAGAAGTTGCCGCGCTTTGAAGAGGTTGCGCCGGAGCTGTTGGGGCAAAAAGCGTTTTGCGAGCAGCAGGCGAAGTATGTCAATCAAGCTATTTTACCGGAGCCTGCGCCGCATTTGCGGGAAGGTGGGGTGATTGCCAACGGGTTTGATGCGGAGTTGGATCGGCTGCGTTCGCTGGCGACGAATAGTCAGCAATGGTTGGCGCAGTATCAGGGACAACTGGTTGCCGAAAGTGGTATTTCCACGTTGAAGGTCGGCTACAACAAGGTGTTTGGGTATTACATTGAAGTGACCGAGGCGCATCGGGATAAAGCCCCGGTGACGTGGACGCGGAAGCAGACAGTGAAGAATGCCGAGCGGTATATCACACCGGAGCTGAAGAATTTTGAGAGTGAAACGCTGACGGCTCGCGATCGAAGCATCGCGCTGGAGCAAACGCTGTTTGAGCAGATTCGCCAAACGCTGTTGCCATTTGTTCCGGCGTTTCAGGAGTTGGCGCATGGGCTGGCGCGGCTGGATGTGTTGACGGCGTTGGCGACGTTGGCGTTGGAACGGCGGTATTGTCGGCCGGTGATGAGTGAGGATCGAGTGTTGGAGATTGTGGAGGGTCGACATCCGGTTTTGGAGCAGCAGTTGGGGAGCGAGTTTGTTGCCAACGATGTGATGTTTGGAAATGACGATGTGTTGCAGTTGATCACCGGGCCGAATATGGCCGGTAAAAGCACGTTTATACGGCAGGTTTCGTTGATCGTGTTGCTGTCGCAAGTGGGCAGTTATGTGCCGGCAAAGAGCGTGACGATTGGGCTGGTGGATCGACTGTTTACGCGAATTGGCGCAAGCGATGAACTGCACAGCGGGCAGTCGACGTTTATGGTGGAGATGACGGAGACGGCGAATATTTTGAACAATGCGACGGATCGCAGCCTGGTGATTCTGGATGAGATTGGCCGGGGAACCAGCACGCTGGATGGGCTGAGTTTGGCCTGGGCGATTGCGGAGCATATTGCCGGGACGGTGCGAAGCAGAACGTTGTTTGCGACGCATTATCATGAGTTGACGGATCTGGCGCAGCGATTCAAAGGGGTGAAGAATCTGAATGTGGCGGTGCGGGAATGGGAAGATCAGGTGGTGTTTTTGCACCGGATTGTGGAAGGGGGTACGGATCGGTCGTATGGCATTCATGTGGCGCGGCTTGCGGGGGTGCCGAAAGGGGTGCTAACCCGGGCGCGGCAGTTGCTGGGTGAATTGGCGGTGCAGCATATCGCCACGAGCAAGACGGCAAAGCAGCGGAAGATGGATAATGAGGCGCAGATGGATTTGTTTGTCGATCCATCTTTGGAAGTGGTAAAGGCGATTGCGGGGTTGGATCCGGATCAATTGACGCCGTTGCAGGCGTTGGGGTTGGTGCAGGAGTGGAAGAAGCGGATTTCGTAGCGAAGGTGGCGTTGGGCATCTCGCCCGTGTTTTTTTGTCGAAGAGAAATGCACGCGCGAGACGCCCATGCCACGTAAGTCGGGCCAAGATTCGACCGATAGACTTGTTGAACACCGTGGCGAAACCGCGGTGAGATTCCGGTTTATCGGACGAGTTTCGATCAATGCCCGGGCGACGAATCAGGTGTGAAAATGTCGGACAAACCTAAAAAAGAAGAACCGGGCGGCGATAAGGGCCACGGGGACAAAAAAGACGGCGGCGATAAAGCCGCCAAGGCAGGGTTGCTGTCAAAAACGCCGGTGTTGCTGGGGGTGGCGATGCTGCTTCAGGCGATTGTGCTGTTTGCCGGATTCAAATTTTTTGGTGGATCGCCGAAATCGGCCGGCGCGGAAACGGCGGCGGTGGATGCCCATGCCGAGGGCGGAGACGCCCACGGTGAAGCCAAAGCCGACGCCCATGGTGAAGCCAAGGCAGATGCGCACGGGGAAGCGGCGAAAGCGGATGCCCATGGGGATGGGCACGCCACTGCTGGCAAGGTGGACAAGAAGAAGCGGATCGAATTGCCGGTCGTGGATTTTCGGGCACCCAATAAGCAGGGTGGCCGCATGTTTTTATATGATGTGACGATCATCGTTCAGATTCGGGCGGAGTTCGAGGAAAAAACAAAAGCCACTCTGACCGAACGCGCGGGCTTGATAAAAGATCGCGTCCGGACCATCATAGCGCAGAGCGATCCGGAAAAATTAGGGGGCGGATCTGAACCGGGCCTGGAGACTTTGCGTAGACAGATCAAGTACCAGCTCGACGAAATTGTCGGTGAAGGAATTATCGACGAGGTTCTCGTGCCCCGTTGCATTCCGTTCCCGGTGAATTTTTAGTTTTGAGTGGAATGGGCATTTCGCCCGTGCATTCTTAGAATAAAAGCACGGGCGAAACGCCCATGCCACGAATCGATTGATACGCCCGCGAGACAGGATGTCTCGTGCAGCCAACCAAGGATGGTGACGCATGGCCGAAGAAATCCCCGATCCCGAAACTCCAATTGACCCGGCGGCTTCGCCCGCATCCCCTGCCCCTGATCCCTATCTGGAAGCTTTAGAGGAACTCAATAACGCTGCGCCCGCTGCTGCCGTCGCTACGGCAACGACGGACGATTCCTCCGGTGATCTCGATGCGGCGGCGATCGACGAACTCCTGAAAGCCGCGACGTTCGATGACCCGGTTGCGGCAGGTTCTTCGCACATGGATTCCAGTGAAGCGCCCGGCGATTTCAAGCTTCCCGATTTTCAACAGGTCATGCAGGATGCGCAAGTTTCGAGCATTGATTTGCTGCGTGATGTTGACCTGGATGTGAAAATCGAACTGGGCCGTGCGCGCATGCTGGTGGAAGACGTGCTGAAGTTGGCCGAAGGATCGGTCGTTGAACTGGACAAACTCGCGGGCGATCCAGTGGATGTATTTGTAAACGACCGGCTGGTCGCGCGCGGTGAAGTGCTGGTACTAAACGACAATTTCTGCGTGCGAATCAACGAGATTGTCGCCGGGGTGCGGGAGGAAGGGATTTGACGATGGGTCGCGGGCTGCGAAAAATCGGACCGATCGGATTGGCGATGCTGCTGTTGGTGGCTCGGGTGGGGGCGTTGCCGTCGGACTCTTCGGCTAATACGCTGGAATCGGTCAGCATCGCACCACCCACAAGCGGTCCCTATGAACAGGAGTCGATCCGGCGCAGCGGCAGGGCAAGTGCGCCGACCACACAAGGACGCGGCGCGGCTGTCACAAAATCGAGTGCCTGGGAATTGGGAAAGATGCCGTTGGCGCTCGGGGCAGTCTTGCTGCTGATCCTGGGGATGCGAGCACTCGGGAAAAAAATGACGGTTGGCGCGGCCGGCGGAGGCGCGAGTAAAGCGGTGCAGGTATTGCATCGGTCCGCAGTGTCCCCGAGGCAGCAATTGATTCTGGTTCGCGTGGGACGGCGATTGGTACTGGTCGGCAGCAGTGGCGCGGAGATGAACCCACTCTGTCAGATTGATGATCCTGATGAAGTAGCTGAGGTGCTCGGACAACTTCGGGCAGATAAGTCATCGTCAACCGGGAAGAGTTTTGTGGCGTTGTTCGGGAAAGCCGGTAAAGAATATGATGCGCCTCCATCATCGGGTGAATCGACGGAGGCGGCATCGCCATCTCGCGGTACGGGCGAGGATTTGACAGGGCTCACGGAGCGAGTCCGCCGAATCACGGAGCAGTTTCAGGGATCTTAGGTGTAGGGTGGGTACACCCACTCTACAAAACTTATCTGGAGGACGCGCGATGAGAATGGATGCTCTCGTCAGTCCGATGTTCTTGAATGAGAAACATGCGTTGGTAGCACGGACCCCTCACCCTAGCCCTCCCCCGGGAGAACCGGGGGGAGAGGACCGGAAAATCAAAGGGAAGAGTGGGATTTTCGCACTGATTTTTTCGGTGTTCTTCGCGCTTGCGGGGGTGGCCAAAGGTCAGGCCGTTTCAACTTCGCCGACATCGACCGGCTCGGAAACCACTCTAAAAGATGGCCCGTCGTTACCGATTCAACTGCCGGATCTGACCAAACGGGAAAATTTCTCGTCGGCGATGCAAATCGTCATTTTATTGACCGTGCTGTCGTTGGCTCCGGCCATCTTATTGATGATGACCAGCTTCACGCGGATTGTCATCGTCCTTTCACTTCTAAGGCAGGCACTGGGAACCCAACAATTGCCACCCAATCAAATTCTGGTTGGATTGGCGATGTTCATGACCTTTCTGGTCATGGGGCCGACATGGCAGCGTATCAATAACGAAGCCTTGCGACCTTATCTTGACGGTCAGAAGGATATGGATCAATCCCGCGCGCTGTCGCTTGCACAGCAGCCGTTGCGCGATTTTAT
This sequence comes from Tepidisphaerales bacterium, assembly GCA_038230975.1. Taxonomy (GTDB): domain Bacteria; phylum Planctomycetota; class Phycisphaerae; order Tepidisphaerales; family Tepidisphaeraceae; genus JANXVV01. The sequence continues at coordinate 4,743 of JBBRMF010000034.1, forward strand.
GATTAACAATATTCGTGAGTGCGGGAACGATGAAGATGTGCTTCTGTTTACAGGATTCCGTCACGAAACCCCCAAGACCTGGGCGGATGTCAGCACGGTGGCGCTTGTGCCGGCATTTATGCTGAGTGAATTGAAGACGGCGTTTCTGATGGGTTTTAAAATCTATCTGCCATTTCTGATCATCGACATGGTGATTTCCTCAGTCCTGATCAGCATGGGCATGATGATGCTCCCCCCGGTTCTGATTTCGCTCCCATTTAAGATACTTCTTTTTGTACTTGTGGGCGGTTGGCACTTGATTACGCAGACTCTAATGGATAGTTTTGTAAAGATGTAAATCGCGGTTCGCTTTTCATGGATGAAAGGCCGATCGCGCGGGATTTGGCGTATGAATTAACGCTGTATTCCGAGACCTTTGCCGAGGGTTCGACCCCCCGCGAACCGCCGGCGGCACCTAAGGAAGGGTGGCTCGTATGGACCTCGAAAAGGCGAGCGATCTCATTCGTGAGACACTCACGCTTGCGTTGATTATTTCAGCGCCAATGCTTGTCATTGGGCTGGTGGTTGGCGTTGTCGTTTCACTTCTGCAGGCCGTCACTCAGATCCAAGAGCAAACTTTGTCGTTGATTCCAAAGCTCGCCGCGATGGTCGGTGCAGCCATCGTTTTGATGCCTTGGATCGGGCATCGGCTCATGGGCTACGCCATCATGATGTTCACAGACAAGTTGAATCAGTGAATCCTATGCTGGATTTGTTGCAGGACATTCCGACCTATGTGCTCGTCTTCTTCCGCGTGGCGGGGTTGATGTTGTCGGCTCCGTTGTTCGGCAGCGCGAAGATCCCGCGACGCATCAAAGTGTTGCTGGCGATCGTGCTGGCATTCGGAATGTCTCATGGCATCACACGACCTCCTTGGCCGGACAACACATGGCAACTGGCGGTTGGCGTCGGTGGAGAGTTGATCTTCGGCCTGGCGATGGGAATGGCTTTAAGTTTCACGTTTATCGCCGCCAACTGGGGCGGTGACATCATCGGCCAGCAGATGGGCATCAATCTGGGCGAAGTCTTCGACCCGCAGTTCGGCAAACAAGGCTCGCTGGTGGGTGACCTTTACTTCATGCTGACGCTGGCGGTGTTCCTGATTTGCAACGGGCACCATGCCATGCTCCGCGGCATTTATGCCAGCTTTGAAAAATTGCCGCTATTGAGTGTCGGGATGAATGACAATGTGTTCAGTCTGCTGCTTGATTTGCTGACCGCCGCCACTGTACTGGCGATGCAAATCGCGGCCCCAATGCTGTTAACGATGCTCGTGGTGGATCTCGGACTTGGATTCATTGGAAAGACGATGCCGCAAATCAACGTGATGTCGGCGGGCGTTTCCATGAAGTCCGCGATCGGCGTGGGGGTGTTGCTGGCCGGGCTCACGCTCACGAGTGAGATTATTCGAGGAGCGCTCCTCGACTCCATGGAAAGTGTACGAATGGCCTGGATGAATATGTAATCGAAAAACGCCCATCGGAACTTGTTCCATGGGATCGCCGCCGACTCAACGTTGAACGATCATGGCAGAAGATACTGGTGACAAAACCGAAGCCCCTACGCAGCGCCGGCGCGAAGAAGCCCGCGAGCAGGGGAATGTCGCGCGCAGCGTCGATCTGACCGCCTCCGCCGTCCTCGTCGGTGGAATGGTTCTGTTGAACTGGTACGGCCAGAATATCTTCAGCGCGCTGTCCGGTGTGGTTCGCAAAATGCTCGGAGTCGCGTGGCTCGGCAGCGTTGATCCTCGTTCAGCCACCGATGGGGTGGTCGCGTCCATCTACACGGTTTGCGTGGCGATGGCGCCCTTGATGATCGGGATGATGCTGATCGCCGTCGTGATCAATATTGCTCAAGTGGGATTGCAACTCACGCCTGAAAAACTGCAACCGAACCTCGGCGCGCTCAATCCCCTCAAGGGCGCTGGACGCCTCTTTCAGGGGCAGGGATTGATGAAGCTGGTCATGGGCCTGCTGAAAATGGCGCTGGTGGGCGTGACCGCCTACTCCGCCATTCACGGCCGCATGAGCCTTATTCTGGGCGTGGAACGATTGGAGTTTTTGCAGATTTTCCAGGTCGGCGCCGAGATGGTCTACCGCATCGGATTACGCGTTGCCTTACTGCTCTTTGTGTTGGCATTGTTCGACTACATCTGGCAGCGATATCAGCTCGAGAAGAGCCTGAAGATGTCGAAGCAGGAAGTTAAAGACGAAATGCGGCGGATGGACGGCGACCCGAAGCTCAAACAACGCCGCCGTCAAATTGCTCAACAGATGGCCCAGAAAAAACTGCAAAAAGATGTTCCCACTGCCGACGTCGTGATCACCAACCCGACCGAGTATGCGATCGCGTTGAAATATGACGAGAACGCCATGCACGCGCCGCGTGTGGTGGCCAAAGGACAAGGCGTGATTGCCAAGCGAATTCGCGAATTGGCGATCGCGGCCGGCGTGCCGATTCTTGAACGCAAACCGCTGGCCCGGGCGCTCTACAAAGTCGTTGAAGTGGGACAGGAAATCCCGGAAGAATTTTACGCCGCGATCGCGGAAATATTGGCGTATGTGTACGAACTGACCGGAAAGGTGCGACGCAAGCAGAGTGCTTGAGATGGAGATTTTTCAGGTGGCATGGGCGTCTCGCCCGTGCTTTTTTCTGAAGAAAACGCGGGCGAGACGCCCACGCCACCGGAAAGTTCCCAAGCTGTGTGCGGACCCTATGTGACGAAGGTTTTTGTTTTTTAATCATGGCCGTCGCTGTTTCAAATCCTTTCTTCGCCAAGCTGCATGCCAATCGCGGAATGATCTTCCCGTTGGCGGTCATCAGCTTGCTGATGGTCATCCTCGTACCGCTTCCACCGGCGGTGCTGGATTTCCTGCTGCTGTTCAACATGACGCTCAGTGTCATGGTGCTGGTGACGACGATCTACGTTCAAAGCCCGTTGGAATTCTCAGTTTTTCCATCGCTGCTGCTGGCCACGACGATGGTGCGGCTGGTGCTCAACGCGGCTACCACGCGACTCATCCTCACCGCGCACGGCAACACGCAAACGGCACTCTTCGCGGCCGGTCAGGTCGTGGAAACTTTCGCCGAGTTTGTCACGGGTGGATCGCTGGCGGTCGGCGTCATTATCTTCATCATCATCGTCGTCATTCAATTCGTGGTGATCACCAAGGGTGCTTCCCGAATCTCAGAAGTCGCGGCGCGGTTTACGCTCGATGCCATGCCCGGCAAGCAAATGGCGATTGACGCCGACTTAAACGCCGGGCTCATCAAGGAAGATGAAGCCCGCCGCCGTCGTCAGGAAGTGGCCCAGGAGGCGGATTTCTACGGGGCCATGGACGGTGCCAGCAAGTTCGTGCGCGGGGATGCGGTGGCAGCGATCGTCATCACGGTCGTGAATATCTTGGGCGGTCTTTACGTCGGCATGGTGGAAAACAATTGGCCGATCATGGATTGCCTTAAGCTGTACACGAAGCTCACGATCGGTGACGGGCTGGTCAGCCAGGTGCCGGCATTTGTAGTTTCGCTGGCCGCCGGTCTGATCGTCACCCGATCGAGCAGCAAGAGCAATCTTGGCGATGAAGTGATCGTGCAGGTGCTGGCCAAGCCAAAAGCCCTGATCATTGCCGCAGCATTTCTCATGTTGATGTCGTTCACGAGCATGCCCAAACCTCCGCTGTTAATCATCGGTGGTTGCTGCGCCGGATTGGCATATACGTTAACTAAAAATGAGAAGCGCAAAGTGGACGACACCGCCCGCGACGATCGCGAAAAGGTGGCCAAGGAAAAGAAAGAGCCCGAGAAAGTTGAGAAACTGCTCGAACTCGACACGATGGAATTGGAAGTGGGTTACGGCCTGGTGCGGCTGGTGGACACGGCCAAGGGGGGTGATCTGCTCGATCGCATCAGCATGATTCGTCGGCAGATCGCGACGGATCTGGGCATCATCGTTCCGCCCATCCGCATTCGCGACAACATGCAGTTGGCGGCCAACGACTATGTCGTCAAGATCAAAGGTCAGAAGATCGGCAAGGGTGAAACCTTCCCCGAGCAGTTCCTGGCCATGGATAACGGCGCGACGAGCGGCCCGATCGTCGGCGCGACACAGACCACCGAACCCGCATTCGGTCTGCCGGCATTCTGGATCACCGAGCCGCAACGCGGACAGGCGGAACTGCTCAACTACACGGTAGTCGAAGCGACCAGTGTGCTGGCAACGCACCTGACGGAAATCATCAAATCGCATGCCTATGAATTGCTCACACGGCAGGAAGTGAAGAACCTGATCGACAATCTCAAAACGCGCATGCCGGCACTGGTCGAGGAAGTGATTCCAACGCTGATCAAACCGGGCGAGTTGCAAAAAGTCATGCAGAATCTGTTGCGCGAGCGGGTGCCGGTGCGCGATCTTGAAACCATTATTGAAACGCTCGGTGATTTTGTCGGCCGTACGAAGGATCTGGATGTGCTGACGGAATACGTCCGCAACGCTTTGGCGCGCACGATCTGCAAACAAAACGTGGATGAGCAGGACCGCATCTGGTGTCTCACGCTGGACCCGGCGCTGGAAGATTTGATCAACGGACACATCGAGCGGAACGAGCGCGGGATGACCAACACCATGCCGCCGCAGACGGTGCAGCAGATCGTGCAGAGGATCGCGAATAAAGCACAGGAACTGACGCAGAGCGGTCGTCCGGCGGTGGTACTATGTAACCCGGCGGTGCGGCAGGCGCTGCGACGAATGCTCGAATCCGGCCTGCCCCATGTGGCAGTGATGGCGTTCAATGAAATCGTGCAGGAAGTAACGGTAGAGGCCGTGGCGATGGTTGGAATGAATGATTGACTGCCGATTACGTGGGTGATCGGCGACGAGTGAATGGATTGCGTTGTTCGACGGGAAGTGTCTCATGCAGTTAAAGACGTTCTCAGCAGCGACCATGGCCGAGGCCCTGGTTCAGGTGAAGAGCGAGATGGGTGGCGATGCCGTCATTCTACATACGCGGACGTATCAACGTCGGCGATGGTTGGGATTACGGCGTGTGGAAGTCGTCGAGATTACCGCAGGCAACGGACTAAATTTGCCGCGCGGTGGCCGGCCGCGCCAACGTCCGGTGGCGCAACCCTCCGCTCCGTTACAGAAAATGGTTCCCGGTCGAAGTTCAGGCCAGGGGACGCTGGCGGCGTTGGCGGCTTCGAGAACCTCGCAGTCGGACGAGCGTCAGCCGAATGAACACTCGCGGCAGTTCATGGAAACGCCGGCCGTCAATTCAGCAGTGATGCTCAATCTCACGCAGGAGATGACGGCTCTCAAAACGATGGTGCATGATCTGGTCACGCAGAGTCACATGACGCAGGCGCCGAATGTGCCGGAAGATCTGTTTGACTATTACCTGCAAATGGTTCAGAGCCAGGTGGCGGGTGAAATCGCGTCGGAGATTCTCAGGACGCTGCGAAACAATCACCGGCCGGATCAGCTGAAGAACCAGCAGTTCGTCCACGAAAAAATCACGGAGCAGCTTGAAAAGATGTTGCCGGTCAGCGGGCCGATTGTCCGTAAGAAAACCGTCGGCCCGCATGTCGTGGCATTGATCGGTCCCACGGGTGTGGGGAAGACGACGACGATCGCGAAGCTTGCCGCCAATCTGAAACTTCGCGAGAACCACACGGTGGGTTTGATCACGATTGACACCTTCCGAATCGCGGCGGTGGACCAACTCAAAAAATATGCGGACATCCTCGATATCCCGCTGAAAGTCGTTTCATCTCCCGATGAATTGCGCGAGGCGGTTGAAGCGATGAACGACCGGGAGTTTATTCTGATCGACACGGCCGGTCGCAGCCCTTCCGATACGCTGAAGCTTCAGGAACTGCGGAACTTTATCACCGTGGCCGGGCCGGATGAAGTACATCTGGTGCTCTCCAGCACGGCCAGCCAGGAATGTATCGAGTCGGCCATCGCTCGCTTCGGACAAGTGCGGGTCGACAAAATTCTGTTCACCAAGCTGGATGAAGCGGTGCATGTCGGGGTGGTTTTGAATGTGGCCCGCAAGGTGAACAAGGCCTTAAGTTACGTCACGACCGGGCAGGATGTTCCGGACGATATCGAAGTGGGTAAGGGCCGCCGTTTGGCTCAGTTGATCCTGACGGGGAGCAATATATGAGTGCCATCATCAATCCAAGAACCATTTCTCTGACTGCTTCGTCTCCATCGGCTGGCTCGTCCGCATCGGGCGTGGTGGATCAGGCGGCTCAGCTTCGTTCGCTTATGAAAGCCCGGGCCCGCGCCACGGTGATTGCCATCACCAGCGGCAAAGGTGGGGTCGGCAAAAGCAATATCGCGGTGAATCTCGCCGTGACGTTTGCCGCTGCCGGCAAGGAAGTCGTGCTGCTTGATGCTGATCTGGGGCTGGCGAATGCGGACGTGCTGTGCAACATGGATCTACCGTTCAATCTGTCGCACGTCATCGCGCGCAAGAAAGAAGTGCGTGAGGTCTTGTACAAAGCGCCAGGTGGCTTCCGACTCATCGGCGGGGCTTCGGGGCTGGCACGGATGGCCGATCTCACGGAGTTTGATCGGCAACGGTTGGTCAGTTCGCTCGTTGAGTTGGAAAAGAACGCGGACATCATTTTGATCGATACCGGTGCGGGTATCAGCCCGAATGTTCTCTCCTTCACCCGGGCGGCGGATGATGTGCTGGTGGTCACCACACCGGAGCCGACGGCCATCACCGATGCGTACGCGATGGTCAAAGTCATCAGCAAGGACAATCAGCCTCGTCGCGTGAGCCTGCTGGTCAATCAGGCCCGCAATGCCACGGAGGCCGCGCAAGTGTACGAGCGAATTGCCACGGTCGCGAAAAAGTTTTTGAACCTGAATGTGCTGGATGCCGGGCATGTGCTCAGTGACAGCGAGGTGCCCACGGCCGTGCGCAAGCGAACACCGTTCGTGATCGGCTCGCCCCGATGCCATGCGACCTATGGTGTATCGCAATTGGCGATGCGGCTGGCGCAGGGTGTTTCCGTGCAGCCTGACAGCGGTGGGTTTTTTAACCGGATGAGCCGGTGGTTCTTTAAAGGCTAAAAACGAAGGGCTTGACAGAACCCCTAAGTATATAGAGAGACCTTGTGTGGATCATGACGCACAACGTGGCCGTGAAGGAGAACCGGGACACTATTCATTTAGTGATTTTTTCGTTGTTGAGGATTTACGATGACTCGCAAAATTGCCGCATCCTCCGCACTGCTGGTGTTTGGGATCTCTATTTTATTGGGCCTGCGCGCGGAGAATACGTTTGGCACGACTTTGTCGCGAGCACTGATGGCGATGGGGGCGACATTTGTAATCGGACTCGTGGTCGGCGCGATGGCGGACAAGATGATGGCCGAAAACTTGAGCCTCGTCGAAAAAAAAATAAAAAATTCTGAAATGAAAACCGGCGCAGAAGACCGATAAACGAAAGTGCGTTGGTACGCGTCTAAAGGCTGTGACTGAATCGAAGGAAGCATCTAAACCCTAAGGATCGGGAGAACCCATGTCGAAAGCTGTAACGAAAACCGGCAAGCGGGATATCCAGGACGTCTGGGCGGAATACAAGCAGAACAAGACCGAACCATTGCGCAACGCGCTGATGGTGAACTATCTCCATCTTGTCCGCTACAACGCCGAGCGCATACACGTAAAGCTGCCGGATGAAGTAGAGTTGGACGATCTGATGTCCGCCGGGGTGTTTGGTTTGATGGATGCCATCAACGCCTTTGACATTGCCCGCGGCGTGAAGTTCGAAACCTACTGCGCCCCGCGTATTCGCGGTGCCATTCTTGATGAACTGCGCTCGATGGACTGGGTGCCGCGCCTGGTGCGATCGCGTGCTCACAAATTGGAAGGCGCCACCAAGCAACTGGAAGTGGAGTTCGGCCGCTCACCGACCAAAGAAGAAGTCGCCAAGCGATTGCATGTCTCGATGGCTGAGTTCGACAAGATGGACAAAGATGCCCGCGCCGTTGGCGTAGTGTCGCTCAGCCGCAAGTGGTTTGAAACCGATAGCAATAAAGACGTCCGCGAGATCGACGTTCTGGAAGACAAGCGCGGCAGCGATCCGGTCCGCGAAATTCAGCGCAAAGATCTGAAGGAACTCATCACCAAAGGGCTGACCCGCGCTGAACGCCTTATCATCATTCTGTATTACTTTGAAGAGATGACGATGAAAGAAATTGGGTCGACGCTCGATCTTTCCGAGAGCCGTGTGAGCCAGATGCATAGCAGTATCCTGGCCCGATTGAAGGCGCAGATGGCGGATCGTCGGAAGGAATTCCAGCAGGCAACGGCGGTGTGATTTGCGCGAGGATGCGCAAATTTTCATATAGCCCGGCGTTTCCGCCAGTTCTTCCGGGCCGGCCTCAAAAAACCGGCGTAAACGCCGGGCTATATTGAAGCGGGCGACGGCGTTGAACTAAAGGATCGGTTCGGGAATTAGCCTTGAATCGCATTCTCCACCAGTTCCGCAGCCTCATTGGCACCACCGCGCTTTTCGATGGCGGTTTTTAGTCGGCGGGCGTTGTTGGCATACGATTGTTCTCGCAAGACTCTTTGGATGGCGTCTTTCAATCGTTGGGTGTTGAGCTTTTTACTGGGGATGAATTCACCGGACCCACTCCACCTAATTCTCGCGGCGACCCCCGGCTGATCGTTCGTAATCGGGATGGCCACCATCGGCACGCCGTGCGAGAGGGATTCGAGCGCAGTGTTCAGACCCGCGTGCGTGATGCATAGCGTCGCGCGGCGGATGAGTTCAAGCTGAGGGGCGAATTCGACGGCGATCGGATTTCCGGCCAATTTGCCGAGCGATTCGGGCTTTCCGCCGCCACCGAGCGATATCACCAGTTGCGCGTCAAGCCCTTCGCAAGCGGAGGCGATGCACGAAAACATTTCCTGCTGCCGATTTTGCAGCGTGCCCATTGAAGCGTAGATGAGTGGCTTTCCGGTCAATTGCTCGAAGGGGAAATGAACGCTCTCGCGTACATTGGCATCGACCATCGGCCCGACGTATCGCAGATTTGGGGGTGGAGCAACGCGAGGAAAATCGAACTCTGCGATCTGTTGACTGATGCGCAAAAGGTTCGACCCGATTATTTCTTCGGGGCCATGCGGTTTTTGGCCGGACAGAACGCGCTGCTCGTTCACTGCGTTGCGGAGCGGACGGCTGATGCGTTTGAAGAACCGGTATGTGAATTGATTGCGCAGCCGCGCGATCAAGTTGTCGCGATATGACCAGGTGGTGAAGAACGGCGGAACTCGATCTTCCGGGTGGATGACCAGCGCGTTGCTGAACGTGACGAACGGCACGCCGAGTTGCTCGGCGACAGAAGCGCCTTCCCAGGTGGTTTCATCGATCAGCAAGGCTTCAACATGATCTTCGCGAGCGAGCTTCGGCACATCGCGGATGCAGACGGCCATGCGCCGGGCGAAAAGATCGATCGTAAATTGCAGGGCCTTCATCCCGGAAAGCGTGGCAAGGGTGGCCAGTTCACTTTTAATTTTTTCAATGGGGAATTCTTTTTCACCGAACGCGCGGAAATGAAAGCCGGCGGCCTCAATTTTCGTTTTGGAGATCAGGCGTTGGTAGAACGTGACTTGATGCCCGCGACTTTGCAGAGCGCGGGCGAGGGCCATCATCGGGTTGAGATGGCCGGAGAGTTCCGGGCAGATGATACCGAATCGAATCATTTATCTAGCGGACTGTTGATCCGCCTCCCGTAGTTGATTGGCAGCGGCAGCCACTCTTTCGTGATCACTTTTTGGAAGGTTCGTCAGCAGGGGTTGCAGCGGGCCGGTGTCGGCGATTCCTGCCAGTCGAATGGCTTCGTGAAGCACGCGGATAGGGTTGATGGCGTTACGCAGGTCTTCAAGGGGACGGAAAATTTCGCGGATTCGGTCGGCCTCGACGTAGTCATTTCGCCGCATGGCTTCAAGCATGAGGCGGGATAATCGCGGGGCGATACACACGCAACCCGAGGTGAATCCACCGAGCTTGAAATCACGTGTGTGGATGATCGCCGGTTGTTCACCGATACCGCTGATGATCATCTTGCGGTCCACATGCTCGACCAGTTTCGCCAGATATGAATCGTTCGCCGGGTTCGCGCGGACGGTGGCGTACTTGATGCCGGAGATGATTTTATCATTGACCAATTTCGCGACGTTTTCCGGCTCGATATAACCGTCGTGTTTGATGTAGAGCAACGCGGGGACACCAGCGGCTTGCACGAATCGCCGTACGCCCTCTTCAACGCCATCGCTCGTGGTGATGCCGACCTGCGGCAGCAGCATGATCGTGGGGAATTTATGGCGGCGGACGATTTTCGCCTGATCCATCGAGAATCCAAATGCCGGGCCGGCGGAAGGGATGACTAAGGTATCTGGCCGCGCGGTTTGCTCGAGGTAGCTGAGGGCTTCATCGTATTCGCTCAATGGCATGTGGTAGAAATTAGCGTTACCGCCGTAGAGAAGCGTGCGGATGCCACCGGCTTCGATGTGGTGAATGAGTTTTGTGTTTTCGACGTGGTTGAGAAAGCCGTCGGCCTTTCGGGCAAGGGGAGGGACGGCCAGGACGGAATTGGTGAGTTGATTCAGCATGATGCTTCTTTAGTTTAGGGAATAATATTTAACCACAGATAGACACAGATGAACACGGATTGAAGAGAATGATTTTGGATGGAATCATTTTCAAAACAAGTCGCTCCGTGAAGTCATTTCATCCGTGTCTATCTGTGGTTAATCTTTTTTCGTCGTTAATAGATATCCGGTTCCGGCGTCTTTTTTCCGTGGTGTAAAAAGACGAAATCGCAGCCTTCGTGGGCTTGGGTGGTTTGCTGGCAGAACAGTTGACCGTAACCGCGCTCGAAGCGGGGTGGGGTGGGTTTCCAGTTGGCTTTACGTTTGGCGAGTTCTTCATCGGTGACGTGCAGATGAATGCGGCGGGCTTCAACATCCAGTTCGATGAGATCGCCATCTTGTACGAGCGCGATTGGCCCGCCAAGCGCGCTTTCGGGCGACACATGCAAGATGCAGGTGCCGTAGCTGGTTCCACTCATGCGGGCGTCGGAGATGCGGACCATGTCACGAACGCCTTGTTTTAGAAGCTTTTTCGGGATCGGGAGCATGCCCCATTCGGGCATGCCGGGCGCGCCAATCGGGCCACCACTTTGCAGGACCAGCACGGTGTCGGCGGTGACGTTAAGGCCATCATCGTCGATCCGGTTTTTCAGGTCGGCGTAGTCGTGAAAGACGAGCGCGGGACCGGTGTGTTTCAGCAAACGTGGCTCGGCGGCGGTCGGTTTGATGACGCAACCATCCGGAGCCAGATTACCGCGGAGCACGAACGTCGCGCCGGCTTTTGAAAGGGGTTGATCGATGGGGAGAATGACTTTGTCGTTGTGGACCTCGGCGTGTTCGATATTTTCGCCGAGTGTTTTGCCGGTGATCGTCAGGCAGTCGACATGCAGCAGCGGGCGGATGCGGTTGAGCAGCGCGGGCAGTCCCCCGGCGTCGTAGAAATCTTCCATCAGGTATTCACCGCTCGGCCTGAGGTTGGCGATGACGGGAATGCGTTGAGAGATTTTGTCGAACGTATCCAACGGCAACGGCAAACCCGCGCGGCCGGCCATCGCGATCAAGTGAATGATGGCGTTGGTCGATCCCCCGATGGCCATGTCGACGGTGATTGCATTTTCAAAAGCACGGGCGCTGAGTATCTCGCTGGGCTTGAGATCTTCCCAGGCCATCTCGACGATGCGGCGACCTGTGTGCGTGGCCATGCGACTATGCGCGGAATGCACGGCGGGGATGGTAGAACTTCCGGGGAGACACAGGCCGAGCGTTTCGGCGATGGCGGTCATCGTGGCGGCGGTGCCCATCGTCATGCAATGGCCCGGTGATCGAGCGATGCCGTCTTCAATCTCACGCCATTGGCATTCGTTGATATTGCCGGCGTTGCGCTCGGCCCAGTATTTCCAGGCATCGGTACCGGAGCCTAATGTGGTGCCGTTCCAATTGCCTTTGAGCATCGGCCCGGCGGGCAGAAAAATCGCGGGGATGTCGGCGGACGTTGCCCCCATGATGAGGGCAGGCGTGGTTTTATCGCAGCCACCCATCAGCACCACGGCATCCAGCGGATGGCAGCGAATCGTCTCTTCAATCTCCATCGCGGCCAAATTGCGATAGAGCATCGACGATGGTTTCATGAACGATTCACTGAGCGTCATGACGGGGATTTCGACCGGGAACCCACCGGCTTGCCATACGCCGCGCTTGATCTCTTCGGCGCGCTGGCGGAAGTGGGTATGGCAGGTCGCCAGATCGCTCCAGGTATTCAGGATTCCGACAACGGGTTTGCCATCCCAATCCTCGCGAGAAAATCCCATCTGCTTGGCGCGGGAACGATGGCCGAAGGAGCGGAGATCATCCGGGCCAAACCAGCGGTGGCTGCGGAGCTGGTCGGCGGCAATAAGGGGACGGGGTTGGTTGGGCATTGGGGTCTCGGGGAAAAGGGATATTGTAGGGAAGGGAGTCGGGGGTGGCAAAGTCTAAGCTGTAGGCGGTGCCTTTGGTACTGTTCCTGTGTACTGGAACGTGTATAATTCTACGTCATGACCACAACATTTAAGGTTCATTTCGACGGCACCGTTCTGGTGCCGGAGCAACCGATCGATCTGCCCATCGGACAATCGGTCAATGTGCGCGTCGAGGATGTTCCGTTGCCACCGACTGGCAATGCTACGGTGGCGGCGCTGCTCGCCGCTATCCGATCAACGCCTCCCGTTTCGGCGGAAGATATGGCGGAACTTGAGCGACTCATCGCCGAAGGCCGCCAACCGATTCGCTACTAGAGGATCTTTGACGAACCGGGCGGCGCGTGACATTTTTATTGGATACCAACGCCGTCAGCGAATTGATGAACGACAATCCCCAGGTGGTTGCTCGAATGACGGCAGCGTCGTCGGTTCACGCAATCGTGACGAGTACGATCGTGGGTGGCGAGATACTCTACGGCGTGGCACGGCTTCAAGCGGGATGGCGCAAATCGCTGTTCGAAGCCAAAGCCGCCGCGGTTTTCAACCTCCTTCCCTGCATGCCGGTGACTGCCGCTGTCGCGGACGACTATGCGCGGCTTAAAGCGGATCAGGAAAAGCGGGGACTTCGTCTGGATGAAAACGACCTGTGGATCGCCGCCACCGCATGGAGCCTGGACGCAACTGTCGTTAGCCGTGACGGTGATCTCAAGCGGGCCGTTGGGCTGAAGGTGATCGACTGGACGGTGTGGACTTGACCCGTCCGCAGTGCGGAAGCTACGAAATCAAGTCACCGCTTCTTGTTTCGTGGGCTCATCCAGATACAACGTCTCACTCTCCGTCGAATACCCAAACAACTCCGCAAACCTTCCCCACGCCACGATGGTCTTGAACAGCGCTTCGGTGTCTTGCGTGGGGAGGCGGATGGCTAATTCTTCCAGCACGACATCCTGGGGGAGTCGTTTATTTTTGGCTTCGTCGAGAATCTGGATGACGTAGCGGAAGGTGCCAAGTTTGCGAAGCTGCTCGTTGAGTTGTTTCTTACGCTCGTTGATATCCATATCCAAAAAGCGACGGCCTAGTTCGGTGATGGCGACGCTGTTTTTGGGAGTGTCGAGGAAGCCTAACATTTCGCCGGCTTTGACGACGGCGAGGGTTTGGCCGAAGTCGTAGTCGGTGAGCTGGTCGAGGGCAAAGACATCCATGCGGCCGCCGCGATCGTTGACCATTTCCATCATGCCAAAGACGGAACCCAGGTTGACGCACGGCAACGGTTCCGGGGCGGGCATGCCACCGAGTTCGGTCGGGGCGGTGGTAGGTTCCTCGGGGAGATGTTCTTTGACGATGACGTCGTGAATGTGCTGCACGAGGCCGAGGAATTCAGGGGATTGATAGTCGCGCGGGTGGGCAATGGTGTTTTTGATGATCTGCCGTACGTGACCGGGGCGGGTGCCCATGATGACGATGCGGTCGGCGAGGAAGACGGCTTCCTCGATGATGTGCGTAATCATCAGCACGCTTTTGACGGCGTTGACGGAAGAGCCATCGGTTTCCTGCACGGCGCCGCCGGTCCAGAGCTGGTAGACTTCGCTGCGCAGACTCTCGGCGGTGAAAACGTCGAGGGCGCTGAACGGTTCATCCATGCAAAGTAGTTCCGGGCCACGGGCCAGGGCGCGGGCGATGCCGACGCGCTGCTTCATGCCACCGCTGAGTTCTTTGGGGTAGGCTTCTTCGTAGCCTTCCAGACCGACCATATCGATGCAGCGGAGGATGCGTTTGCGGGCGGTGGCGGCGTCGAGCCCGAGGCCGTTCAACGCGACTTCGATATTTTTGCCAACGGTGAGCCAGGGATAGAGCGCGAAATTCTGGAAGACGATCGAGATGCCCGGGTGGATGCCCACGAGGGGTTTACCGTGGGCGAGAATTTCACCTTTGGTAGGTTGAAGTAATCCGACAAGGGCGCGGAGCAGCGTGCTTTTGCCGCAACCGCTGGGGCCGAGGATGGCGACGACTTCGCCTTCGCAGACGGCCAGTGAGACTCTATCGAGCACGAGCTTGGAGGCGTCGTTGCCGAAGGAGACGGTTACGTCTTTCGCTTCGCAGATGGGGGTGCCGTTGGGTGTCGTCATGAAGAGCCTTGTCATTCTTATTGGTCAAAAACGGGAGGAGGCACAGAGAGCACAGAGAAGGAAGAGAGTTGAACATGAATTCAATCAATGAAATAGGGGTTTTATTTTGTGACCAAAATCATACAAACATCTTTCTGTGATCTCCGTGTCTCTGTGGCTATTCATAATTTATGCATTCAAACTGTATCGATTTTCTGCGAGTCGATACATTTTTTTCCAGAAGAATCGATTCACGAGCACGACGAAGAGAGCCATCGTCACGATGCCGGCGGTGAGCAGGGGGAAGTTGGCTTTGGTCGTGGCGACGCTGATCGTGGAACCGAGGCCGAAGGCAGTGAGGGTTTGGCCTTTGCTCTGAACGTATTCGGATACGATCGTGGCGTTCCAGGCGCCGCCGGTGGCTGTGACCAGGCCGGTGACGAGATAGGGGAACACGCTGGGCAGGTAGATCTGGGTCCATCGCTGCCGACGGCTCATGTGGTAGACATGACCGACTTCCTTCAAGTCGGCGGGTATGGCCGAAGCACCCGCGATCACGTTAAAGAGGATGTACCACTGTGCTCCGAGCAGCATCAAGGCCACGCAACCGATCGTAAAGTGTACGTGCAGAAATAGCAGGAGCATCGTAACTAGCGGAAAGAGCATGGGTGCCGGGAAGCTGGCGACTACTTGAATGATAGGTTGCAGCCGCTGGGACCATTTGGGAGACAGTCCGATGAGGATTCCCACGGGGAGTGTCCATGCGGCACCGAGTACAACCGCCGCGGTGGTGCGAAGGAACGATGCGCCAAGGGCGAGAACCACGCGAACCCAATCTTCGTGATTGACGGCGTCGTGGAGGGGGAGTGCGATCAACAGACCGATCAATTTCCATACTCCCCATGCGGCGCAGAGTGCGAGCAGAATCAAAGCAAACCATTTGATGGCGTTTAATATCATCGCAATTGCGTTCTGTGAGGACGCCGATGTTGTGGGTCCGATCTTTTTTGGATTGCTTTGAACGACCGCATCCAGATGAGAATCAGGCTTGTGAAATTTACGATGAACCCACCGCCATACGCGTGAATGAGTAAGCAAGTTCAGCACCCAGGATTGGGGTTTATCGGTATCGGCTGAATCTTCGAGCTTGAATCGCTGGCTCCAGACGACGATGGGTCGCCAGATGAGTTGGTCGACGGTGACGATCATCAGGATCATCGCAAAAATGGCGGCGATCATGGCGGGGGTGTTGCCCTTGTTGATGGCCTCGTTCATGTACGAGCCGATGCCGGGAAGCCGGTAATCTTTATCACCGAGCGTGAAGGCTTCGTTGACGGTGAGAAAGAACCAACCGCCGGCCATGGACATCATGGAGTTCCAGACGAGGCCGATCATGGCGGCCGGAAGTTCGAGCAGTTTGAAGATCTGCCAACCGTTTAAGCGTTGAATGGCGGCGACTTCGCGAAGAGGGGATGGGATACCCCGCAGGCTGCCATGGAAGCTGAAGGTCATGTTCCAGACCTGGGCGGTAAAGATCATGACGATGCAAGCCAGCTCAAGGCCAAGTTCGCGCGTCGGGAAGATGCTGATCATGGCGATGACGAGTCCGGGCAGGAACCCAAGCACGGGAATGGCCTGGAGCACGTCGAGCGCGGGGATCATGATTCTTTCAGCGCGATGGTTGTGAGCCGCGATGGTTCCGTAGACAAGCGTGAACCCGAGCGAAAGCAGGTAGGCGGCCAACCCTCGCGCGAGGCTGAACATGGTGTATTTTGGAAGTGCCCAAAATGACAGGCTGATGACGACGGTGGGTGAGTAGGGGGCTGCGACCTGCCTGCCGAAAGTGACGATCGCGCCGATCGCCGCGCCGACGACCATCAGGACGACCAGATCAAGACCGATCTTGGCGGGTGCTCTGAGCGCCTCGCGAACTCGATGCGTGTGAACTACGTTCAATGGCAAGTCATTCTCCGTTCGCGTATTCGGGGAAACTGTTTCGGGATTATCGGCAATTGTCGCGAACCACCTTGCTTAGAAGCGTTCAAAATCCATTTTGGTTTGACATCCACGTTAGTATTGTCTTACCCTATGCATGTGCGTAATCTCGCATCCATTCTACTTTTGCTTTGTTTTGCCGCTCTCGGAACGGGAACGGTGGAGTACCTGCACAATCAGCAGCATGCCCGAGAATATGCGGCGATTAGCGCCGCCGCGCTGAATGCCGGATTGCCCTCGTTGCCGCATGGTACGCATGATGAATCCAATTGCGAATTTCATGCGCAATTGCATGTGCCGCTAATGGCGACGGCTTGGATTCCGCTGTTGGTTGCTCTGGGGTTGATCGTTGCTTTTCTCACTCAACTGACGGCCTCTGTCCCGTCTCGTCTGGTTCCTTCCTGCCGAGTCTGCCGCGGCCCACCGCTGCGATAGTCGTTCACTTTCACGTTCATTTTAAGAATCAAAATCCCTTCCATTGAAGGAGACGACTATGCGCAATTTTCTCGGTCTATTGACCGTTGTGTGCCTGTTGGCCATTGGATCTCATCTAGCGGCTCAAACCACTGATCTCAACCGTTCACCGGACGATTCGCGGATCACCCGACTTGAAAAACGCCTGGATGAAATGGAGAAGCAACAAGCAGCTGAATTGAAGAAGCGTGACGATGAAATTGCACGGCTCAAAGCAAAACTTGAGCAAGGCGGTATATCGGTCCGCAATACATCGACCCCCAGTACCAAAGCCACTCACGATCTGGCGACGGAAGATCTGCTCAAGGAAATCGACACGACTACGCCAGGCCGTGAAAGAGATGTCGAGAAAACCAGGCAGCAGGTGATGCAGGGGGCCAGTTCTCGCAGCACATTTCTGACACGAACCCCGATCAGTTTTAATCCTGATTTTGCCGTGGTGACCGACTACCACGCCAGCGCCTCGACCGATCACAGCAACCCGGCCCGCAATCGGTTTGATGTCGGTTCAGTGGAGTTGGATCTGCGCGCGGCAGTCGATCCGCGTGCCGATGCGGTGGCGATACTGCCGGTGTCACGGGATCTGGCTGATCCATTATTCTTTACGCGCAAAACCGCCGACAGCGGAACGATTAGCACTTCGATCGATATCGAAGAGGCCTACTTGTTCCTTCATGATTTTGGCGTGCCGAATCTCACTGCGAAGGTCGGGCGATTTCATTTGCGGTTCGGGCGGCAGAATATTCTGCACGGCCATGATTGGCCGACTGCGGATAACAACTTTGTAAATCAATCTTTCCTTGGGCCGGAATCGCTCAATGATACGGGTTTGAGCCTGAGCTATGTCGTTCCACCGAAGCTCGTGGGCGGGGAATATCTTGAGGCGATTGTGGAAGTTATTTCCGGGGAAGGGAGCGAAGACGACCCTGTTTTGAATAACAACGGACTCGTCGGCAAGCCCGGTCTGAACGCGCACTTTTTATGGAATCATGATTTTGCCAAGGAATGGAACCTGGAGTTGGGATCTTCTGTCTTGCTGGGAAAGCACAACAACGATCGTCATCAGAACGCCAAGTTGTTTGGGTTTGATGCGACGTTGATTCATACGGATCCGACGGGGCGATTCAACAATCAACTGATCGAGGCAGAGGCGATCTATGGCATCACGGATACTTCACGCCGCGATACACAGCATGCTTTCGGGGCGTATCTACTGGCGCAACAGCAGATCGATCGGGATTGGTATGTCGGGTGCCGGCTCGATTGGACGCAAAACGCCTTGAACGACAAACAAGAAGTATGGGGCGTGTCCCCTTATGTGAGTTGGTACTGGAGTGAGTTCTTGCGATGGAGACTGGAGTACCAGCACAAGGGCGGGGATGTGAAGAACGAAGACACGCTTTATTTTCAGTTGACGTGGATTTTTGGAGCCCATCCGCCGCATCCGTATTGGGCGATGCGGTGAGAATTCGAATTTAACCACAGATCAACACGGATAAATGCAAAAAAACATAGTTGTAAGAATCCGTGGTGATCTGTGTCCATCTGTGGTTATATGCTTTTGTTTTTGATTTGGAATTGAGAGGTGTGTTATGAAATATTTAATGGTTGTGTGTCTGGTGTTATGCGGTGCATTCGCGGCGCAGGGTAAGCTGAACATCGTTACTACCGCTACGGATTATGCCGATCTGGCGCGGCAGATTGGGGGTGACAAGGTGAATGTTCACTCGGTCATGCATGGGCCGGAGAACGTTCATAACGTGATGGCCAAGCCGACGGAGATGGTCTATCTGAACGATGCGGATTTGTTTGTGCATAGTGGTTTGGATACGGAACCATGGCGGGACAATTTGTTGCGTGGGGCGAGGAACTCGAGGGTTAATTTCGGACAGCCGGGGTGGGTTGATATGAGTGAGGGGATTGTGTTGAAAGATGTGCCAACCGGGAAAGTGGGGCGTGATCAAGGCGATGTGCATGCATTTGGGAATGGGCATTTCACACTCAACCCAAAGATCGCCCAACGACTGACGGTGACTCTGGTGAAGGCGATGATTGTTGCCGACCCGGCAAATGCCGATTTTTACAAAACCAACGCACGGAAGCTAGTTAAGAATCTTGCGGAGGTGGACAGCGAGATCAAAGCGAAGTTTGCGCCTTATGCGGGATTGAAGGTCGTGACGTTTCACAAGGCCTGGGAGTATTTCGCGGATACAGTGCCGATTGAGATCGTTGGAACGATTGAGCCCAAGCCATCGATCACACCCTCGCCCGCGCAGGTTCGGGAGACGATCGAACTCATGAAACGAGAGGGGGTGAAGGTCGTCATTTGTGAGACTTACGATGATGACAAGTTGGCGAGGTATGTGGCTGATCAAGCCGGCGCGAAAATGATCGTGTTGCCGGATCATGTTCTGGGAATGCCGGAGGTCGACTCGTATCAAAAACTGTTGCGGTATGACACGGATAAGTTGATCGAAGCGGCGAAAAGTGCAGGCATAAAAGAGAAGCCGATGTCGCCGGAAGTGAAGTAACGCGTGGCGATATCGCAGGTGATTTTCCGGTCCCCTCCCCCCATGTACTCATGGGGGGAGGGGATGGAGGTAGAATGACGTTGATTCAAGTGCAGAATGCGATGTTTGGTTACGGCGGGAAGCCGGTGGTGCGGGTGGATTCTCTGGAATTGCGACGCGGACATTGCCTTGGGATTTTCGGGCCCAACGGTGCGGGAAAGACGACGCTTGTACGCGGTATCACGGGGTTGCTGCCCATGATGTCAGGTCGGGTCGAACGGCAACCGGGGGTTGAGTTGCGATTGGGTTACTTGCCGCAGCATCGGGCGATGGAACTTCATTGGCCGATGACCGGATTCGATGCCGCGGCGATGTCCATCAGCGCGCGGCGTTTATTCGGGTGGGTGCGTCGGGACGCGAGCGCGGTGCTTACTTCCATGCGAAACCTCGGGGTCGAGTCTCTGAAACATCGGCCGTTTGGGAAGCTCAGCGGAGGTCAGCAGCAGCGATTATTGCTGGCTGGGGCGCTGGCGGCGGAGCCGAATATTCTCGTGCTCGATGAACCGACCGATGGGTTGGATGTTCAATCCCGCCGATCGCTTCTCGATCTTCTGGCCGACTGCGCCGCGCGTGGTTTATGTACGGTGGTCATCAGCCATGATGTGGAAGATCTGCTTCAGTTGTCCGATGAGATTGCCTGGCTGCACCCGGCGGAGCACGCCGGTGAATCCAGCCGTTGCGAGAGCATCTCCCCGGAACATTTTGCGGAGCGAATGCTTCAGACTCGGCGAATAAAATGAGAGTGGTCGTAGTTTTGCTCATTTGTCTTTCGGCGTTTTCAACGACGGCCGCCGTTGATCGAGCGACCCAAGCTGCGTTGAACGATATTGATTCGAGTGTCACACCCGCGACTAAACCGGCGGGCACGACTCTTAAGAGGAGTGAAAGCTCTGGAGAGTCACCGAGGATCGAATGGCTTCCGTTGCTTTCACTTTTCGCACCGATGCTGGCGGCGGCGGTGGCGGTTGGAGTAGCCGGGGGAATCGCAGGTACGTTCGTTTTGCTGCGACGGGAAGCGCTTCTGGCGCTGGCGATGCCCCAGGTGGTTGCGGTCGGGGCAGCGGTGGGATTGCGAAATCATTGGCCCACGCTGCCCCCGGCGATTGTTGCGGCCGCGGGGGCGCTGATCTTTCTCGTTACCTCCCGTCGGCGGGGGAGTGGCCCGTGGGTGCTTCCGGCGTTGTACATCGCGGGATTGTCGATTTCATTCCTCGTCATCGCCAGTAAAGGGCAGGATGTGGCGGATCTTCAGAAGTTGTTTACGGGCATTGATGTTGCGGTTGCACCATCGGATGCGGCGTTGGCGGTCCCGATTCTCTTAGTAGTGGGAATCACATTGGCAGTGCTTTGGAGAAGGTGGTTGCTGATGGCGCAGGCTCCCGCTGCCGCTGAATTGGCCGGGCTCCATCCGGCGCGGTGGGATGCACTGTTTCTGATTCTGCTGACGACCATCCTATTGATGGGTACGAATGTGCTGGGCGTGGTGATGGTGCTGGCCATGCTATTTCTCCCTGCCGCCACCGCCTTGCCGTGGGCGCGTAGCGTGCCAGTGGCGTTGATTGCCGCAGCCGTTCTTGCTCTGATTTTTCTGGGCGTGGGATTCGCGGTGTCGAATCTGATGCAGTGGCCACTAAGCCAAACGATCGGTGGCGTGGGATTTGGATTTGTGGTGGTGTCGCATCTGGGCGCGCGGTTTCTCTAAGAATTCCGGGCGAGATTGAGACTGGCTGTGCGTTTTTCGCCGGTCAAGCCGTCTGCTATTTGAGGCCGCGCGTGACGAAGTGACCGAGCCGCGCGAATTCACCGAAGCGTCGGCGGGTCAAGTTTTTCAGAAGCTCCAACCGTTCACATCTTTAATACTGAGCCTGATCTTGCCCTTCTTGGCGTAATACAGGCCTATTCAGTGAAGCGAACTCTTCCATCGCCACAAATTTTGCCAGTAAATCGTAATTCTTGGGCATATTCGCACGGGACTTGCGAGTTAACTCTTCGACGTCGGCAGGTTTTATTTTCCTGGAGTCCTCGTTCAGGCGATTTGCCGTCGTTTATATCACTTGGAGATTTATCATGGCAGGGAATGCTCGAAGAGGTTTTGCGTTGATGGAGCCCGATCGCCAGCGGGAAATTGCCCGGCGAGGTGGAAAGGCCGCCCATGAGAAAGGAACGGCTCATCAATTCACCCCCGAGGAAGCGCGTGACGCTGGCCGTAAGGGGGGGCAAATGGTGAGCAAGCACCGGGAACATATGGTGGAAATTGGCCGGAACGGCGGAAAAGCGCGCCGGCGAACCAAGTCAGAGCCGGAGCAGATTGAACGCCCCGAGGGTGCCGCAGTAGCGCCGGAAGACAATTCGCGACAGGTTCCACAAGGTGATTCAGCGGCCATGTAGTTCGCCTTAGTTTTCGGTCTTTGCAGCATTCCGGAATGGGTTTGGCCCACGCACAACCATACCGCCGTATTGGGCGTGCGATTTTTCCAGGCGACGTCGAAGACGCAATGTGTAGACACACAATCGCGGAGGCAGACGGAGAGAGTCAGTTTCATTTGGCTAAAAAATGGATGCGATTGGTTTTTAAATTGCCGGGATGAGGTTGGCCTTCAATCGCAACACCTTGACCTTCAGCATGATAGATCTGAATTCTCCGTCTGTCCCAGCGATCTCCGTGTTTCCGGGGTGCATTTTCCTCTCGAGGGGTTCCGCATGCTCTTGTGACTGGAAGTTCGGGTACACCCGCCGTATTTCATCCTTCGATTTGAATAGCCGTTTGAAGCCCCGCATGGTATTATTGGACGCATCAAACGTCGAAGTTACCATCGAGTGTTTAACTACCGATATCTCGATAGCCAACAGCGTTTTTGAGTGTGAGGTTAGGGTTTCAGTCCGTTTAAGGGTTGTGAGTTTGAGACCCTATCACATTTCAACGCACGATTCGGTCAGTACTGAGGAATTGAAGTATGGCGCAGTCGGTCGTCGATCTGCCAGATCCGCTGGATCCTACCGCTTCCGCGCCGTTGACAAACACGACGGCTGCCGGTGTGGATGATCTGCTCGCGCAGATGGCGGGGGATGAAGTCGATCGACTGCTGGCCGAGGCAGACATTCCGAGGGAAGCGCCGGCCGAGGGGGTTCAAGCCCCCGTTCCTACCCCGTCTGCGGCTCTTGTTTCAAAACCAAGTGTGGATGCAAATCTCCCTCCCGATCCGGTTGAATCGCAAACTTCCAATGCCGAGTTGGATACCGCGACCACCCCCGCTGAGCGATCCGGCTTGGAAATGCCGGCCGATCCGGTTCCGGTTGAAACACCAGCCTTCAGTGAAACAGAAACAGGATCGGCCGAGGAGTTCAATCCGGCATTGCCGTGGTATCTAAAGCCCTTGGAATGGATCAATGCTCCAATGCAATCACTCCCCGAGGGAGTTCGCGAAGGGGTGGGGAAGATCGCGCTGCTGACCTTGTTCAATGCGCTGGCGGTGCTGGTGTATGTGTTTTTGTTTCGCAAGCGGCATTGAAGTTATGTGATCTCCGTATATCCCTGCGCGATCGGCATTCGGCGTCCAAACCCAAACGCGCGGCTGGTCACTTTCAAGCCCGGCGCGGCCTGCCTTCGCTTGTATTCACTACGATCGATCAGTTTGATGACTCGCACAACCGTCGCGGAGTCGAAACCTTCGGCGATGATTTCGGCGGTACCTTTTTCCTCTTCCACATATCGATAGAGAATCGCATCGAGAATGGCGTAATCGGGCAGCGAATCCTGATCAGTCTGATTCGGCCTTAACTCGGCAGAAGGGGGTTTGGTAATGCTATTGCGGGGAATCAGTTCCCGCCCAGCGGTGGCATTGATATGTTCAGACAGTTCGTAGACGGTGGTTTTGGGGACATCACTAATTACCGCAAGCCCGCCACACATATCGCCGTAGAGCGTGCAGTAACCGACGGCGATTTCACTTTTGTTGCCTGTGGTCAGCAACAGGTGATTGAACTTGTTGGAGAAGGCCATCAGGATGCCACCGCGAACGCGGGCCTGAAGGTTTTCTTCGGTGACGTCGCGTGGCAAGCCGTTGAACGCCGGTGCAAGCGTCGCTTCATAGGCATCGTGAACGTCTTTAATCGGAACGACCTCAAAACCGATCTTGAGATTTTTGGCCAACTCTCGAGCATCGGCGATGGAATGCTCGGAACTGAATCGGCTTGGCATCGCGACCCCGACGACGTTTTCGGAGCCCAACGCCTCGACCGCAAGAACGGCTGTCAAGGCGGAGTCGATTCCTCCGGAGAGCCCGAGGACGACGCTTTTGAAGCCGCACTTACGGGCATAATCGCGCAGGCCGAGAACCAACGCGCGTCGGATCGATTCGACACCTCCTGAAGCACGCGCCACTCGGTTTTGTTCGTTGACCCGGGAAGTGGAAGGCGAACAATCCGTGCTTTGGAGATCGACGATGAGCAAGTCTTCTTCGAATTCTTTAGCCTGGGCGATGACGTTACC
>JBBRMF010000035.1:0-28773 GCA_038230975.1 Tepidisphaerales bacterium
GGGGCGAGTGTCATTTAGCTCTGCAAGCGGTCTTTACCAGACTAATGCGTTCCCGAAGCCTTGATACTCTGTCTGGGTAAATTAGACTCTCATCGTATGGCAGACGATACACCCTCATTAAGCATCGACAACGATTGGAAGAAACAAGCCCAGGAGGAAAAGCGCAAGTTGGTGGAGGAGCAGCAAAAGTAGGCTGCCGCCGCAGCCGCCGCTCCGGCGCAGGAAGCGCTTGGCGATCCCCGGGCGGGTGCCGGGACACGGGGCCGGCGTGAGTTGCCGCCCGTCAACTTCGGCACGATGGTTCAATCCATCATGACGCAGGCGCTTTTCTATCTCGGAGATCTTTCTCCCGAAGGGGGTGAACCCATGCTCAATCTCGACCGGGCAAAGAACCAGATTGATACTTTAACTTTATTAGAGCAAAAAACCGTCAACAATCTTACCCCGGAAGAATCGCATATGCTGGATGCAGCACTGTACGAAGTGCGAATGCGTTACGTAAATGTCGCATCGCAGTATATCTGATGGGAACGGTGAACTACCGGCTACTGCTTCGCCATGCTTAAGAATTAGGGTTGTACGAGGGGGTGGGTGCCGCACGTCGCGGTACTCCCAGACGTGCGTTTTGAGTATGTCCAGCACGCACAGGTCTCGGAGTACCGCGACCCGTGGTACGCTGAATTCTATGCGCGACAAAGCGCGACGCGATTTTTTTGACAGTAAATTTTTGACGAAGTTCAAACTTCGCACTTGCGTTTCGTTGAACACAAGTTACTTTGCAGGCTCATGCAGGAGGCACAATGCTTCAGGCATGCGGGCATAACGTGATAATCTGAGTTTGTTTCAAACGCTCGCCGAGCAATGATTGGCTTTTGCATTGAAGTGCGAAAGTCGGTTGCCGGATCAGGATGATCCAGCGCACGGGGAAAGGCATGGAAGCCATGGCGTCCGCACGTCCTCTGAACGCTCCAACTCGAAAAGCACCCGCCAAGCCATTCGCTCGCGCGAAGCAGCTTTGGCAGCTCCCCCTTCTTTTGACCTCGCTTGCGCTGTTTGGTTTTGCAGCCTATTTATTTGTCGATCCGAAGCCCGGTCTGACGATCGACCAGAAGATCAATGTCGCTCGCGATTATCTCGTTCAGGAGCGACCGGATGCGGCCATCGAGCATCTCAACAAACTGCTGAACACCCAAAAGCTGGACAAACTACACGAAGGACAAATCCACCTTTTGCTGGCCGAGGGGATCGCGGTGGCCGAGGAACAGAAGGATCGAAAGGTTAGAATCCCGCGCAAGCATGAGCAGATCATTGAGCAAACGCAATTGGCGTTGGCGAATGACATTCCCCCGAACTACGAGATTCATCGTCGATTGGCCGAGAGCTTCGAGGCGTTGCATAACCTGCCAGCAGCCCTGAAACATTATCACTCGGCGATGGCTTTGGATCCGACGCACTCGATCCGAATGCACCGCAAGATCATCGATCTGCACCTGGAGCACGACGATGCAGACGGCGCGGCAGCGGCCTTGGAAGAATATGTCGCCCGGACCGATCTGACCGACACCGAACGATCATGGGCGCTCTGTGAATCTGCCCACCAGAAAATCGACCATGGGAATTTCGCTGACGGCCGGGCACTTCTGGCGGATGCGGCAAAGTTGGGATCGGATTCAGTGGACCAGGGGCAGATCAACTTCTGGCTTGGGTACTGCGCCTGGAAGCTTGGCGACCCGGATGAATCAGAGCGACTGCTCCGTGTGGCCCGCGAGCAGATGCATTCACGGCATCCACTGGATGGCGATGCGTGCTACGTGCTCGGTAAAATCTCCGCCGACAAACAGGATTGGAAAGTAGCCAATTCATATTACGAAGTGGTCGTCGTCAATCATCCTGATTCTCGAATGGCACCGTTGGCCCGATTGGGACGCGGCATTTGCCGTGTGGCGATGGCGCAGGATGAGCCCGGGTTAACCGATCTGCACAACCTGACCAATCGCTTGAATCAAACGGATGAAGCCAAGCTCGGCAAAGCTAAATTCCAGGACGAAGTCATTGCAGGATTGAGACAGGCCTGCGATATGTTGACGTTGCGCGGCAATTATCAGGGGGCGCTCGAACTCCTCGCTTACGAACAAAGTTTGCAACCGACATTGCCTCCAACGTTTTTCTCGCGTTTGGGGAATGTGTATGAAAAGCGTGCCGATCAAGTCGAAAAAACGTCAGCCACCGCAAAGCCGGCCGATCAGATTAAGATGTTGCAGCAGGCGCGCGACTATCGCGCCAACGCGGGTGATGCCTATGTGGCTTATTCTCGTACTCTGACCCTCACCGATGACAAAGAATACGGATACGGATTATGGCATGGCATCGATCTTTATGATCGCGCCGGTGACCTCCGTCGCGCGATTTCCGCATTGAAGTTGTTTGTCACCGAGCGCCCCCAGGATTCTCTCGCGCCCGAAGCGTTGTTGAGGCTGGGTCGCGCTTATCAGGCCATCGGTTCGTATGACGATGCGATCGCCGCATTCCAGCAGAACCTGTTCCGAAATCCCACCGCCCTCGCCGCCAGCAAATCAGCCGTGCCGTTGGCACAGGCCTACATTGCCAAGGGACCAGAGTTCTATGCGAAGGCCGAAAAAACGCTCAATGATGTGCTTGGAAATCCACT
The DNA here is from genome assembly GCA_038230975.1 of Tepidisphaerales bacterium. Lineage (GTDB taxonomy): Bacteria > Planctomycetota > Phycisphaerae > Tepidisphaerales > Tepidisphaeraceae > JANXVV01. The sequence continues at coordinate 2,669 of JBBRMF010000035.1, forward strand.
GATCACCCCTGAAGCTATTGAGTTTCGCCAATCTCTGTTCGATCTCGCCCAGCTCTTTTACCGCACCAACCGATTTGAAGAGGCGATCTCGAAGCTTGAAGAACTGTCGTTGCGGTATCCGAAGGATGAGAAAATGGGACAGATCCTGTTCCTGATGGCCGACAGCTATCGCAAGAGCGCGCATCTCTTACTTGCCCCCACTGCAACGACGAAGCCCGGCGACGCCCCTCCCCCGATCGATCCTTCCGAAGCCATTTTAGCGAAGCGCTCGCGCCTTACGAAAGCCAAAGGGTTGTACAACCGTGTGATCGAACACGATCGTCGGTCCGAACCAAAAGATGAAGTGGGAAGGCTCTACGAAAAGCTGAGCTATTTCTATCGCGCGGACTGCACCTACGACCTGGGAAATTACGCCGACGCGATTCCGTTGTACGACACCGCCGCGTTTCGATACCAGGACGATCCATCCGCTCTTTCCGCCTACGTGCAAATTGTGAACTCCAACTGCGCCCTGGGCCTATTCGAGGATGCACGAACCGCCAACGAACGCGCGAAAGTCCTGTTGAAAAAAATGCCGACCGAAGCATTCGCAGACGGCAGTTTCGCGATGCCAAAAGAGTATTGGCAGGAATGGCTCAAGTGGACCGGGGACTCTGGGATATGGAAATGAGTAAGTCGTTCGATGCGATTGTGAGTTGCAATTGAAAGGGTGCTGAAATGGTGAGCAAAACTTTAGATCCGACCCTTATCGCCCTTGAGAAGCAACTGGGCTGCTACACACAGTTAGCGAAGCTGGCGGAACTGCAGCACGAGCATGTCCAGAACAATCAGACCGAAGCGTTGCTGGAAGTCCTGGGCAAACGGCAGGGTGTGTTGGATCAGGTGGCGAGTCTGGAAGGAACGATTTCCGCAGCAAAACGACGATGGAGTGATTACGTCGGAAAGCTTGACAGTGCCAGCCGGGCGCGCGCTGAAGGATTGCTGGCTCAGACTCGGGTATTGCTCGAACAAATCACGGCCGCCGATCGCAATGATGCGCTCGTCCTTCAGCAACGTAAGCTCAACCTGGGCCGACAGATATCACAGGCAACCAACGCCCGACAAATCAATCGCACGTATGCCACTGCGGCGTACGGGTCGACAAAATCCAAAATGGATATGAAGCAATAACAACCAACAATGTCCACGCGTGCAACAACCTCTCCGGCCGAACAACTCCAGAGGATCGAGGAGCTGGGTCGAATCATTCTTGCGTACAGCGAAGTGATGGAAAAGCTCCAGCAATCGCACGAGCAATTGACCGAGATGGTCTCCGGACTGCAAGCGGAATTGAGCGAGAAAAATAAACTGCTCGAGCGTAAAGAACGGCTTGCAGCGCTCGGTGAAATGGCTGCCGGCATGGCCCATGAGATTCGCAATCCGCTCGGTGGCATTCAGCTTTACGCATCACTTCTGGCCAAAGATGTAAACGCGATGCCGGCTTCACTTCAGTTAGTTCACAAAATTTCCGGAGGCGTGCGGCGATTGGAAGGCCTCGTAAGCCAGGTATTGAATTTCACGCGGGAAAGCCAGGTATCGCGAGCCGAAACCGATCTGGCGGAAATCATCGCGACGGCCATCGAACTGGCACAGCCAAAACGCATCGAGCATCGCGTCGACATTCAGCTCAAGGGTGAACCGCGCTTGATGGTGCGCGCGGATGAGCAACTGCTTGGGCAGGCGGTGCTCAACCTGTTGCTCAACGGCATTGAAGCCATGGAAAACGGGGGAACACTGTTCGTTCAGTTTGCCCGAGCCACGGAAGAAGACGGTGAAGCAAGACAACTGAAAGTGACGATCCGCGACAGCGGCCCGGGCATTCCAGTCGCGATCCTTGATCGAATCTTCAACCCGTTTTTTACGACAAAAGACTTCGGCACGGGATTGGGTCTTGCCATCGTGCATCGCATTATCGATGCGCACGACGGCACGATTACGGTCACCAACCCGCCCGGCGGCGGAGCGCAGTTTGAAATTTGGATTTGAGGTTGTCAGTGGTCAGTGGTCAGTGGTCAGTGGTCAGTGGTCAGTGGTCAGTGGTCACTTGCGAAGTCGAGAAGATAGAGATTTCTTTCAACTGACAACTGACGACTGGCAAATAATAACTGACAAATATGGAGTAAAGCATGGCAAGAATTCTCGTCGTGGATGACCAGGAAATGATGCGTGACTCGCTCGCGGCGACTCTTGCGCGTGAAGGCCACGAGGTCGTTGCGGCAGGAGATGGTCAGGCAGCCGTGTCGCGATTGACCGGATCTCGCTTCGATCTGCTGATTTCAGACTTGAAGATGCCCAGGATGACCGGCATCGAGTTGCTCGCGGAGGCTAAAAAAATCCGACCGGAAATGCCTGTCGTTCTCATGACCGCTTTCGCCACCGTCAGCAATGCGGTCGAGGCGATGAAACTCGGAGCCTACGACTACATTCAAAAGCCTTTTGATGGGGAGGAAATCAAACTCCTGGTCGATCGCACTTTGGAGCATAGTCGACTGGTCAAGGAAAATGCCGTGCTTCGCCGTATGAATGAAAACAACGGCCCGCGCCCCGTGATCGGTGGCGGGCAAGGCATGGCGGAAGTGAAAAAGAAAGTCGAGCTGGTGGCAAAGAGCAACGCCACGGTGCTGATCTGCGGCGAATCGGGCACCGGTAAAGAGATGGTCGCCCGCGCCATTCATTTCGCCTCGGCCCGCTGCGAAAAACCGATGCTTGCGGTCAACTGTGCGGCTCTTTCAGAGAACCTGCTCGAATCGGAATTATTCGGTCATGAAAAGGGCGCCTTCACTGGGGCAGATCGCCTTCGTCGTGGAAGATTTGAGTTGGCCGATGGAGGTTCGATTCTGCTTGACGAGATCAGCGAAATCGCCCCATCACTTCAAGCCAAGCTCCTGCGAGTTTTGCAGGAAAGCGCGTTCGAACGAGTGGGTTCCAGCGTGACGCAGGAAGTTGACGTGCGGGTGATCGCGACGACAAATCGCGATCTGGGCAAGGAAGTCAAAGAAGGCCGTTTCCGGCAGGATTTGTTTTATCGGCTCAATGTGGTGCCCATCGATTTGCCTCCGTTGCGCGATCGGGTTGAAGATATTCCCGAACTCGTACGCCATTTCCTGCACGCCATCTCGAAGCGTGAGTCCAATGTCTTTCGACATATCGAACCGGAAGCAATTCGCCTGCTGCAGAAATATGCATGGCCGGGCAATGTACGCGAATTACAGAACATCATCGAGCGCGCCGGTGTGCTCGAAAGCGAAGCGGGGGTCGTACGGGCGACCACGCTCGAACCCTGGCTTAAGACGCACGGCGACCTTGGTTCAACCGGTGCGAATCTCGCCGGGCGGCCGCTGGCGGATATCGAAAAACAGGTGATTCTGAGCACTTTGGAACGGTTCAAGGGCCATCGCATCAAAACCGCGACGGCATTGGGAATCGGCATTCGCACGCTCGGAATGAAATTGAAAAAGTGGCGAGAAGAAGAAACCAATCTGATGGAACTAAGCGCATAGAGTGCGCCCTGGCGCGAAAATTGCGCGACCATACGGGGCTTCCATCGTTGATTGCCGATGAAATCAATTGGCATGCGGTTTGACTTTGCGAGGTTATCTTATGTTTCTGGAAAAGCTGATGAATCAGACGAGCGCCCCGGTTTTGGAGCAGATGCTTCAATTTACCGAGGCACGCGCCAAGCTCTTGAGTGAGAATGTCGCGAATGTCGATGTTCCCGGATATCGACAGAAGGATCTGGATGTCAAAAAGTTCGAAGGCATGCTTCGGCGGCGCGTCGATCTTCGAGATTCATCAGATCCCGGGTCAACCGGGTTTGACGATCTGACCGCCGCCGTCGAGCACCCGACGACCGGCATTCTTTCGCATGACGGCAATAACCGTTCTATGGAATTGCTCATGAGCGATCAGGCCAAGAATGGCATGCTGCACAATATGATCATCGAGTTGCTCCGAAAGCAGTTTCAACAGATGGACATGGCATTGAAAGAACGCGTCAGCTAGATGGTTGCGCGTGCTGATCACGCGCGGTGATTTACCCGGATAGTCGAAATTAGAAGTGATGTGACTTCAAATCAGAAAGCCCTTTATGTTTGACTCACTTGACATCAGCAGTAGTGCATTGACCGCCCAGCGTATTCGGATGGACACGATCGCGGCAAATACCGCGAACATGAACACCACGCACGATGCGGCTGGCAAACCCAATCCGTATCGCCGCCGTTTTGCGGTCTTTGCACCCGGTCAGCCGGACAATCACAATGCCCCTGGGGTGCATGTCGAGCAAATTAAAATGGACGATGCCGCGTTTCGAAAGGTCCATGATGAGACCAATATCGACGCGGATAAAGATGGAAATGTTTCATATCCAAATATCGATTTGTCCATCGAATACGTTAATATGCTGGAAGCCTCTCGAGCCTATGAAGCGAATGTCACGACGATGGAAGTGAATAAATCCATGTTGAATGCGGCATTGAGGTTGATTGCCTAAGACGTCCGTTGTCAGGGGTCCGTACTCAATCGTAGAAATGCATTTACCACTGACCACTGACCACTGACCACTGACCAATACTGTAAAAATGATAAATGGAGTCAATAACAACTTGAGTTTGGGCAAACTCGCGGACGGCGGAGTTTCGCCCGCGAAACCTTTGGGCGCAGGAGGCGCTGGCACATCGAGCTTCGCCGATGCGCTGAAAAACAGCATTGGTGAGGTTTCCCGCATGCAGCAGGATGCGACCAAGGCGGTTGAAGATCTCGCCACGGGCAAAAGTGAAAATGTCACCGGGGTCATGACCGCGATGGAAAAATCGGATCTCGCATTCAAGACATTGCTCGCCATCCGCACGAAGCTGATGGAGGCTTACGACGAGATTAAAAATATTCCGATCTAATTTGCGATTTGGGGTTTGCAATTGCAGATCGATGTATGGTAATTCTGTTCGCATATCGAACGACGTAGTTTTGCAAATGCAAAACCTCTCCGGCGGAGCCGGTGAGAATGCCAAGGAAGGCTGACCATGGATTTTCTCAAGAACCAACTCGAGCGCCTCCAGGCGCAATTCGGCCAACTCACCGCCAGCCAGAAAATGCTGTCGGTATCCCTCATTGCCATTATGATCATGACGCTCACCTGGTGGGGAAGGTATGCAGGCACTCCTGAGATGCAGGCGCTGCTGGACCAGGAATTATCAGCAGAAGATTTCAGTCGAATCTCAAAAAACCTGACCTTGAAGGGCATTCCCTTCACTACAAGTGGAATGAAGATTCTCGTTCCCGCGGATCGGCAGTACCAAACGCTGGGTGATTTGGCAGGCGAAAATTTGCTTCCCAGAGATACCTCAAGTGCGTTCACGGAACTGATGGCCAAAATGGGGAACCCGCTGAATCCGCATGAAACCACGCAAGCGATCATGAATCAGGCCAAGCAGTTGTCGCTTGCAGAAGTCATTAGGCACATGCCAGGTGGAGTACTGAGCGCGCGGGTGGAACTGGACGTCACTGAAAAACGGCGAATCGATAACCCGATCTTTGCCAAGGCCTCTATCTCCGTAAATATGAAGCAACCCGGAACAGCCAAAAGCAGTTTGGTGGATGCAATCGCGAATTTTGTTTCAGGTTCTGTGGCAAGTCTGGACCGTTCGCGCGTGAGCGTCATCATTGATGGAGCCACCCGGCTTGCGGGTAACGGTGTCGATAGCGAAGACAGCGGTTTTGGAAGTGGTTCTCAGGACGAACTGCAAAAACGCGAAACTTACTACGCCTGGAAAATCTACGGCCTATTGCAGTTTTGCGATAACGTACATGCCGAGGTCAAAGTCGAGCTAAAGGCCGATTCCACGCAGACCACCCTCGAAACATATGATCCAAAAGGCAGCGTGTCGAAGGTTTCTGAAACAACGAATGAAACGCAATCGACTACGTCCGGCGGTCGTCCGCCAGGGGATCCCGGTTTGACCGCAAACACCGGTTCAAATCAGCCCTTGGCGATCGGTTCCGGTGGCGGCGGAGAGTCCACGAGCAACACCATCGACAAGACCACGGAAAAAATCGAAAATCATATCGGGAAAAAGGTTCAGCTCACCAAGACTCCTCCGACTATGGTCGTTGCCTCGGCTTCGGTATTCATGCCTCGTAGTTTCTTTATCAAGGCCTATAAGACCGAAACGCGAACCGATAAAGATCCGAGCGAGACACTTCTTGAGCCATACATCAAGAAGCTTCTCGAAAGCTATCGGGGGCATGTCAAAAATTGCATCGGCCTTACTTCGGATGAATCTTTGGCTTTGGACACCTATGTCGATCTGCTGCCGATCGCACCAGAAGTGACGGCACAAGCCACCGGCGGTGTGGCGGTTCTGCTGGGGAGCCACGGGAAAGACATTGTGCTTGGTATGTTGGCGCTGGCCAGCTTGTTCATGGTTTCGATGATGGTTCGCAAGGGTGGTTCTGCTGGCAGCGTAGTGACCGCCGGAGCACGCGGGGTTACTGCCAATACATCAACCATGCCGACGGTTGGCACCACGGTCGATGCCATGATTGCCAAGGCAAAACTCAAAGTGGTTGTGGAAGATGATGCCGCCGAGGTCGGTGAAGGCGGTCAGGCTCTCGACGGTATCGAAATGGATGACGATTCCATTCGTGCTCAACAGGTGATCGAGCAGGTTTCAGACCTCGTTAAAGAAAACCCCGACGTCGGTGCGTCTCTCATCAAACGATGGATGACCCATGCTTGAAATGTGTTGAAGAGTCTCGTCTTTTTGAGTTGTATCCATGGCGACCGAAATGTCTGGTGTTAGAAAATCCGCGATTTTGCTGCTGACTCTTTCCGAGGACGTGGCCGCGGAAATACTCAAACGCCTTCCGCAGACGGCGGTTGAAGAAATTACCCGCGAAATCGCTTCTCGTCCTCAATCCACACAAGATACGCGACGCCAGGTCTTCGGTGAATTTTATAATCTCGCGATCGGTGATAGCTCGGGAAACGATGGTGGACTTGAATACGCAAAATCGCTGCTGCGAAAATCGTTGAGTGAAGAAGATGCCAAGCGCGTCATCAATTCGGTTACTCAGCAGGTGCAGACCACACCTTTTTCATTTCTGCAAAAGGCCGAAAGTGAAAACCTTCTGACGTTTATCCAGGATGAGCACCCGCAGACCATTGCATTGATTCTGGCGCATCTTCCCCCGCAGAAAGCGTCGGAAATCCTGGTGGGCTTGCCGAGCCAGAAGCAGATCGAAGTCGTGAAGCGCGTCGCGACGATGGAGCAAACAAGCCCGGAAGTCATCAAGGAAGTTGAGCGCGGCTTAGAGCATCGACTGAGTGACATCGTCAGCCAGACCTTCGAAAAAGCGGGCGGTGTCGACACCGTGGCTGAGATGCTCAACCTTGCCGACCGATCCACGGAAAAGGGGATCATGGAAGGTCTGGAGGCCGAAGACCCGGATCTTGTCGAGCAGATTCGCCGGCTCATGTTCGTGTTTGAGGACATTCTGCTGGTCAACGACAAGGGAATTCAGTCCGTGCTCAAAGAGGTCGACAACAGCGAATTGGCACTCGCGCTCAAGACCGCAAGCCAGGAACTCCGGGATAAGATCTTCAAGAACATGTCCGAGAGAGCCGCGCAGCTGATTGGCGAAGACATGCAATACATGGGCCCCGTACGCGTGAGCGATGTGGAATCGGCGCAGCAGAAGATCGTCGACGTTGTTCGCCGACTCGAAGACTCCGGTGAAATCGTCATCGCCGGTCGAGGTGGAGAAAAGGAAATGGTCGTGTAATGAGGAACACTGGTCTTGAAGGTGTAGGGTGGGTGTATTCACCCACCGATTTTCAGAGTGACACGGATGGTGGGTGGGGTACACCCACCCTACAACACTAATAACTAGCCCATGGGTCTGATCAAATCCAAATCCGCTCCCGCAACGCTGGCACCTTTCTCGATGGCCGACATCGCGAAGCAGGCTGCGCAGATTCTGGCGCGGGCGCAGAGCCGCGCGGACGCGATGCTGGTTGAAGCGCAGACCGTAGCCGAGGAACTTCGAGCAAATGCTCATTCCGAAGGATTGATCGCCGGCCAGCGGGAAGGCATCGCCTACGGCTTGAAAGAAGGACGTGAAACCGGCCGCGCTCAATCACTGGAGGAGCAGCGGCATGATCTAACGGCCGTGCTGGGCACGCTCACCTCCGCATGTACGGAATTGGATGACCGACGTCGGGAACTGGAAGCGGATGTGCTTCGAGAGGTGACAAATCTCGCGTTGAAGATCGCCGCGCGGATCACCAAACGGCAAGGTGAGGTCGACCCAGCCGTCCTAGAGCGCAATTTGGCGGCATCACTGAAACTCGTGATCGGAATGCATCGATTGCGCATCGTGATTCATCCGGCTCAAATGGCAACGCTCACCGATGCATTGCCGCGGCTCAAGCTGCAGTTTCCAACGCTGGATCACGTTGAAATCGTCGAAGATCCACTGATTGCCCCGGGCGGTTGCAGAATTCTGACCCGCCAGGGTCAAATTGATGCCACGTTGGATGAGCAATTAACTCGCATCGCCGCCGACTTATTTCCCGGCGCGGTTCAACCCCCTGATATCGCGGATTCTGCGGCTGCTTGATCCCTCCCATGAATTATCTCACCGCTCAGTTCGAAGCCGTCGAGACATCCATGCCATTTCGCATGGTGGGGCAAATACATGGAATCAGCGGGTTGACGTTGGAAGCCGCCGAGCTTCCTCTGCCGGTCGGTTCGTTGTGCCGGATTTCAAGCTTCGGAGGAAGAGAATCATTGGCCGAAGTGATCGGTTTTCGGCAGGATCACACACTGTTGATGCCGCTGTCTCCGTTGGCGGGGGTCGCGCGCGGGGATCGGATTGAGAATATCGCATCGGCCCCGCGAATTCCCTGTTCGCAGGATTTGCTCGGGCGCGTGCTGAATGGATTCGGGCAGCCGGTGGATCATGGGCGAGCCATTGCGTTTTCCGAGTCGCGCCGGATTGATGAACCAAGCGTTGCGCCCTTACAGCGTCAGAATATTCACGAGCCGATCTCGACCAGCCTGCGCGCGATCGATGGCCTGCTAACCTGCGGGCTGGGGCAGCGCATGGGAATTTTCTCCGGCCCCGGTGTCGGCAAAAGCACGTTGCTTTCGTCCATCGCTCGGAACACCAGTGCCGATGTCTGCGTCGTTGCGCTCATCGGTGAACGTGGTCGCGAAGTTCAGGAGTTCTTGAGCAAGAGCCTTGGACCGGATGGCATGGCTCGCTGCGTACTCGTGGTAAGCACCGGCGATGATCCACCGCTTCTGCGCGTTCGGGCAGCGAAGGTTGCGGCGACGATTTCTGAATATTTCCGCGATAAAGGGAAACACGTCCTACTTCTCATGGACAGCCTCACGCGACTTTGCCAGGCGCAGCGTCAAATTGGTTTGGCCGCAGGTGAACCGCCGGTGACAAAAGGGCTTCCTCCGAGCGTTTTCTCATTGCTGCCGGAGATTCTGGAGCGCGCGGGGAAGACGGCCGTCGGATCGATTACCGGTTTCTATACCGTGCTCGTCGAAGGCGACGATTTTAACGAACCGATTCCGGATGCGGTGAAGGGGATCACCGACGGGCATATCTGGCTCAATCGAAATCTCGCCACGCGCGGTCATTTCCCGGCGATTGACGTGTTGCAAAGCATCAGCCGCGTGCGCGGAGATGTGGTCGATCAAGAGCAGGTGCGCGCCGCGATACGCGTTCTATCACTTTTGTCGGTGTATCAGACGATCGAAGACATCGTCAATATTGGAGCCTATGTTCCGGGCGCAAATTCGGAATACGATCTGGCCGTTCAATCGCGGCCCAAAATCCTGAACTTTCTCCAGCAGGCTCCTGCCGATGCGTGCACTCTGGAACAGTCGAGAAAACAATTGCTGGATTTGACGGCGTGGATCGATCAGATGGACCGGGTCTTGAAATTGCAGGCAGCCAAGGGAAATAGAGCTCCGGTGAAGTAAATCAATGTTGCCCCGCTTTGATTGGGGCCGAAAGCAGCCATGGCGCAGTTCAGCTTTTCGCTTGAGGGAGTATTGCGGCATCGCCGAAATATTGAACATGAGAAGCAGCGCGATGTGGCGATGGTCCAGGCGAAAATGACCGCATTGGAAATGCAATTGCATTCGCTGGATGCCGAAGTGAAAACGAGCAATGACAGCGTGCGTCAGAATCATTTGACCGGCGTTCTGGATCTTAGCTTTCTGGCGGCTCATCGGCGGTACCTGGCATCGACGCAGAAAAGGGCAATTGAAATTGCCCGGCAGATGGCCGTCGTGCAACGGCAGTTGGATGCGGCCCGGCAAGTTCTCGCCGACGCCGCGCGCGAGCGAAAGGTCCTGGAAAAGCTACGTGAAAAGCAGGAAGAAGTCTGGCGAGCGGAACTCCGCCGGAAGGAAGCCGCTGAACAGGATGAAGTGGCGATGCAAATGAGCTATCGAAAGACCCTTACCTAAATCCGGTCCCCTCCCCCCGGAGTACCAGGGGGAGGGGACAAGAGCGGCCATGAATCGCGTGTGATATTATGAAAAAACTCCTAAACGTCCTCGCGATTACCTTGGCACTGAATTTTCTGGCGTTGGCGGGGGGTGTTGTTTACTTGTTCCAAACCGGTGCTTTAACGCGCGAGAAAATCGTCGTAATCAAGGCGCTCTTGGGTCCGGCGACGACTCAGGCTACCACTCAGGAAATAAAAGATCAGCCAGACGCATCGACTCAGCCGACAATAAAACTGGAGGAATTATTGGCCAAGGTCTCCGGACGACCGGCTGGCGAGCAGGTCGAGTTCATGCAGCGAACGTTTGATACGCAAATGGCGCAGTTAGACCGACGACATCGGGAGCTTGCGGCACTGCAAGTGACGATCGCCAATGCTGAAAAGGCCATGAAAGCCGACCGAGAGAAGTTTGGAGCAGATGCGAAAAAATTTGCGGCTCGTGAAAAGGCAGCAAATAAAGACGCGCAGGACAAAGGATTCGCCGACAGCCTTGCCTTGTACGATGCGATGCCACCGAAGCAGGTGAAGGAAATCCTGACGGCCGCAGATGATGCGACGGCCACCAAATACCTCCGGGCGATGGAACCGGCGCGGGCGGCGAAAATCCTGAAAGAATTTAAGACAACTTCCGAAACCGAGCGTGTGCAGAAAATTATGGCATCTATCAGCGGACCGCAGGCGGATGCGAAGGCGAACTAAGTATCTTTGCAGCGATTTGTAGGGTGGGTGTACTCGCCCACCTACCCTGTCACTCGGCAAATCGGTGGGCGCGTACACCCACTCTACAAAAATTGATCGCGTGATTTGCAGTGAAAGGGATGACCATGTCGGCAAGTGTGCAGAATAGTCTTGCTTCGAAACTGTCGGCAACATCAGTCATTTTGCCGCCCAAGGCTGCGGCTACGGACGGAGCGGATTTTGCGAAGGAGTTGAATCGAGCGAAGGATGGAGGGAAGGCGGATGCGGAGCGGGTGAAGGCTAAGTCGCAAGCGGGAGTGAAAAAGGCTTCGAAATCTACTTCTGTTTCCGCAAAAGCGGCGAAGGCTTCGAAGAAATCCTCCGTAAGTGAAAAGGGTGAGCCGCCTCAAACCGATGATGCCGTTGCAGCGGCTTCGGCTGATCCGATAGCGTTGACCGAAGCTGGCGCGACTGCTGAATCAGCGGCCAATTCCGCGAACGAACCATCTCCCGATAAATCGAAACCGAAATCAGATTCGCCGTCTGCAAAAGACGCGGTGACGCCCATCGTCAACAATGGAATACCTGCAAGCCCGGTGGCCACGGATGCGCCGACGGCGGAACCCAAAAATACGGATTCGTCGGCGGCGGCTCAGGCTTCGATTGAGCGCACGGCGGTCGTGATCCCAAATATCCCGAATGACGCAGTACCCAATGCGGCGAGCGAGAAAACAGCTGAATCCAAGCCAAAGCAATCGCCCTCTGATTTTGAAGAAAGCCTCGCGAAGGCCTCGACGACGCGAGGTAAGGTGCCGGTCGTTGCCCCTCTGGTTGATAGCGAAGACGCGACGCCTGTGATTGCTCCCACTACAAAGGCAACGGCAACATCGCAGTCACCCGCAGCCACCACCGACGGCGCGGCTGAGATCATTCCAACCGATCCAAACGCATCGGATGCTGCGGCAAATGACAAGCATTCCGATAACACACCGAGTACGGCTTCCCAAGGTCCAACCCTGCAAGCCCAGAGCGCGGTGCCACACACATCGGGTTCAATTCATCCTCAAACCGTGGCCTCGCCCGCACCGGAACCCTTGCCCCCGGAGGTAAGATTTGCGACCGCGAATCATGCGACCATTGTCAGCGATGTTCGCACTCGCCTGCTACCGCACGGTGGGTCCATGCAGATCCGGCTTGATCCTCCGGAGTTGGGGGCGCTACAAGTGTCGGTTGAGATGCGCGATGGCGCGATGACGGCCACCTTCCAGACGTCCAACGAAGATGCAACTCGATTGCTCAGCCATAGCCTTGGCCAACTGAAGACGGCGCTTGAATCGCAGGGCGTGACGGTGGAGAAGATTCAGGTTCAGCAGTCTCCGAAGAATGAGAACTCGCAAAGCCAGGAGGAGCAATCGCCGCAGCAACAGCGCGATGAGGCAAATGCTCGACAAGAACAGCAACGCCGGGAGATGCTCAACCGAATGTGGCGGCGTGTTTCAGGGGCGAATGATCCGGTTGATTTGGTTGCTTGAATGAGTTCGCAACTGAGTTCTCGTGGAACAAACTCAGCGCGCGATTGTCATTTTGTTCACTTCATTTTTTGTCTTGTATTCCCCACGCGTCCTGCACTTCTTTCAGGTGCTTCTTTACAAGGACAAGGTTTTCTTCCTTGATATTCTTGTGCGCTTCGGCCTGCTGCTTCTTCCACTGCCCATCGGAATCGGCCAGCAATTGAGAGGCTTGCATCAGTGTTTCGATCTCGCTTTTTGCATTCGCAAACCCCTCCTCGTTGTCTTTGTTGACCTGAGCCTTTTCATCATCAGTTACGGGAAGTTCCGGATTCGCCATTGCCTTGGTGGCGGCGGCTACCTTGGATTTGCTTTCGGATTCGGCCTTGCGCGCTTCTTTCTCTTTATCGCGAGATTCTTTGGCGGAGTTCCGAAGGGATTCGGCTTCATCTTTTTTGCCTTTGATGAAGTCTTCGCGAGCATCTTTGTCAACGTCTGCCGGTGGATTCTTCGCCAAGGCGTCGGCGGCCTTCGCGTCGGCCTCAAATTTGGCGGCTTCGTCCGAGGCGTTCTTTGCCTCCTCTCCGCGCTGCTTAACTTCTTCCCTCGCAGAGTCCTGCATGTCTTTGGCGCTTTTCACCGCATCGTCGTGCTGTTCCCTGGTCATGACGCGCGTTCCGGCTTTCCGGGCCTTTTCAAATTGCGCCAATTTCTGCCGAGCCGCCTCAAGGTCCATCGCATTCTTCTTCTTTTGCTCAACCAGATCTGCCTTTCCCAGATCCAGCATCGAGTCATACATGCTCACGCCCATGCATTCGGACACCTTGCTTGCCAACCACTCATATTCTGCTTTTTTCAGATCATGTTTCGCGAGAATCGCGTTGACCTTCTCGTCCATCCCGGCAGCGAGAGTGAGCGCGCCCACGCCGCTCTTGCTGCCTTCGAGGGCTTTTCCCACGGCCTTCATCAACTGCATCACGTCTTTTTGCGCGGCTGCGTAGTTCTCGACCTGTTTTTCCGTGAAAATGCCGTCTTTGGGTTCATTCCAATCCTCTGCTCGAACGCTATTCGAACACCAGGAAATCGCAAAAACACAAAGGAGAACTAAGGTTTTCAAGGAACGGATCATGTTGTCTCTCCGCAAATATGTTGGATTTTCTCTATACTCCAGACGCGTGCGACCAGTAGACTGTGATCGGCCCGGTTTGGCAAGTGTAACTTGGCCGATCCACGTCTCGCGTTTATGATAAAATTATCACGGAGATTTGATTGCATTTTCAACCCAAACGCGTCGTCATCACCGGAATCGGCGTCGTCAGTTCCAATGGGATTGGCGCTGAAGCGTTTGCGACGGCTTGTATCGCCGGGCGGAGTGGGGTGTCCGCACTTTTGCTGGAGGCTCCACATCTCAAATCATCGGCCGCGGCTCAAGTACTGAATTACGATTCCTCATCGGTGATGGAAGCTTCCGAAGCGCGGCGAGTGCCTCGGATGATCCCGATGGCACTGCAGGCATCGCGCGAAGCGATCGCGATGGCCGGCGCGGAGTTTGCCCCGGATGATCTGGCGTCGCAACAGAAGATGGGCGTCGCCCTCGGCACGGGCGGTGGCGGATTGGCGTTTGTCGAAGAGCAATACCGTACCTGGTTCACGGAGGGAAAGGGCAGCGTTTATTCGATCACTTCCGGCACACACGGCAATCTATCGAGCGAATTATCCATCGCCTTGAAACTGCGCGGCCCTTCGCATGTCGTTTCTACCGGATGTACCAGCAGCACCGATGCCCTCGGCTACGCGGCGCTGCAAATTCGTGCCGGAATCGTCCCGATGATGCTGGCCGGCGGCGCGGATTCACCGATCGCAGTCGGGATCATGACGGCGTTTGAGAAAATGCGCGTCGTTTCGACAAAGCGCTGGGAGAATCCAGCTCAATCATCGCGGCCGTTCAGCGCCGATCGAGATGGCTTTGTTCTTGGGGAAGGTGCCTGGATGTTTGTCCTGGAAGAACAGGAGCACGCATTGGCGCGCGGAGCGAAAATTCTGGCCGAGTTTGCCGGGCATGCCTCCACTTGCGATGCGTATCATCGCGTGCAGATCGCACCGGAAATCATTGAGCCCGTGCGGGCGATTGAATTAGCCTTGGCGCAAGCACGCGCGACTAAAGATGAAGTGGGTTACATCAATTTGCATGGCACGAGCACGGAATTGAACGATCGGATGGAGACGGCCGCGGTGAAGAAGTGCTTCGGAGAACGGGCCGCCAAGATTCCCACAAGCTCAACGAAGTCGATGATCGGTCATCCCCAGGGGGCTTGTGGTGCAGCCGGATTAGCCGCGACGGTGCTCTGCCTTCGGCGTGGGTTTATTCATCCGACGATTAATCTTGATCAGCCTGATCCACTTTGTGATTTGGATTATGTTCCCAATCGTGCGAGGAGCGCATCGGTGGATATCGCCCTTTGCAACTGCATCGCATTTGGAAGCAAGAATAGCGCGATTGTGGTTCGATTGTAAGCAAATTATCGCTTGCGCGTTTCCACGCCTGAGTCAGTTCCAATGATCACGATTTGAGCCAGGCCCAGGAACAGTCCGGTTTCGACCACTCCGGCGCGGGACTTCAACTTTGATTCGATCGCGGCCGGATCGGAGATCCGTGGAAATCGGCAGTCGTATATATAGTTGCCGTTGTCCGTGGTGAATACCTGGCCGGCGGCATTTCGCCGCAATGTTGGTTCACAGCCAAGGCTCCGAAGAAACTGGGGTTGCACCTCATGGCCGAATATCGTGACTTCAACCGGTAAAGGGGACCGCTCACCGAGTTCGGTGACGGTTTTGCCCGTATCCGCGATGATGAGCAGATTCTTGGAATTTTGGGCGACGACTTTCTCACGAAGCAGTGCGCCACCGAGGCCTTTGATTAAATTTAGGTTAGGATCAACCTCATCGGCCCCGTCGATGGTAATGTCAGGGGATGGGCACTCTGCCAGAGTGGCCAGCGGAATGCCCAGTTGCCCGGCACGCGTTTCGGATTGACGGCTTGTGGGCACACCCTGCAAACCGCGGATTTTACCGGACGTGATGGCTCCGGCGAGTGCCTGCAGAAAGTAGTCGGCAGTGGAACCGGTTCCAAGTCCGACCACCATGCCGTCGCGAACGTACGAAAGTGCAGCCTCCGCTGCGCGCTGCTTGGGATTCATGCCGATGAAGCATAAGGATTTCCAATGCGTTGGCGAGTGTGCAACGATTTGAATGGCGTAACACGTTATGGCACAATGGTCATTCGTCCGGGATGCCGACGGTTCAGCGGGATAGATTGAATGCTTTTGCAAACCAACAGTTACATCGTTCCTAAAGAGAAGCGTTCCGAGCACGCTCGTTTAATGCGCCGGTTTCGACAGGCGCTTGGCAAGCTTGGTTGCGACATGTTCGAGATTTACGAACAGGTTGGTGCCAACTGGAACGGCAATGATGCCAACGGCCGATACGTTCAGATCATGCGGTTTCGCGATCGAAAGCATCAGGTCGCCGTTCAAAACGCCGAACGCACAGACCCGGTCGCGCAAGCCCTCATCGCGGAATTCTGCGAGATGGTGAACTTCCCCTATCAACAGCAGCAGGGGTTTTTCGCGGTCGGATTTTACAATAGCGTTCTGCCGGTGACTTTCGGGCGAGCGACTCCGGAAGTTGAAGATACATCAGAGGATTTTAGCGCCGAGATTGCCGGTGCCACTGCGGCAACTGAATCGGCAATGCCCGAATCATCCGAGAGCCATACCCCGGAGTCTGCGGCTGCGCAAGAGCCGATTCACGAAATGATCGAAGGCCAGATTATGGAGGTCTCGTCGGAACCGATCGGCGAAGCCCAGCATCAGGCTGATTTGTCGGCGAACGCTCCGATGGAAATCTCTGAAACTGAATTGCCGGGTGATTTAGACATCGCAGAGATTGAAGAAGCGATCCACGAAACGCCTCTGCTATCCGCCATGGAGTTTGATGCCGAAGCCACTGAACTGGAACTGGCTCATCCCAATGAGATTGCCGCCAACGGCGACCCGCTGGAAATCGTCGAATCGGTCGAGGAATTCTCGCATGAGCCAACTGTTGAAGAACACGCGCTTTCTGAAGATGAGCTGCTTGGCGAATTGAACTCGGCATCGCATGAGCCCATATCCACCAACGGCACACATTCGCATGCGCAAAGCGATCCATCGGCTGATACCGATTACGGCGGCACCGCGCACACGGAGCATGCTGAGCATACCGACGAGCAATCTGAATCGGAGCCGCAAGACGGCAATAACGCTACAAACGGCACAGAAGAATCCCAGCATGTGACCGAACCCACCGCTGAGACAACCGAGCGGTCGCGAGATCGTTTTTCACTCTTTCGACGTCGCCCCAAGAACGGTTGAAGTGGATAATCCGTCGCTTGGAACCTAGGCTTATGGTAGCCTGATCCTAGATGGAGCATGCTTCATAGCTGCGGAGGTTCACCATGAGATCCCTTGTTCGCCTGTCGATTGCTTTTTTCCTTCTGGCCAACTTACTGATCATGGGGGCCGTTTCGTTGCACGTAATTCGTACGCCGACTCGGTTTGAGTTTGTACCCAAGAGCCAACTGACTCTGCTGGATACCTACGTCGATACGCGCAATTGGACGGCGAACGATGTGAAGGCTCACGCCGCACTCGTTCAGCGATTGGCGCAGGCGGGGAAGCAGGATGTCCTGTCACATGTGACTGCGGCAAATGCTTCCAGCCATTCATCCGAATTGCCGACGGAGCGCGTAAATGCTCCGAAAGATTCGTCGTCTTCAGAATCGCGGGGGAAAAATATCTTCGATTTAGGCGGGGAAAAATAGCAGGTTTAGGCTGCCACCGATCCTGAATTCTCTAGAGCAATTTTCAGATTGGTGTTGTAAATTTGATTTTGTATTAGGTGGAGTCCGGTAAAGCAGACCTTACGAAGAACGCGTCACCGTCGTTGTAATTCTCGAAGGCCATATCCAACGACAGAACCCCACGAAAATTGTTTCGTGGGCTGCCGATATTCATTGAATTGATCGTAGAGAAGGAGAATTCAAAAAGCCGGATCGAGAGCGACCCGGCTTGATCAATCGCCATCAAACCACTTGGACGCGTCGGCCCACCCGGCGTTTGCGGCTGATCATCTGGCGACCCTTTTTGGTTCGCATGCGAGCGCGAAAGCCCAGTTTGCGGGCGCGCTTAATCTTGCTGATCTTATGGGGATAATGCATGGTCGGTTCCTTTTCAGAGCGAATAGCCTGGCGTTTGGCGCCGGGTCTCTCGATTCTTGATTGAAACGCCGCGACACGAACGTCGGGCTAGGCCTCGGATATACATACACCGAAAATCTTACCGCTCGGCGGTAGGGGCTTCGATGGTGACCAACACGGTCTCAAACGTCTGATTGCCCTTGGCATCGGTGGCCCGCAGCGTAATCTGGTGGGCACCGGCGGACAGCCCGCGAACGGTGAAATTCACCGACTCTTCGGGGGAATCGAACATCTTATTCGATGGAAGGACCATTTGCCAGTCACTGTTTGAGTCCACCGCATAATCGATGGCCGACACGATGCTCGTGCGATCCACGGCCTTGGCTTCGATCGTAACTGCGCTGCCTTTGACGCTCGATTTGACATCCCCCAGAACCGGCGCGGTATTGTCGATTACAAATGGGTTACTCACCCGAGTTCCGGTTTTGCCTTGACCGGGGGGATTGGAGGTGCTGTCGCTGGCGACCACCTTCACTTCGTATCGGCCGTCGGCCACGGTGCGGGTGTCCCAGTCAAAGTGATTCTCGGTCAGTTTTTCTTTTAACAAAATCCACGGAGCTTTGATCCCCGTGCGGAAATAGAGGCTGTATTGCAGAGTATCGCCGTTGGCGTCTTCGGCTTCCCAGGCGATGGTTTGGACGCGGTTTGCGTCCGGGTTTGGAGGCGTTCCGGCGACGTTGGCGGTGGTGCCTGTGGCGGCGATAAGTGCTGCCAGTGATGCGGCCGGAGTGGCATTCGGAGTCGCCGCATTCGCCCCGATTTTCACCGACTTGACGAACGGCGCGACATTAGGTGTTTGGTAAGCAATGTCCACTTCGTTCACTAATGGGGTCACCTTTGGATTTGTGCTGGCGAGTGTGAGTCGATACTGAATGAAGCGGGCCGTGGGGGAGGTAATCTGTGCATATTCCACGGCAGGCATCTCATCGGACCATTTTGACCAGCCGGATTTTGAAGGCTCCTGCACATTTCCGCTGCGGGTCGCGATCGTAAGGGACGTTGTAGCCGGCAAGGAACCGTGCAGACGGATCTTTCCGAACCGGCTGATTTGCGACGCGTCAAGTACCGGGCTGATGAAGGTTCCTTGCGAGGCGTAGCCACGACTCATCGATTCGATTCCGCCGACATTTGCCAATCCGAGCAAAATCCGACCATCTCTGGAGGCCAACAGGCTAAGCACTTGCTTCGGCTCCACCTTCGCAAGCACCACCGTTTCTTCAGCGGCCGGGTTCACTTGATAAATCAGTCCGTCGCTGCCCGTCCCCACCAGAAGAACCCCATCCGTTTCAAGCATCGACATGACGAGAACCGGCTGGCGGAAAACTTCCGTGACAAAACCATCCGGATCGATTCGATAGATCGCGTTGCCCAACGGCTTGGGCTGAGCCGCGTTTTCCTGGTCTCCGGGAGTACTTGGATTGAGATTTGGGTTCGCTTGAGCTGGCGCTGTAGCCGGGCCGGGTTTGGGTTTCTCAACAGGATTGGGATTTGGAAGCCCGGCGTTGTCAACAAGATAATCTATGCGGGCTGTTCGTTCCTGCTTTAAATAAGACGCGAGGAAATTAAGCTCTGAACCTTGTTGTGGCACGGGCTTCCAGCCCGTGTTTGCTGCGTGGGATTTAGAAAGAGACTCTAAAGTTGTTTTGTTTTGCGCTTGCCCGCCAACACGGGCTGGAAGCCCGTGCCACAATGAAATTTTTAGCGCCTGCTTCGGAATCGGCTCGGGTTCACCGGGATTCGGATCGGGCTTGGCAGGTGGCTTGGGAATTTCGGGTGGGGTCGAGGGCAACGGCACACCGCCTGTGCCTTCGGGACGACCGGCTTTGTCGGTGATCGGCAGAGCGGGCGGCTTGGCAGCCGAGGGCTCCGTGGCTTCAGCAGTGCCTACGTAAAGATTCCCCTTGCGATCCAGAGCCAGGCAACTGATCTCGGATTCCGGCGCATCAAATAGCACGAAGATGTCCTTGGTTTTTCGATTGACCCGATAGACCAGACCATTGGGATCCGTGCCTACATACAACGTATCTTTGCCATCGGAGAGAAGCGAAAGCAGATTACTCTCATCACTCGTCATCAGAATCGATTTGGTTCCATCCGCTTTGACTTCGAACAGCTTTCCGCCTGGACCGGTTGCCACGTAGAGATTTCCATCCGGGGTTTGTTGCAACGCCCAGATATATTGCACCTCATCATCGGCAAAAATCTCGACCGGTTTGCTGCCTTCATCCGAAGGCTTGTCAAGTTTATAAACCTTCCCCTTTTCACCGCTGACCCCGACGATCAGGCTCCCTTTTGTGTCGATCAGCAGGGAAAAGATGCTGCTGTTGTCTTCGAAATCCGCGACATGCGTGGCTTTGTCATCCTTCACTTTGAGCAGAACGCCGTGCGGTCCGGTGGCGGCGTAAATCGTTCCATCGGCGGCTTCGACCATCGCATAGACGGCGCTCACCTTTGCGTCTTCTTCCAGAACCGTCTTGACCGCGCGCGACAACTTGACGTCGCCGAGGTTCGTGGCGACGACGTTGTGCATCGAGCCCTTCTTAAATTCCGCCTCACCGGTGTGGTTCCAATGCGAGGTCTGAACGGCGGTTGCGGGAAATGCCGCAAGTAACGTTATTAGTATCCAATATCGGGACATGGCAAAGCTCCGTCTGAATTCGCGTAAGGCTACCGCTCTATCACGCGAGCATGCAATCGCAAGTATTCAGGGGAATCGGAGAATCCCACGATTGAAAACACGTCGGTATCGAGAATGTAAATCAAGGTCGCTTTGCCTTTGAGGCGCGCCGTTCCGCCGGCGGACGCTGGTTCCGGCGCCAATTGCGTCCTAAACGCATCGCTTCCAAAAATGCATTGTCATTCTCAAAGGTTCCGTGAATTCGTTCCATCGCTTGAACCGGGTGGAATTGCGGCGCGGATGCAACGGCACTTTTTAAACGGGCCACATCTCGCTCAACTGCGTTCAGTCTTTTTTCAATCTCTGCTGCGCTCATTGTTAACCCAGTCTTGCCTGAGAATTCGTGTTCGCATCTGACCCTAAAACTTCACAAACCCTAACCATTCCCGTAAGTCTCTGCAAGCAATCGGCAATCGGACTCGCGCCCACCGGGTCGCCAGGTTTTTCTCACTTTCCTGGCAGCGTTGTCGCGGATTTGGGTTTGGCTTCATCTGGTTTGGCCGGTCCCGGGGGTATTTTCTTCCCCGCCTTTCCGCCCGTATCAATCTTAAATTCCCGATCGATCGTGATCGTGAAACTGGCCGCGCCTTGCATCACTTCCTGCGTCGGGACGATCTTCAAAGTTGAACTGACGAACGGCGTCGTGCTGCTTAGTCCCGCGCCCATCAGCACCTCGCGCCGACTCGAGGGCAGATGCGGCATCGCGGTGCGGCCGATCGCCACGCCATCCGCTTTTCGCAACATCTGTACGTAGACGGCATCGTGACGAATCGCCAGCAAATCCTTGAGCGCGGCAAACATTTCGTCACCGCTCTCTGCCGTGAAGCGGAATGGCCGTATGATCTTTTCGCCTTCCAGATATTGCGACCAATCCGTCACGACCAGTTGATATGCTCCATCCGGCAACTCACGCGGGATTTCAAACTCGATCGGGAGGATCGCCTCGGCTTTCCGGAACGGGCGGTAGTTCAAATAAATCCTGGCGGTTTCACCCGGTTGAAACTTCAAGCGCGGTAACGTGACCGATTCAATATGTGCTTCGCGAGCCTCGGGGCTTACGCGAACCGTTCCGCTGAATTTCCGCAGGGCCAGTTTTTGAAATGGATTCTCCGCGGCGGCAACGATGGGGATGCCGATTTCATTAAATAACTCAGGCACCTGGGCATTGACGGTGGTGTTCATCAGGTGAACCGATTGGCCGTTGGAAAACTCGAGCGTCAGATCGTAATCGGCGGTGTGATACAACGGCACATCGTGGGCTCCGCTGATCGCCGCCCCAAGCGCGGCGGCAGCGAGCATGGGAGTCAACTTCGGGTGTATCGCCAGGTTGAAATGATAATTCTGGTCTGCCGATCCGTCGGTGTACGTGACCTTCAAATCCATCGGGGCCATCGCGGGAACCGGCCCGATTTTACCGGCCACACCGACGGTTTGATCCGCTAGCAGCGTCCCCTGTGTTTGGCTCAGCGCGCCGATTTTGAAACTGGTATTGAGATTCGCAATGACCGCGTTGATTCGTCCGGTTCCCATCGGAAGGGCGATCGGGCCTTCATTGTTAAATGAATGGCCGAAGCCCATGATTCGATCGCCCACGACTTCAGTACACGTGCCGATGGCAGTCATCTCGGAATCACCGGTCATCAAAGGCACGGCCAGAACCGATCCGGGCTCCAGCTTGAGGAACTCACCTTCTCCGTGGCCGCCACCAATCCCACCGGCCTGCATGGCGATCAGCCCCGTCGAGCCGATCAATCCGTTCAACTGTTCCAAAATTCGCGGTGAAAAGCCGCTGGTCATCAGAGGCGTCGCGAGAGGTTGCAGTCGAATTGAATCGGCGGCGAAGACTTCAGAGTACGTTCCCGATTTCTTGAAAAGCGTTCCCGTTGCGGCCGGGGATTTGGCCGTCTGAAGCATTTGCCTGGTATCGTCCAGCGACCAGCGGATGCGATGCGCGGGGCTGGCGGCGTCTGCTTTCAGTTTGGCTGAGGATTCGATCGTGGGTTGCGTTGAAGGAACCGAGGTGGGGATCGCGAGCATGTATTCGATCGGTTGCACACCGGCGTAAGGGTCTTTCATCATCGGCCAACCGTAGGCGAATGCACCGATCATCCGTTCCCGACCCTGCTCATCTTTAAGGTAAACCGGCGAGCCGCTCATGCCGGCGATGCTGCCGGTGTGCTCGAGGTTCGCCCCTTTGCAGTCGATCAGCACGACATCATATTTGGGATTGAAATTGTGCAGGATGGAAAGAACGGTGACGTTAAACCGTTCGAGCTTGTCCCCTTTGAAAACGGAGACGCCGTAGCCCGTCATGCCTTCTTTGACTTCCGCAACGCGCATGTGTCTGGCCGGATCAAACCCTGGCGGCAATGCAGCAACAGTCTTCACGGCGATGGGATTTTCTGCAGTCGCGACATGGCAACTTGCCATCAGTATCAGCGGAAAGACAACGCGAATCCATTTCATGCAGACTCCGATTTAATGGCGACACACGCTCGCGAATAGCATCGTAGAAGTCTACGATGCGTCCCGCAAGCATCGAAAGCGGGCGAAACCGTGACACACACCAACCGACCACTGACCAATGACAAACGGACATCGCTTCTCTTTTGACCTCGCTTACGTCAGAATGCCAAATCGTGTTTCTTGAGCAAATGGCGGTGAGGTTGGACGACTGAATGTGGTATTTCGCGTACGGGTCAAATATCAATCTGCGGGCGGTGACGGAATGGTGCCGGCATTACGCCCATCGTTTGCCCAATCTCAAGGCCGGTCGGCCGGGTGTGCTGGACAACTACCGCTTCTCGTTTCCGATCTTCAGTGAGTATTGGGGCGGCGGAATTGCCGACATCGTTTACGATCCGGGCAAATATGTCCAAGGCGCACTGTTTGACCTGACCGAAGCGGACATGCTGATTCTCGACGCAAAGGTCGGCCGCAAGGTTGATTCATCCGGCAAGGAAATCGGTGTTTACCGACGGATCGAAGTCAAAGTGGCTCCGCTGGGAAAAGGGGAACCGGTCAAAGCGATAACTTACCAGGGGCTCAGTGCCGACCGGTATCACATTCCGCCTACCAAGCATTACATGGACAGCGTTATCGAAGGCGCGTACAGCTTTGGGTTATCGATGATGTGGGTTTCGTATCTCACGAGCTTTAGCACGCAGGTAGGGAAGAAGCCCAAGCCGCCCGGCTTTGGGGATGCGGCGCCTCGGATGTAGCCGTTCGATCATAAGGCTGCGTCGAGGCGGAAATAAAATGCAACAAAATGCAACAGATTTGGCTTGGTTTAAAAAGTCACAAAACAAGGCTTCTCCGCATAAATTCGGCGAAACGTCCTAGTTGTTTTGGTGCAACTGGGCCTGAAAATGCAACTGGACATTTAAACGTGTTAACCGCACGATTCCGCCCACGATGAATCTGCCCGCCATGACACCACTCACTGCACTTTCGATGCTCGGACTTGGCGCGGCGGCGATGTGCGCCGCTTCCGTTGCGGCGTCCATAGCCGTCGGAAGCCGAATGGGTCTTTCGCCGGGATGGCGCGCCATATTTCAATGGGCACCGATCGCCGTCGCGGTATTGGTTGCTCGATTCATGGGCTGGGCGGATATTTCAATCGGGCTGATCTTCGGAACCAGTGTCGCCATCCTTTCATCCGCAGTGGGGTCGCTGAGCACGATCGCGCCTGTCGGTCCAGCACCGGCACGATGGAAGAGGATCTGGCCGTTCACGCTGGTGGCCGCCATACTGATATTCGTCTCGGGCTATAACGGATTGCTCACTTGGAAGCACGGTTTCACGCTCGGCGTGGAAGGGCTGGTCGTACTTTCGTTATGGCGAGATCCGGTTTCCGAGCATGAATGGGGCGGATCGATTGTCGATCCTTCTCAGCCATTCCTTTCGCATCAACTCGCGTGGATCGCCGTGGGAATCGCAGTATTGCTCGCGGGGCTCGGCGCTTTTTCGGCAGTACACGGTGTGCATTCGATGACGCAATTGAAGGCCCACGCATCGGCCGGCGCAATTGCCGCAACGCTCCTGAGTCTCGTCCTCGCCACGCCGATCATGCAGAGCGGGCGCGGGCTGGCACTCGCCGGCGCTTCATGGATTCCGATGACGGCACACGTCGGGGTGGTGCTGCTGAATCTTTGCCTGCTGCTGCCGTTCCTGGCATTGTTCCCTTACGCACACGCGATCTATCATGCGACCCACCTTGGCGCGCGGCCGATGATAGATCTTCCATCCCTCGCTCCACAGGCGATGGTATTTCCGCTGGCCGTGTGGCGGATTGATTCGGTTGTGCTGGTCCTGCTTTCAGCGATCCTGCTTCCGGCAGCGGTGGGCAAATGGAACCTGGGGCGCGGGGAGGGAATCCTTCTTATTCTTGGATACTGCGTCTATCTCATGTCGGTTACGGCGGCGGGGGTTTGATGTCCAATCTGGTGATACAAGGTAAATGGGACGATCTGGTGAATCGGAGCGATTTACGTGGACGTCAGGTTGTCGTCACGGTCATCGACGAAACCCAGCCTGATAATGCCTGGCTTCAACGCCTTCGAGAATGGGCGGATAGTCACAGTCTTGTATCCCATTCGGTAGATGACAGCCGGGACAGTTTTTACACGGGGACGCTGGATGATTCTCGTTGATACGAATATCCCATTGCGCATACTTTTAATGACGCCGATTTTCGTTCGATGAATGAAGTTCTTTCACTTCATCCGTGTGATGTGATGGGCATTGCGCGGTTTTGACGTTCATTCTTTTGGGGTTTTACAATTCCATTCAAATTCAGAGATCGCGTGGCTTCGGCACTGCGGCCAGAAAAGAAATTATGTTAGTAGTTACTTGACTTTGTGTTTACTAACATTATTGTTTTCGTCGGTTACTTACACAGGAGTTTCCGATGGATGTTCGAAAAGAAAATATCGCGGCAAAGGTGATCGAGTTGGCGGCCGAGCAGGGTGGGGTGGAGCCGAGTCAGGTTTTTATGGAGACCCATTTCATCAATGATCTCCACTATGATTCGTTGGATGTCGTTGAGTTCACGATGAGTCTTGAGGATGAGTTTGAGATGTCCGTGCCGGATGAGGCGGCGGTGGAACTTCATACGGTGGGGAACGTGGTGGAGTTTGTTTTGGTGAATCAGTCGGTGGGGGTGGGGGATGTTTCAACTTGAAAAAAAAAGAAAAGACCCCTCACCCTAACCCGCGCCCCCATGAGTACATGGGGGCGCGGGGACTTAAGCCAAAATCGGTTTGACGATTTCGCCGTGAACATCTGTCAGGCGGAAATAACGGCCTTGGAATTTGTACGTGAATTTGGTGTGCTCGATGCCGAGTAGATGCATCAGGGTGGCTTGGAAATCGTGGA
>JBBRMF010000036.1:0-28530 GCA_038230975.1 Tepidisphaerales bacterium
GAGAACAATTTGGACGCGACAGCGTATTAGAGGATGAACAATCCTCCTTCCCGGGTGGCGTCGGACGCCGAGAGGCCGACGCCACCTTTTTTAATGAACCAAATGTTCTTCGTTTTGCGTTGTTGCCGTGCATCGGTCAGTCGGGTTATACTCATCAGACGTGCCACCTTAGCTCAGTTGGTAGAGCAATAGTTTTGTAAACTATAGGTCGTCGGATCGTACCCGACAGGTGGCTTTTGTTAGTTCGGTTTTGAGTCGCATATTGTCCGGACCGCCGCGCAGCTGGTGACGGACAAAAGATTCAGTCAATTTAAGGAGTCACGTTTGGAGAAGTCTTATTCGGTTGCGGTTCAGATGGCAGACGGGGAAAAAAGAGTGCTTACCCTTCAGGGAGCCTCTTCGGGCGAGGTCTTCCAGCAAGTCAAGGCGATGCCCGGGGTTCGCCGAGTGGGCAAAGTCAGCGAGCTTTCATCGACTGGTGTGATGACTCCGCCACTGCGCAACGGAAGCGCTGTGCTACCCCCGCATCAACCGGTTGAGCGGGAGCAGAAAGCAGACGACCGACGAGCCGCCATCGGATTTTCGATCTCCGGCCCGCGCGTCGTCATGCGAGACCGGCAGACCGTGGGCGAGCGACCTTTCAAACATCTGCAAGCACCTCCGGAACGACCCAAGCCGCCGGCCGCTCTCATCAAAACCGTTGTCGTCCGAACTGTCGAACCGCTGGCGGCCGATGAACAGGACACATCGAATGCGGAAGTCGCGGAAGTCGCTTTAAAGGATACCGAGTATCGCATTGTAAAAAGTCGTCGGCAGGGCGGTGAGCCATTCATTCTGCAGCGGGGTCGATGGGACGAGGTCCACGGTAAGCGGGCGTTCAAAGTCGCTTGGGAAAAGGGCTTTGAAGTTCGGGAAAAGGCAGAGCGCCATCAGCAATGGGTAAGGCAAACGGAGCAGGAGCTCGCGGAAGTCGATTTGCAGTGTTGAGCTGCACAAGGATAACCTCACATGACCGAATACATTGAGCAAGTGATTGATCTGATCGACCCGCGGCTGAATCAGATCACGAACATGGATCTTGAGGCAGCGCGGGAAAATGTTCGAGAAGGCTCAATTGCAAAGGTCCGAAGTATTGAAGGCTCATTTGCGTTGATCGCAAAACAGGGCAAGGCGGTTCGACTTGCCCGTTCGCTGGACCGTCCGCTGCGATATTTTTTGGCCAAGCGTAAAGATGGCCCGGCGCTGGTGGTTTCCGATCGGATCGATCGCATAGCCGCCTGGCTGAAGCAGCAGGGTTTTTCGGATCAATTCCATCCCAGTTACACGCGGATGGTTCCGGCGCACTATCTCGTTGAAATTCAGCTAGTCGGTTGCCCGGACCCTGACCCAACCTACACCCGGTTCTTCGATCCTGCTCGCAATGTGCTGCCAGCGAATTTGGATGAGATCGGCCGGCGATATATCGGTGCGCTCGCCGACAGCATTGCGGCCCGCCTGCGCGCGATTCCATCGGATGCGCCGATTGGCATCGCATTCTCCGGCGGTATCGACAGCGGTGCCGTGTTTGTCGTTACCTATCACGTGATGCGCAAGCTTGGCATGAACCTGGGCCGTCTCAAAGCGTTTACGCTGGATCTGGGGCATGGGGCCGATCTGACGCAATCGAGAAGCTTTCTGGATTCACTTGGCTTGGGGCTGTTTCTGGAGCCAATTGAAGCCGATGCCGATGCGATCGATCCGCTGGAGACGATGCGGATTGTAGAAGATTATAAACCGCTCGATGTGGAAGCGGCGTCAATGGTGCTTCAACTCTGCCGTGGGATTCGTTCGCGGTATCCGGATTGGAAATATCTGTTCGACGGTGACGGCGGCGACGAAAATCTCAAGGATTACCCGATTCACGAGAATCCGGAACTGACGATCCGCAGCGTACTCAACAACATGATGCTGTATCAGGAAGGGTGGGGCGTCAAAACGATCAAGCACTCGCTGACCTATTCCGGCGGATTGAGTCGTTCGTATACGCGCACCTATGCTCCTCTCAAACATTGCGGATTTGAAGGCTTTAGTCCGTTCACGCAACCGAGTGTGATTGAAGTTGCCGAAGGCATTCCGTTTATCGATCTCACCGATTATCAAACGGATAGTTTGTACGCGATGAAAGGGCAAATCGTTGCGCGTGGCGTGCGAGCGATCACCGGAATGGAAATGCCGATTAACTCCAAGCGCCGTTTTCAACATGGCGCGCTTCCTGAAGAAAGCCTTCGCCAGCACGTTCCGGAAAACGAGCAATTGCTTCGGCGTCAGTTTCTGGCGTTGTATGCCTGAGAAATTGGCCGATGACATGCCATGACGAACCACGACGCTCTTAAGCCGCAGTCGGATGCTGAGAGCAACGCATATCCTCTTCAACGATCCGCTCGCGATACATGGATCACCAGCCGCCGGGGTGCAAAGAATCAGGTCGATCCTCAGATTCCCTACGCATTTATTTCAGAAGAAGAGCCGGATGCCGCCGGTCGGATGGTTCGCATTTCGACGTTGTTCCTGACAAATCGAGAGTGTCCCTGGAAATGCGTCATGTGCGATCTCTGGCGGAATACGCTCGATGAGAGCGTGCCTCCTGGCGCGATTCCGGCACAGATCGATTATGCATTGGCGCGATTGCCGGCCGCTTCGCAGATCAAGCTTTACAACAGCGGCAGCTTTTTTGATCCTCGCGCGATTCCGCGCGATGAATATGCTGTAATCACCGGGCGGCTGCATGCGTTTGAGCGGGTGATAGTTGAGTGCCATCCGGCACTTGTGACAAATCCGGTGCTTCAATTTCAAAAGTTATTGACCGGCCAATTGGAAATCGCCATTGGATTGGAGACGGCACACCTCGAGGCATTGAACCGACTGAATAAGGGAATGACGCTCGATCAGTTTTCGCGGGCGGCGGATTTTCTTCGCGAGCACCGAATGGACTTGCGGGTTTTTCTGCTCGTCCATCCACCATTTGTCGCGCCCGTTGAAGCGGGTGAATGGGTCCGCCGATCGATTGACTACTCATTTGAGTCTGGCGCTTCGGTTGTGAGTTTGATCCCAACGCGCGGTGGCAATGGCGCGATGGACGCGCTGATCGCCTCGGGGGAATTCGTAGAACCGAGGCTTGCCGACCTTGAACAGGCCGTGGAGTACGGAATCAAAATTCAACGGGGAAGAGTGTTTGCCGACTTGTGGGATCTGGATCGCTTTTCGAATTGCGAGGTTTGTTTTGAGCGTCGACGGGCGCGGCTGGATCAGATGAACCGTTTGCAGTCTATCGAGCCGGTCATCCCCTGCGATTCCTGTGGATATACGCCATGATTGAATCGGTCGACATTGCGGTGATTGGATCGGGGTTCGCTGGCTCAGTGATGGCGATGATTGCCAAGCGGCTTGGATTTACGGTGCTGCTGCTGGAACGCGGTCAGCATCCTAGATTTGCCATCGGGGAATCAAGCACACCGCTCGCCAATCTATTGCTGGAAGAATTGGCGAGCACCTACGATTTGCCGAGGCTTCTTCCACTGACAAAATGGGGTTCCTGGCAAGAGAACTATCCGCAGATTGCGTGTGGTCTGAAGCGCGGATTTACATTTTATCACTATCAGGCCGGGCAGGCTTTCAGAAGTGATGAGAATCATTCCAATCAACTGCTCGTCGCGGCGAGCCCGAACGATCGCGTTGCGGACACACATTGGTTTCGTGAGGAGGTCGATCAATTCCTTGTAAATGAAGCGCAGCGAATCGGCGTTCAATACCGCGATCAGGTTGAGCTGAAATCCATCCACTTCCAACCCTCTGATGGTTCGAAGATTGAATTGACCCGGCAGGGTGAATTGCAGTCGGTCGATGCGAAGTTTGTAATTGATGCCGGAGGGCCGAATGGATTTCTCTGCAAGCAACTTTCACTCGATCGCGCACCACTTGCGAGCTTCCCGGCCCCTCAAGCGCTTTATACGCATTTTCGCGGGGTACAAGATTGCGGGCTTTCAACGAATGACGATGCGAATCGACTTCCTTATCCGCCCGATCAGGCAGCGGTGCATCATTTGTTTGACGGGGGCTGGGTGTGGTCTTTACGATTCAACAACGGAATTACCAGTGTGGGAATCATGGCGACCGAGCCATTGGCCGGCGAGTTGAAACTGGAAGACGGGGAGCCGGCATGGAGAAGATTTCTGAATCGCTTCCCGGCTCTTCAGGGAATTTTTGGCGAGGCAAAGCCGGTCCGTCCGTTCATCCATAACGCTTCGATCGCGTATCGCGCGGCAACAAGTTCGGGCGAGGGTTGGGCACTATTGCCCTCGGCTTCTGGTTTTGTCGACCCGCTTTTATCGACCGGCATCCCTTTGACGCTACTGGGTATTCAACGCCTCGCGAAAATGCTCAAGCACGATTGGAATTCAGATCGATGGGCAATTCAGTTGAATGAATACGCCCAGAAAACTGCGGATGAACTTGATGCTTCGACTCGCCTGATCCATGCGCTGTATCAATCGATGGGCAACTTCGAGCGATTTGTGCCGGTATCTTTCCTCTATTTCGCGGCTGCCAGTTACTCGGAGGTGGCCAGACGGTTGAATCGCCCTGAATTAGCCGGTGGATTTTTGATGCAAGATCATCCGACGTTTGGCGACGCCATGCGGAAATGTTGCCAACTGGCGGCCTCCGGTGGGGCACTGGAATTACTGAAAGACGAAGTTGCCAAGGCGATCCGGCCGATCGACATTGCCGGTTTAAGTCGGACCGACCGAGCCAACTGGTACCCGGTGGATCTGGCGGACACACTTGCGGCGGCTGCAAAACTGGGGGTTGATACCGACGCACTTCATGCCATGTTCAGGCGGTGCGGGGTTTCTTAGATTTCAGCAAATACTCCAGCACGTTGGCCATCGGGCCTACGATGAAAAGTGCGTAGTAAGGTGCTTTGACAGCTTCATTCATTCGCAGCAGGCATTCCATCGCAGCGACTGAAAACACGAACACGTATTGGGCCCATCGTGGTTTCACAGTGGTCTTGGGGTCGGTGACCATGAAGAACGTGAAGAGCATGTACATCGGGCCTGTAATCGGTGCCACTTCGGTGTAGAAGGATTGGCCGTTGATCAGATGTCGAACGAAGGCGAAGAAAACGAAAGACAATGCGTAGGTAAGGCTCATGTGGAATCGGCCGACACGCCAGGTGATGATAAAGCCAAGGATCCAGATGATGACCATCGGTGCATATTCACTGCCCCACTGAAGACTCAAACCCGTAAAAACCGCCGGGTATAGAAACAGAAGCGCGCTCACGCCGAAATTGGAAGGGTTCCAAATATGCTTGCCTCCCAATCGAAGGGCATATTTCGAAACGATGGAGACTGCGGCGCAGAGCGGAAAGGTCCAGAAGAACGGCGAGCGAATTAAAATACCCACGCTGATGCCGCTGATATAGGCGCTAGCCAGATGGGGAATTCGACCCACGACCAGCGCGCCAAGGAGCATCTCCGTAAGCATCGCGGTCACGATCGAACTGATCGTTCCCCAAGGCACTTTGGAGGTCCCGCCGAACGGTCCGGCCTCCAGAATCCCGAATCGCCAGTTTGCCGCCAGCAGAATCAACGTGATGAAGGCCGGTGGAATGTAAGCTTCCCACCACGCGCGAAGCGGAGTAATTTTATTCACTTCCGACGGCGACATCACTGCTTCCGGTGCGTAGCCTAGCCCTTGGGTAATCATTGTTGTGGCTCCTTGATCACGTTTATTTTATTCAATTGCGGGGCGTTAAGGATCTGCTTCACGCCGGATGGCCAGCGAATCTCAACCTTTTCGATTTTCGCCTCTTTGCCTAGACCGAAGTGCAATCGGCGATCGTTCTGCGCTGCGAATCCGCTGCCGCCGGAAACTTCCTGCAATTGTTGAAACCCGTTCCAGAAAACGCGCACCTGTGCTCCGATGGCGCTGCGATTACTTTGGGTCCCTTCCAACTCGAAGGTGATCCACTCATTTTTTGGATCGACCTCGTTCTTGTAGACTTTAAGGGGACCATTCTGATTGGCGACGACCAGGTCGAGGGCACCTCGATTCCATAGATCGACCATCACGACAGCGCGGCCGTCGAGTAGATCGGTTGCGCCGATGGCCTGTGAGACTTCGGAGAATTTGCCGGCACCGTCGTTGATCCAGAGCTTCTTTTGCTGGTACCCCGACAGGCTGCGGCCTTTCATCGGGGGCCAGTTGGCGGCATCGGAAATCACGGCGGTGTTCGCGCCGGCGATTTTTGAAAAGTCGTACCAGTAGCTGGCGTTACGATCGAGCGAGACGTAGCCGTTGGTGCAGAACAGATCGAGCCAGCCGTCATTATTTAAGTCACCGAACTGTGCGCCCCAGCTCCAGCCGCCGATGTTGATTCCCATGGCCGTGCCGAGATCCGTGTAATGCAACGGCACTGAATCTGAGTTCGCGTCGGGAAGCCAAAGATCATTCCCCTGAATGAGGACACCCTCTTCTGAAATATTGGTCTTGTAGATGGCCAGCTTGCCTTGATTCAGAACATCGCCGAAGCTCGCGCTCATGCCGCTCTTGGGTCGTGCGCCGACGCCGGTGGATTCGCCGACTTCCGTGAAGTGATGTCCGTTCTCATTCATGAAAAGCTCGGAGATTCCGTAGTCATTCGCAAAGAAAATGTCGGGGCGTCCGGTGCCGTGAAGATCGGCGGCGGCGGCGGCGAGCGTCCATCGCTTGCTTTTAATGCCCATTTTTTCGGTGACATCCGTGAATGTGCCGTCACCGTTATTGTGGAGCAGGTATTTTCCCCCACCGTTGTTGGCATATTCAAAACTCTCGCACATGATCCTGGAATCTTTCAGATGCCATAGGTCCAGATTATCAGGCCAATACCCGGCGATGAGCAGATCGACCTTGCCGTCGCCGTCAAAGTCCAGCCAGATCGCGTTATTCGCGTTAATCCATTTGGGCAGCCCGGCTTTTTCCGTGACGCGAGTAAAGCCTTTGCCGGCATCGTTGTGAAACAGTTCCGGCCGACCCCACTTATAAATCAGCACGCTTTCATAGCCGGAATTGTCAAAGTCGGCCCACACCGCGCCCATGCAGACGCCGGTTCCGACTTGATTCAAATCGGCAAGGCCCATTTCAGCAGCCATATCTTTGAAAGTGCCATCATGCTGGTTTCGATAGAGGCGATTCTTACTTCCTTCACCGCTGTTGATGACGAAAAGGTCTGGCCAACCGTCGCGGTCAAAGTCAACCACCGACACCGCTGCACCCATTGATGCAATCTGCGGCATGATGTGATCGAGCTTGGAATCCAAGTGGGGAGATTGATGGACAAAATCAATTCCGACCGCCTTGGCGACGTCGTGCAATTGAAACCCGTAGCGCGCTTTGGCTGCTGCAGCCGAATCGATTCCGCTGCCGGCAGGTTGCGACGGACTTCCGGAGAGCCGTTTGATAAACGCCGGGACGGCCAGCAAAACAACGAGCAAGATAAACGAGAGAAGCTGTGCGATTCTGTTTTGACGCATGGTTGTTACTCCATTTCACCCGGTGTTCGAATCGGGTTCATCATCAATTCTGTCGTAATGCGCTTTGAAACGTATCAGGCGTCACATAGCGCGTGTGATAATTCAGCCAATCTTCAGGATGCCGCTGATAGGCCAGATCATCTTCCAACTGTCCGGGTGCAATATCATAGTTGGGCCAATCGTGACGGGGCAGAGGTAACACGGTTTTTGAAAACGCCGTGTTGAAATCTCCATCTTTCACCCATCCATCGGCGATCAACACAAAATCCCGAATGGTCCCGGCTGACGGAGGTGCGGGCGGCGCGAATCGCAGCTGCATTTCATCCCCGGCATTCATGATGACATAGCGATCATCGACTTTTTCCAGAAGTTCCCGAACATCCCCGTAACGCGTATAAAAACCGGTGAGGTCCAACCAGCGCGGTACGCTTCCCATCAGGTGGCTGTACTGTGGTAATTCCGGTGAATGCGAATCGGCGGCGGTGATTTGAGAAAACCCGCGATATCGCAGATCTGCCTGCTGAAGGGGTGACCGAACCATGGAGATCTTGCTTGTCGAAGTCTCTGGCCGGGAAGGGCTGTTCGAGCTCTCGTCCAATAAGGTTGCATATGCGAGAGAATCCCAATAGATCTCCAGGTTGGTTCGCAATCGCAATTTGCGAGTGCTACCCGTCGGAAAGAGGTCGTCGATTTTAAGTACAACGGATTTGTTTTTGCCGGCGGGGAAACCGAGTCCAGTGCGGGCGATTTTCCATCCACCGTGTCCGTCAGGAACTTCGATGGAAAGACCGGCTGGCGCGGGATGATGTCCCTGGGCCATCGCGACGTTAATCGAACTGTCCGTGGGATGGATCCAACCGGATCCGATTAGCGCGAGCGGTGTGTTAAATGCCACATCGGCACCAATCTCCAATTCCACCCAGTGGTCGGCGGCGACTCCTTGAAATTGTCCTCGCGCAAAGCTGTCGAGGTATTTACCGTCACGCTCTTTTACGACTTCGCTGACATCGTTGCCGTGCTCGTCCGTCGCATGAAGAAACGGATGGGGCGGCGTGGTGAGAAAGACTTTGAGCGGTGGCGGGGGAACTGCGAATCGCTCATCGACAAAAATTTCAGTGCCTGGCGGATGATCGACCGCCATGAGCGAAATGTGGTCAAAAAAGTGCGTTTCCCAAAGCTCGGCAGTGACCCGGAGATCATAGTAACCGTCGCGAGGCGTGAGTTGGTTGCCGCGAATTTTGACCCAGTCTTCCGTCTGCATGATGGAGGCAGTGTTTTGGGCGTTGATCCGGAGCCCCAACGGTGAACGCCAGATTAAGTCGGTGACGAACTGCATTTCGTTCCCGTCATAGGTGAACAGCATCGGGCATGACCCCTTGAGCCGTTGGTTGGCGGTCATCTCCTGGTCGGGTTTAAGGCAGAACTCAGCTTGTATATTTCCGTTGGGCCAGAGGATTCGCAACACATCCGTGCCGGCATTATCCCCGAGTCCAAAATGCGTGGCTCCACCGGCGATGGGCTGGCTTTGATAGAGAAGGGCGGTACGCATTTCCAGTTGGCCACCGATGGCGAACGTGTTGATTTTATTTTGGCCGCCTTTGAGTTCAGTGAGCGTGGACGCCAGCGCGCGCGGGCGAACAATCTGGTAGTGGTAGCCTTTGGTTCCGCGCGGTGAGATCTCAAAAGCCTCACCGGCGGCGTTTACACCCAGCAGTCGAAGGCCACTGGGTTGCGTGGAATCAGGTGCAACGGAAAGCACGCGTCCGGCGATGGATTGGGTGGCTTGAATATAAGTTCCGTCGGCGGTTCCGAGAAAGACGACGGTTTCTTTGTCGCCCGTAACGATGAGGTCTGCGGCTCCGTTGTTGTCCACATCGGCGATGTTCAAACGCATTGGGGTTAGTGAAGGGTGAGGGGGAACAACCACCTTTGATTTCAGATCGGGGCTGCCATCATCGTAGATGCGCATCACGCTTCCGTCGACGAGTAGTGCGACTAGGTCCGACTTTCCGCTCCGCGTAAGATCGGCAGTGGCGATGGAGACGACATTGCGTACGTTGGTCGGAAGCGCGCGGGGATGAAACTGCAGGCCACGATCGTCTGTGAGAACGGTGATGTTTCCGCGATCGTCGAGCAGACTGGCATCGGGCACACCGTCGCCGTCCAGATCGGTCCAGACAAATTGCTTCAGTCCGGAAATGTCTCCGAACAGATCAATCACTTTGAATGTTCCATCGCCGTTATTTCGCAGTACGGCCGGTGATCCTGCGCGGCGCGCCAGCACGAGATCAAGATCGCCGTCGAGATCAAGATCGGCAGCCCAGGCACCGAAGTAATCACCGTCGCGAATGCTTGCATCGTCAATAGCCGGTGATGTTGCGTCCGTGAACTTGCCATCGGCAGCGGGCTGTAACAATCGGACGCCCCCTGCGCCGCAAAGCACGAGACGATTCGTATAGTCATTGCGCCAATCAACGGCGAGCACACCATCGGGGCCAGGTGCCTTTAACGTTGTTCCGCCAGGGAACAGGATGGGTGGTTCGGTTCCATCAGCGCGGCGCAATTCAGTTGCGTTGGCGACGAAAGTGACGGGTGGGCCGTCGGATTTCAGCCATGCCGGGACGATGGAGGTAAAGGCGGTTCCACCGGGTTTCAGCGGACCAGGGGACAGTTTGACGTCGGCATCGTGCGGAGATGGGTTCGGGCTTGGCGAGGGCAGCTTCATGAAATGTTGAATGGGCTCACCGACTTTGATATCGGAGGTGGTTATCGCTGCCAGGTCGCGTTTGAAGGGTCGACTGGGAAGCAGCGCGTTGCGGAGAAACACCAAGGCTGTTGCGGTCGGGCGCACGTTTTCGGCATCTGCGGTTTTTTGAACGGACTTTAATTGCGTCTTTGCGGTGTCAGACCATTGGGCTGAAAGCGGGGTGATTTTTTGAAGCAAGGCACGTAGCCCGGGGGCATCGCCTCGTTTTGCTTTGGATCGCGCGGCGTCCAGAAGGATCGCCAGGTTGGTCGGACGCAATTGGACAAGCTGTTCCAACTGCTGATCGATTTCTGACTCGGCCTTTTGATCGCCTCGCCGTTCCAATACAGTTGCCAATGCGAATCGCGCCCGCACGTCTTGCGGATCATTCTGAATAGCGTGTTGTAAATGGAGGATTGATTTATCGAAATCCCCACGCCGGCTTTCGAGCAATCCATAGAGTACTTCGACGGCCGCGCTTGAAGGTGCAAGTGACATCGCTTTATCAAACTTCTCGGCCGCTGCGGGGAAATTGCCCTCGCGCAAATAGTAGAGCCCGAGATTGGCCCATGCGGCCGGCTCAGAGGGAACGAGTTGCGTGGCGAGGCTCAAAAGATCCTTCGCCCGGGGATTATCACCGACTTCCAGCGCGATAACCCCGGCGAAGAATGTCGAGACCATTTTCGGATAGTTCCTCGCATCATCGGCGGGGGCTTGCTCTTTCCGACGATTTAAGAATACGGTCGCTGAAACAACAAGCAGCACTCCGATCGTGATAGAGATCACGGTTTTGTTTCGGGCGTTCGATTGCGGGGAATTACTCAAGTCAATCTCCGAGGTTGGTTCCGATTTAGACCGATTCATTCCCACCGGCGAAGTGGAGCATCTCGAGGATTTTGCCGCGCAGATGGAGGAATTCCTCAGTGGTGCGTTGCCGTGGGTGAGGGAGATCCACGCGCAGAATTTGTTCGATTCGACCTGGTCTGGGTGTCATGATGACGATTCGATCGCTCATGTAAATCGCTTCATCAATGTCGTGGGTCACCAGAAGCGTTGTCGTGCCGCGGGCTCGCCATAAGCGCAGGACTTCATCCTGCAATTTCATTCGGGTAAATGCGTCGAGCGCGCCGAGGGGTTCATCGAGCAGCAGCACTGAGGGATGATTCACGAGTGCGCGAGCCAGCGCGACGCGCTGGGCCATGCCGCCGGAAAGCTGGTGCGGGTAAGCCTTGGAAAATTGTTCGAGGCCGACCAATTGCATGAAGCCGTCGACCTCGTGTGCTTTGGCGCGCAGCAATCCGCGAGCGGCCAAACCGGTCTCAATGTTTCGGCGTACGTTGAGCCAGGGGAAAAGATTGGGATCCTGGAATACGACGCCTCGACTTGCATCGGGCTCGGTGATCGGTTCGTCGCCGGCATAGAGTGCGCCGGAAGTGGGGACTTCCAATCCCGCAATTAATCGAAGCAACGTGCTTTTCCCACATCCGCTTGGGCCGACAAGCGACACAAATTCCTGGCTCTTGATGCTCAGGTTGACGGTGTCCAACGCGTGAACGAGGGAGCCATCATTGGCCGTATAAACTTTCGATACTTCGCTCACCTGCAAGGAAACGGATTCCTGAACGATTGATTTGTTGTCGGAAAGAGATCGACTCGGTGAATCGCTTACCATTTGATGACCCCTTTTTGCCATACGAGGACACGGTCGCGCACACGAAAGAGGATCGTCATGATCGTCGAGAAGAAGACCGCCGTGACGATCAGCGAAGCGTAGATCATGTCGTACTCGGCATAGTTGCGACCCATGTCGATGTACCAGCCGAGCCCGGATTTAACGCCGACCGCTTCGGCGGCGATGAGCGTCAGGAATGCGGCCCCCAATCCCATGAACAATCCGATAAAGATGTTTGGCAGCGCGGATGGAACCGCTACATTAAAGATGAGAAACATTCTTCCGGCGCCAAGTGTTCGGGCGACTTCAAGATGCGATACGCGGACATTGGCAATTCCTGAACTGGTCAGCATCGTCATCGGGAACCAGACCGCGAGCGCGATCAATATCGTGCCGGAGATGAAACTGGATGGGAAAAGCATGATTGACAGCGGAATCCACGCGGTTGCGGGAATCGGGCCGACGACTTTCAATATCGGCATGACCCAATACCGCATGCGGGGAAACCATCCGATGATTACGCCGGTTAGCAGCCCCGCGAAAGCGCCGAGCGAATACCCACTGGCCAGCAGGAGCAGGGATCGGTAGGTGCATTCCAGAAGCCTCCGCCAGTCATCAACCAGTGCGGTGAATACCGCATCCGGCCCGGGGAAGAATGGAAGCGGCAGCCAGGCAAATTTGAGGGTGATCAAATCCCAGACGCACATCGCCATAATTCCCATGGCCACAATCGGCGCGATATCGCAGAGCCAGTGTCGCGTCCCGCGCCAGGCTGCATGCAGCAATGCCAGCAGCGGCGATAGGCCCAGGAGAATCATCAGGAACAGTGGGTAGCGGTGGGTGGCCGCCGGGTTTTGAAGATTTGGAAGAATGCGATGGATGAATAGCGCAAGACCGGCTGCGAGGGATGGCCAGATAAGTGGCAGCATGGTGATTCGTGGCGAAGTTGTAATAGAGAGCGCCCGCCGTGAGGTGCGCACAGCGGGTCGCTCTCGCTCTGGCCGGTGCAGTTGAGCCAGAGCATCAGTCGTTCCGGTAGACATGTTGTTGTCCATAGGATTCGTCTTCAAGCCATCTCAAACAAATTAGGGCTTCGAGTCGCAACACGTTTTCACACCATTGGCATTGACACTGGCCTTCAGCATCGCGGTAGCGAGTTGGGCCTCGGTGGGGGCACCCCCATCGGCCACTTTTTCCACTTGTAGATTTTGGATCCACTCATCGGTCACACCCGCCAGCGGTATGAATGCGAGCTTGGCCAGCTCCTCCGGGACGGTCGAAGGCTTCAGCATCCCGCATTTTTTCATTTCTGTGGTCGCTGAGATAACTGCGGCACGTCCACCGCTGATACGTGGGATGTAAAAGAGCTTGGAGAGGGCCATCGCGTTGAGCTCCTTGGTTCCACCGACATATTTTTTCTCAACGGCAAGTGAGGCTGCGGCCATCGGATTGGTTTCCGTCCATTTGGAGCCCTTCAAGATCGCGCGGGTGACTTTTGCGGCTGTCGACGGATCGCCGCCGCACAGCTTGGCACTGACCACGACGCCGCAGCAATATTCATCCTTGTACGGGGCATCTGTCGCCTGGTCCACAATATTGCGGACTTTGTTCTTAGAGATGAGCATCGTTCCGATGGGTTCTGAATCGGCAACCGCATCGACAAGCCCTTTATCCAGTGCCAGTTCCATTTCAGCCGGGGAGAAGACCTTCCAATCCACGTCTTTGTTTGGGTCCATTCCCACAGCAACCATGGCGCGGCTGGCCAGGATAAACGGCGGCGTGCCAATTCCCGGAATGCCGATTCGCTTACCTTTGAGATCCTGAACGGTCTTGATGTCTGAATTCATGGCGGCCTGAACGCGCAGGCATCCCTTATGAACTCCGGCTGTCAATTTAAGGCCCACGCCACCCTCGATCGGCTTGAGTAAAAACATGATGAGGTGGTGGGTTGCATCGATCTTTCCAAATGCCAATGCCTCGCGCAGATCCGGCCAGGGCATCTTGATCATCTCGGCGTCGAGGCCTTCTTCCTTGAAGAACCCTTTTTCGTAGGCGACAAATAGGTCTGTATCGCAAGTCAGCCCGACGTACCCAATCTTGACCTTCTTGAGTTCCGGAGCGGCGGCTTGGCCGGGGGTTGGCGCAACTTTATTGGCACTCTCCGTTGTTTTGGTTTTATCGCAACCGACGAAAAATGAGCCCATCAACAAACAGGCATGCAAACCCAACTTAAAAACAATTGAAGACGAATGGTGAAAGGGCGGTGTCATGGCTTTCCTTTTTGGAAATCTAGAATGGGTTCATTCAAAACGGACTTACTAACTTTATCGGATAAATAGCGGAGCGTTTCCATGACGGGAATGCCAAAAGGGTGAGGCACATTGCAATGCCACAATCTACCCAGACGGAATATCCGGTCAGGTGCTCAGAGTTAGTTGAATGAACTGGATCGAGGCGGGGGGTCGAACAGAGGCAGATAGACTTCCGGTTGGCGAGTAACGTCCGGAGATTTGAGGGCTGCAGAAAAGACGATTGGAGGCGCGATCATGGAATTGCACAGGCCAACGCTCTGCTCATCTGAAGTAGATGAAGGCGGGACGGCAGCGGTAGCAGGACCGGAATCGCCGGCATGACAACCAGGACCATCAGCGGAATGATGAGATTGCCCGGATGAAGCAGAGAGCGTGTGATTCATTCCATCGGCGGCAGCCATGAGGCTCTCACCCGGATTGCCGACGGTCACGTAATATCCGCACGCCGCATGTGCTTGAGAGGTAAAAATCAGACCCAAGCCAAGCACCAGCGCAACAATCCACAACCCACGGCTACCGCCGGAATAAACCGGGGTAGAAAGATTGCTGATCGAAGATTTAAGCGGCGGTGGAGTCATCGACTTCAAAAACTTAAAACAGATTTGCTCGCCTGAACGACCGCATTATACATCGCAGCAAGTCGAGAATCCAGAAAATTCTCCGCGACTCTTTTTTGGAGATCCTTTTTACGGAAGATTTATCGGACGGAATGGGCCTTCAATGCGATGACTGAATCGAGTGATTTCTGTGAAGCCTGCTCGTTCAAGTTCCAAGTATCGGCGGCATTTAAGAGGCGTTTGCTGCCGCAACTGAATGGGGCGATGGCATCGTCGTGGGCTGGGTTGCCGGGGGCTTGTGACGAATTTGCTGAAGGCTTAACTCTTGCGGTTGCCATTGAATAAAGGGCCTGCCGTTAAAGTTACGCGGTGCGAGAACGGTGAATTGGTTTGCAGACCCGGAAGGTCGATCGGCCGGGTTATCTTCGTGAAAGATGATCGAACAGGGTTCAGACCAATGATCGAGTTCGATCATTTCATACTCAGCCGTAATGACACGTCGTTTAAATCCGATCAGCTGGACCGGAGTCAACACGGCATATACGGGACGTTTGTCGTGTATCGCGGCATCCACGAGGCGATGCTGTTCGTTGACCAGGTCAGTCTCTGATTTTCTCTTCAACAAATCGGCCATGTATTCGATCCGTTCTCGCTGGACGAGGACGGGGTTATCCTGCTTGTCCTGCGCTTTTTGAACCATGCCGAAGATTCCAAATCCTCCGGCGCTGCGAACGTTGAATCCATCAGACGCATAGAAATCCCCATCCGTCAGGAATTGCAGGTATTGCAAAAACTGCGGAAATAACCCTTCATCCGCGAAGAAAACCGGGTGCGTCGAAGCCGGCGTATCATCCACGGCAGGGGTCCCGGAGTTTTGAGTTGCGGCGTTCAAAGGTTTGCGCAAAACCGCTTTTGGATTGATCTTTGCCATGACCCGCTGAGCGGAATAAGCGAGATTCATGTTTCCCCGATGTTGGCGTTCCATGTGAGGGAGGGTGATCCAAAGCCCAAGCGCGGCAGTCGCGGCGGTCAGAAATCCTGCGCCAATCGGTGTGGCAATGGAGCCTTGCCAACGCTTTTGAATGGGGATTCCGTCGGTGGCGATCGCACCCAGGTTGGCGCTTCGCATCAACCACATGGCGGCTACGATGAGCGGCGGGAAGAGCGTGAGGAAGAACCGCAGAAAACCTGCCCCTGCGACCCCCTGACCCCAGTAGTAGGAGTTGTAGAGAAGCGTTCCGGGCAGGAACCATAGGGTCAGCATTAAACCGAGTCGCACCGAACGGCGGAAGCTGAATATCAATCCGGCGATGCCCAACGGCAAAATGAGAAACATGCCGTACAGGTAAAGCTCGTGAACGGTGAAATCCCACTTTGAGAGAAACTCTTTTGTCGAAAACCCCTGGCTTTCATTGGTGGAGTCATAGCCGGTCACCTGTCCCATGGCGAACCAATTGAACGCGACGAGCGCGGTCACCGGCAAACCCCAGGCGACGATAGGTATGGCGGCGTGAAAGTAGGAACGAATATTTTTCCATCGCATGGCGAAAATAGCGGCAATGCCAAGCGGGCCCAGTGGCACTAAGCGAATGATTTTAATGAACTGCCACCAATGCGGATGCTTAGTGGACAGATCGGTATCGCGCAACACCTGATCGAGCGGAAAGAGGGGGAACAGCAAAAGTGCTTCGGTGTAACGGACGGTTACTGCGCAGCCGAGCAGGAAACCTCCAGTTGCGCCGTACCACCATCGCCCCGACTGCCACCACCGAACGAGCAGAAACATGCCCCAAACAACCAAGCAAACAGACGGTGCATGGCTGTTGGGTTGAATTGAATAGACGAGCATCGTCTGCCCGGTGGCCAACACGATCATCGCCAGGAGGCCATAGAATGATCCGGCGACGGACCGCGTCAAAAAGAACATTCCCAGCACGGCCAATGCGGCGGTGATTGGGCTGACGAGGAATGCACCCTCTCGGCCGTGTCCTGTTGCACCACCGATCCAAATTCCGATGGCGTCAAGAATCGAAGTGCCGATTGGATACTTTGGATAGTACCAGCCTTCTTTGGAATTGACGGTGAGCCATCGAACGAGAAATGCGGGTTTGGAAAACGGAGGCTTGTGTTCTTCGGCCTTGGTGCGCACCCACATTGCACCGACAAATTGATAGTCATCCGAGGGCTTGAAACCGCTGGTGCCGTGCAGGGCGAAATTGCGGCCACCTACCATGTATCCATTTTCGTCAATGCCGGGACGCCCGGGGGCGGGGGCCCAGTAGGAAAAAAGCATGAAGAAATAACCACCGCTGATTGCGCACGCGAGGAGCAGATACAATGCACGCTTCCAGAGCGGTTCGCGTTCGATCAGCGGCGGAAGCAAGCGGAGTGGGGGTTGTCGATCTGTTTCAGAATCGTCTCTGGAAATCCTTCCGACGGCGGAGGACTGACCGAGGCTCGGCGCCAGATCGATTGGCGCGGTGGGAAATTCGAGGGGAGCGATTGGGGAATGCCGTTCCACTACGCGGTCATCCCACGGTGTCTCCACTAATTTCGGCGAGATCGGCGACACACCAAACACGGATGAATGAGAAGGACGGGTCATGATGTTAGTTTCTCGGTAACCTACTTGAATTCGGCAGATCCTGTCATGCACCCAAGCATTACGCCGGATGCCAGTCGTCAGTGTCATTTTCCATATCCGGGTTTATGGTTCAATCGACTTACGTATGTAAGATGCTGTATCTCTAACTCCCGGTGGGTCGGGTTGTTGCGTTCGGGAGCGTGATGATATCGTCGCCGGGGGATGGCACGCGAATCAATTGTTCCTTGGCCCAGCGAACGCGATCGGGCCGTGTGTCCTTGAAGACCATCTCTTGAAGCAGTTTGCGCGTCTCTTCGTCGAGCAGCTTTCGTTTGACGCGAATGATGGCCAGATTGGCGATGTACTCCGGATTGTCCGGCTCCAGTTCGTAAGCGCGGGCAAAAGCGTCGGAGGCTTCTGAAAGTTTTCCGGCTTTCTCCATGACCAGGCCGAGATTATTGCGAACTTCCGGTTGATGCGGCATCAACTTGATGGCGTTTTCAAATTCCCACGCAGCCGGGTAAAGCTTTCCCTGTTTCAGATAGACGATGCCGAGATTATTGCGAGCAGGGCCGTACATCACGTCAGCGGCGATCGCGTTTTTGAGAATCTCTTCGGAGGCGTCGTATTTTCCTTCCGTGATTAATTTGTAAGCCGCGTCGTTTTGTACACGGGCCACTTCTGTGTTCTGACGAGCGGGTGTAATTCCGGAACCGGATTGACAACCTTGAGCGATCAGCGCTGCCAGCAAACACGCTCCAAAAATTCGACGCGACTTGTTGATCATAAAAATGGCCTTTTGCGGCGGAATTGCGGTCTTCCCTGTGTGAATCAGCGTGCCGACTTCGATTCCGGGGGCGGTAGCATGAGATACGCGACCGTTACATCAGCCGTCCAAAGTTCTTCACCGCGTAAGGAAGCGGGTGCCGCACTTCGCGAAGCAAGGCTGCCTGATGCCTCCGGCGGAGT
Source organism: Tepidisphaerales bacterium (assembly GCA_038230975.1). GTDB lineage: Bacteria > Planctomycetota > Phycisphaerae > Tepidisphaerales > Tepidisphaeraceae > JANXVV01. Next base: position 18,394 of record JBBRMF010000036.1, read on the forward strand.
CAGCTCGATCGTCTTGGCCCGCGAACCCGGATCGTTTACGGACAATTGATGAAAAAAAACCGTCAATTGCTGCAAGGTGATTTTCTCAAATCGAAGGATCACCGGCAACTCGCTGTATTCGCTGTTTCCCACTTTGGCCGGCGAGCCGGGATCGATATCCACCAGTTGATCGCGCACGCCGGCGATGACCGCAGCACTGCCGAGCCGACGGGTCAATTCCGAAGGATTGTCGAGCCTGCCAGCGGCGATTTGCAGTCCACCGGTCGCCTGCACAATGTCGGCCAAGTCATGATGAACGGCTCGCAAATCACGTTCACCCGCCAAGGCGTTTGCGCGGCCTTTCTCTAAACGTCCGTAAGCCACAAGCGCCGAGCAGAGGCTCAAAAAGACGATGAATCCGAGAACTTGGGTACGATGGGTTCGCATGATAGTTTGAGGTGTTAGTGCCTGGCGATGGTGGGCGCTCGCACCGGTCGTGTCCCTCTTAAGGTAAAGCTCCAGAAGCCTTCTGCGTCGCGGTGGACCTGCGGTGGGGGAACCTCGGTTCCTGCCAGCCTCGCGGCGGCGGCCAATGCATCGACATCGCTGAAGTTGCGGACTCGGCCTTGCAATTCAAACAGATCATCCTGGAATGACAAACTTTCCAGCTTGTATTTCGCGTCGTTCGGCAATCTCGAAAGAACGCCATAGAACAATTCCATGGCCGAGCGACTGGATTCATTCGGCAACGTTCCAGTGCCGCGAGAAGCGGTTTTTCGATGCTCACTTTCGACGATCGTCTTGACATTGGACGGCACGGACCACGAAGGGAATGCAGCGGAAAATTCCTCAGTCATCCGGTTGTTTGCGGTGGTCGCCGCAATATTGTAGCGATGCGATCGCCACAAGAAACCGACCGTAGCGCACACAAGGAATATGGCCGCCGCGGCCAAAAGAAAATCCAGCGCCTGGCGATGAAGCCTGAGAGGATCGGAAATAGCCAGGGCTCCGCGTCGGAATTCGACCCACGGTTTAAGACGACTTTCCAGGATTGCCGCACCCCCGATCGCTGAGACCTGGCGCGGAAGAACCGGCACGCTTTTTAAACTCAAATTTCCAATCATTGCCGCTGAAATGCCACAGGCGCGAATCGGCACTCCTTCCTCGCCACGTTCCATGTCGAGTACATCCAGATGCAAGCGCAGCGCATCCGGCTGATTGGCGAGCAAGGACCAACCGGTGGGCATGCCGTTATGAATGGATACGACATTGATCTGATCGTCGTCACCCATCAGGAGAATTTGCGAGCCGGTCCCCTCGGCAAGTTGCTGGGCCGACAGTAGCGTCGCGGCACAAATGGATTGCACCGCAATGCCGTAACTTTCAAGCGAATGCAATAACGGCGAGATGGCATCTTCGCGAACGCACACGCCAAGTGCTCGCCCCTCACCGATGGCAAAATCGGCGACGATACTTTCGGCGGCCATCGGAAGCTTTTCTTCCAGTCGATAGAGCATGGCCTTGCGATCGCCCCGCGGAAGCCCGGCAATGTCGATCGAAGCGGCCCAGCAGTCAGCTGATGAAAGCGCGAGCATCACGCCTTGCCCTTTATAACCGAGTCGGTCCAACTCGGTTTTCAGCCTCTCGGCAATCAGTTGCGGGGATATTTGGGAAGCATCGCCTTCCGGAGGCAGCATGTCCGCCAGCGAGGCATGTCCCCCGGTGACCGTGGCGATTTGCCAGGTGGTGCCATGCGGAAAAAGAATGTAAGAGGTCGTCGACATTTAATGTAGCGCAGGCTCGACCGGTTTGGAGAGCTTGATGATTTGGCCATTGAATTTGACGTCGACTTCCGCCGGCCGCACCGCCACGACGGTAACACCGCTTAAAGTCTCACCTACCCCGCAAACTTCAACGGCATTGCTCATCGTCTTCAACATTGCCAGGGAATTCCCGATCGTCCCGACGAGCGAAACGGGCACCCCCGCCGACATCGGGGTGACCGGATTGACGTTCGGTTCGGTCGTTTTCACGGCGATGGGTGGATTCGGAGAATTGGGCAGAGCTTCGCCGAGGGGTTGCCGCAGCGGTGTTCTCCAGATTTTCTCAAAGGCTGATAGCTCCGGAATGGAAGGGCTCGTGGCGGGTCGTGTGGTCGACAGTATTGAAGCGGATTCTAAAGTGGGCAGGTGCTCAATAGGCCAGAGAAATGCCGCGAGAAGTGTAACGACGGCAGCAATCAAAACGCCGGTCGCGCCGGTCCACAGCGCCATGTTTATTTGCTTCGCATTCATTTCATGCCCAATACGAATCGCCAACAATTCTGAGACTCCATTCGATCGCAGGCCTCAATAGCGATCGCACATCCTACCAAACGAATGCAGAATTGCGCGGTTGATTCTTATCCGACTCATCCATGATCGACAAAAAATGCCAGGTGCGTCGGTGGTCGTTGCTGGTGATCCAGAGGGAATGGCAGGTTGACGTTTCAGTCAGCGTCGTGAGTCCATCGAAATTCTTGGGATCGATTCCCGCCGCCCTGGCCATGCGGATGATCGGATCTTTATCGACTGGTCCTTTTTTGGGTAACGCTAACGGTGTCCCCTCGGCGACACGATTTCGGATGTCGAGCAATCGACCTTGGTCCACTCTGGATAACTTGGTTCCAACCGCCAATTGAAGCGCGGCGGGAGTCACCCGGCGGAGATTTACGCGGCCTCCACCCCAGCAGGTCAGCAATTCTGTCACTCGAAATGAGCCTTGCGTTGCGAGCAGTTTTTCGGCAGAAGCATCCTCGAAAACCTGTCCGAATCCGCTGATCCAAATGGGCAATCCCACCGGCGCATCTGATGATTTTGTGGTCGGGTTTGTAAGAGGGCCTGTAGCGGGAACGGGAAGCGGCGCATTCAACGGCGATGGGCTCGGGCGGAGTCGAACGTTGATCCCTAAGCCGGTGCCGGAAAGACCCTGGCGAAGTCGCTCCTCGGCCGTAGTGCGGTCCGTATGATCGAACAGAACATTGACGTTGGCCTTGGCTTGTTCGTCGCCGATCGTCAGATCAAAAACTTCGTCACCCAGTTGCACTCGTGCTCGATAGGAAGGGGAAGTCGAGTGATGTGCCACCTCGTTCGCGAGCAGAATGGATTCGGCGTATGGAAGTGTGGCCAGTCGGCAGGAGATCACGCCCCAGCGATGTTGTAATTTATCGGCCGCCAGACGCGCCGCAATGGTGTGCCGCATCGTGCCTCGGCTCACTGCCACCATGAGGCCCGCGGCCAATATCAACAGGCCAAGCGTCACCACGAGAACATAGCCTCGGTTGCGGATTCGTACTGTGGCAATTGAGCGAGTCATCGAAAGAATCCTATCGCTTTGTGCGGTGGGTATACTCGCCCACCCTCCGTGTCACTCGGCAAATCGGTGGGCGAACACACCCACCGCACACTCTGAATCATCCGTCAGACGAGCGGTTTGGAATGGAATAGTTTATCACACGTCGGCGTGACCAGACTAACCACCAGCAATGCCAAATAAGGGCCAAAAGACACTGAAAGATACAACTGAAGGACGGATGCAAGCAAACCGATGAGCACGGCATAAATAACGCGTGCCCGCCTGGCCATCGGGCGGATGGCCGGGGCAGTGGCGAGGAAAAACGCCATGAACAGCAGCGGCCCGGCCATGATTTCGTAATTCGCGAAAGTGATCGCCTTCGCCGCACCAATATCGCGGTCGCGAAAGGCGAGCCAGCGCCAGTCGGTGCTCATGCGGGCAACACCGCCGATGGTGACCTCCTTGATGATCGCCGGGATGGGCAATATCAGCAGCGATGCAAACGAAGAAAAAAAGATAAGAAGCGGAATCCGGAAATCGATCACGCCGCGATAGAGCAGGAATAATCCTCCGACGATGACCGCGATGGCGCTGGCAGCGCCGATGGGTCCGGGTTGCCCGCCCAGAATCAAATCTTCCAACGGCGGCATCTCATCACGCAGCAGACCATCCAACGACATCCAATTGCGATCCGGGCGCTGCTGAGCGGATGTGAATCGCAACAGCTTTTCAGAGGCGGCTTCTGTGACGTAAATACCATCCTGGTCGGAGCGGGGCTCCATCCTGATCCATCCTTCGCTGGCATTCATTGCACGATCGCTACGTTCGGATTTCGCCACATCGCCGACAAACAATCTTTCGCGTTGCAGCACCCAGTGGGGAACCAGTGCGTGCTTGAAAAGCACGACGAGAAGTAGGTATGCCACGAGGACCGGATGAATGCGACCTGAACCCACGCCCCCGAGCAGCCAGGTCAGCATGACGATGAGCAATCCGGAACCGGCGAGAATCGCCCATTGTGCGCCATGCGTACCTTCAAAAGGGGGTTCGCCGGTCATCAAATGAACCGGCAACATCAGCGCCATCAGCAAGGATAGCCATAGAACATGCGACGTCCGCAGATGAGCGCCGCGGGCACCGATCCGCGTCCAGATCGGAAGCGCAAGGGCCGAACAACCGACGACAATGCCAATCAAAAACAGAGCGCGCCAACCGTAGAGCAAAATGCCCGCGACGATGGGCAGCATCGCACCCATTCCATGCAATGAGAAAAAGCCGGATAGGGTCAATCCACTGTGGCCAAGCGTTGAACGACGGGTGTGCGTCAACCGGTCCGCAGCAGGGTTTGCAGGACTATCGGCGAGTTGCATGGCAGTCGCGGAATCAGGCATAAGCGGCAACCGATCAATTCGTTCTCAACCTTCGCGGCGTGATGATACAACCTAAACTTTCGTACTGCCGACCTCAAGCGATCCGGCGTTCTGCTTCAAAACGCGAATCGCCTGCATTAGTGGAAGATGCGATGGGCAAACGTAATTACACACGCCGCATTCGATACAACTGTCCATTCCGTACTGGCGGGCAAGTTCGATATTCCCACGCTGGGCGGCTTCCAGCAACCCGGCCGGTTGGATGCGAGTCGGGCAACTCTCAACGCACCATGCACAACGAATACAAGGATCCGGCGTGGGCTGCAATTGATCGGGCATGACATGAATCGTCAAATCTCCTCCGGCAACGACTGCATCAATCGAGACGTCATTCAGTTGAAGCATCGCCCCGCGCCGAAGTTTCATTCCGTCGGCAGCCACCTCGCACTGTTTCAATACTTCCCGCAAGCTGATACCGACCGGCGCGATGAGAAAATGTGTTCTTTGCCGAGCATGATCGCGCAAGGCCAGCGGAACCCGCAGCATGCTTTGCCCCCGCGACGCGCATCGGCCAATCGCGATGGCCGCCGCCGCGTCCAGCATGAATACGCGTTGATCCCCCGGCGAACGCCCGGGTTTCAGTCGACGATTCAATAGAGAATGCAGTAACAGTGTCGGGTTAGCCTGCGGATAATCATTGAGCACCGGAATCACATCGAACTTCGCCTTACGGGCGAGTCGACGCATCGGCAGCCACCATTTGCCCGGTGAACCCGCTTCAACAATGAGACTCACCTGGCGCGCTTCAGTCAATCGCGAGATGAGGCTGACGCCAGCCAAAAGTAATGGTCCGGAACGGCCGGCCAACACACCGTTTAGCCGCATTGTCGGTTCGTCATCGAGCAGGTTACACACAATCGTATCGATCGGTTGTCGAAGGGCGCGGTGCAGTTGAGCCAGAAGATCAGGGCTTGACGTGCGCTCCGCCCAAACCCCCGCGCTGCGCAGCCGATCGATCCATTGCGCTAAATTGGCCGGCCCGGCGGATTGCACTTCCTCGATCTGCTCATGCTGTTCCTGGGCATGGCGCACATTGTGCGATTCACCCGGAAGCGATCGATCTTCAAAATCCGCCTCAACATCAACTGCGGGAACGATCGAACCATTCAGCAACTGAATCTGACTGCCCCCGATAATTCGACCGCTGGTGGGACAAATCGCAGCGGGCGATCCTTCCGATCCAATTTTGCACAGGTTCTCACCTTTGGAAACAAATGTGCCCGCAGGCCGATGCGCGATCACGCTGGTCACTGCTTTTGTCACCAACGGAATTTGCAGTCGAGTGGGAATTTCCAGCAGACGCCACGGCGGTGCTTGCGCCGGCCAGGCTGTTCCGGTGCTTTGGTCATCGGATTGGCGGATCGAAAAATACTTCACAGGCCTTCGGGTTCAGTTCTCAGCGCCGGACTGTGTGCCGGATGATGCACCGGCTAACTCAATCCCATTCTTACGACACAATGCTTTGAGCGCGTCCGCGCCCACTTTGAACAATCCCGGTCCGCTGAATCCGAAGAACTGCTCGTGAGCCGCCAAATGGGGTTCAAGACTTAGAAATCCGTCGTATCCACTTTTCCAGGCGTCGACAAGGATCGGTTCCAAATCTCCATCCCCCTGACCCGCCGGCACGACCAAGCCACTTCCCCATTTGGCATCTTTTATATGGATGTGAACGGTATAAGGTTTGAGTCCCGGCCAATTATTCAGTGGATGATCCCCAGCCTGCACAAAATTCGCAAAGTCAAACGCGTTTCGAAGCTTCGGAGATTGAATCGTCTTCATCAAATCAAGGCATTCCGGACCGCGAGCGCCGTAAATACCGACTTCGTTTTCGTGAAGGAGCGTTACCGAACCATTTCGAATGAAATCGACCTTTGCCGACATGCGTTTCATGACTTCATCGCGATATCGGCGAATATCGACCTCTTTTTCAGGCGGATAATAGCTGAACAATCGAATGTAGGGTGCCTCGAAATATTCGGCAGCGTCAACCGCAATTTTGAATCGCTCCAGATGATCTTCCCATGAATCGGTGATCTTAACCTTCCCGATCGGCGATCCGATACAAATCACCCCTAATCCGCCCGCACTCAGCTTGGTCTTGATTTCCTGGCGAAGGTTTTTGTCAAAGTCCAGAATATTAATCTTATTCACCCCCCGCAGTTCGACATGCGTCACCGCCAACTTGCGGCAAACTCGAATCTGTTCATCCAGATCCGGCGATATTTCATCGGCGAACGCCGAAAGCTTCATCATTTACACTCCTTAATCGTTACATGCGACTATTGTAGATGGCAGCCCAACACCGTCAACGCAGCCACAGCGCGAATGTCCCTCGCATTTAGAAATGTCCGCTTAGCCGATTCTAACTTCCAGCGCCATGAATGGGGAGGCACTGGACTTTCGTCGCACGAGGTACCAACGCACTGCTGCCGCCGGAAGGACAGGGCTCCGCAGGAATGCGAAGAGACCGTTCGGCGGCGGTCCGTTGTACGGCAAGTCGGGCGGGTAATTCAGCCCGGTCTTTTTTTCGCTCTGCCGGGAACGGCTTCTGCGATAAACTCCAGGGGAGACAAGGCGAAGCCTTCTCGTTTGGGGGCTGGCCCCCCAAGGGCGTCCACTTTCAAATCATTGTCCGCCGGATTGGGTTAGCCCACCGGAATCGTTTTGATTTTCGTGAACCGCAGATATTTATTTTTGAACTTGATGTGCGTCGTTCCATCGAGCCGTTTTTCGATGATCGCCAGACCGCCGCGCTGGCATCGCCTGATGCGAAGCAATACGAGTTGGAACCATTTGATGGATCGAAAGAGCGCCGCGCCGGCCATTACCGTTGAATTGCAGCTTCTCAGCAAAGCATTTCGCGGGCAGTTCCTGCGGGTCGATGGCTCGCACGGCGTTCTGGGCCGGAATGTGCGGAACCACCTGTCACTTCTGCTCGACGGCCAGAATCGGAGCTGGATAGAGCAGCGATAGGCCGGTTCCAATGGACGGAAAGGTGCCAGCCACCGTTCGCATAAATTCTTTAAAAATCTCAGGTGCCGTTAATACGCAGAATGAATGTGGCAACATTTCAATCAGCAGCGAATTGTTCTAATAAAATTATCTTGCAAGATCAGATTCAGCATGGACTTGCATTAATCTTTAATTCTAACGGTGGCTGGCACCTTGTCCATACTTTTACCGCCCCCCAGAATCGCCACGTCGCCTTGCGCTAATGCGACTCACGGCTTGGCAGTGGATTTCCAGCGGTAGGCAGCAATCGCGCCTAACTCCCGGATGAACAATTCGTCACCACTGATGGCCAGATGAGCCCAGGTTTCTGCATCGGCAATCTTGACGTTGTCCACCAACTCGAACTGCTTCGGATTCGCTTTAATCAGCAGAAGTTCGCCCCGCTGGTCGAGCGCCAAAATCCGGTCGCCCTGGGCCACCAGACTTGCATACTTTCCGAACGGCGGCGAGGTCCAGACTCGTTCGCCGGTCCCAAGATTAATGCACGTGAATCGCTGGTTCCCGAGATGGAGGTAGACGTAGCCATTGATAACAACTGGCGTCGACATATACCCCTGCGCGTTGTTGCTCCATGCCTCGGCTACCGTATGGTCCGCGTTGTTTTTTGTAACATGATACAGCCAAGACTTGTTCTGGTAGCTGCTGGTGAAGATGCCATCACCAACGACGACAGGCGTAACGATATTCATACCGCGAAACGCAGGGACGACTTGCGTCCATAGCAGTTTGCCCGATTCCGGGTCCACACCGGCCAGTTTCTGGCGGGTCTGCACGATGAGTTGTTGCTGGCCTGCAATTTTAGCGAGAACGGGTGACGAAAACGCTGAACCGTTCATACCGCCTTCGTCCTTGAGCGCCCGCCAAACCACCGCGCCTGTCGCCTTTGCCAACCGGAAGACCGATCCACCGGCCTGCACATACACGGCGTCGCCGTCCACCAGAGGGGAGCAGACAAATCCGAACGCCGGCACAGGGGTTTTGAAATTCTCGACGAAATTCACCCGCCAACGCTCCTTCCCGGTGGCCGCCTCCAGGCAAACGAGGACGTCGCGCATGCTGGCAACATACAGACACTCACCGTCATAGGCGGGTGTCGAGCGAACCCAGCTGCCGTTGGACGACGCGAAGAACGGCACCCTCATTGCATCTTTCCAGTCCACCGTCCATCGCTGCTTACCCGTCTTACGGTCCAGCGCGACAACCGCCGCAGACGCGTTGTTCCGGGTTTCAGTGGTGAAGACCAGATCATCGGTAACGATTGGGCCGGAATAGCTATCTCCGAGCGGGATGCGCCAGAGTTGCTCGAGTGAATCCTTCGTGAGTCGATCCGGCCAGACGGGGCCGGCGATCAGCCCATCACGGGTCGGCCCTCGCCACTGCGGCCAGCCGGTTGCAACCGACTTCTCTTCCGCAAACCCCGCTCCTGCCATCAGCAACAGCGACATCAATCCGCTCACTGCGAATGTGAAGCCCGTGTACACGCGTGGTGTGACCTTCATCGTTCTACTGCTACTCTCCAAAAAGTGCATGAGATCTCCTGAAATGGTTCACCGGGACGAAGAACCCGCACGCGACAATTGTCAGCGAAACCCCGGAATTTTCGGTCGTTTCTACCCGACTCATTGTCAGAACGTTCGATTATTCGATCAAAAACACGGCTCAGTCCGCCGCACTAATTTCACAAGCATAGGCACGTACTCTTCGGGGTGTCAACCGGATCAGAAAACGAGATTTCGCCTTGCAAGCTCCCGAAAGGAGAATGATATGTGGTGCTAACACATATAGCTGAAAGCGTTCACTTGGAGACCCGATGGGCGAAAGCCCCATCCGGCAGAACGCAGCGATGCCGCCAGAATCGAGTCTTGGTGCCGACCGGCAACGTGTCGGCGTGAAGCGTAGACAGTAAGTCGTCCGGCGATGCGATTGAGTCTCGAAAGTCCGGTAGGGCGAAATTAAACGGGACAACCCTGAAATTTTGGGTATGTACCACTCAACTCGGGGTTTTCCCGTTCTCGGCTATCTTGGGTTAGTCCTCCAATTTTCGAGGCGTATTCGAAAAAGTGTCAGCCATCGTTCGCATAAATTCCGTAAGAATCCCATGCCCCGCATTTACGCAGAATGAATTTGGCAGCAGTGCATTCAGCGGCGAACGTTTTCTAAATCGGGTTCCATGTAATACAAGTATTGAGTCGACTTGTATTAATTGTTGAGTCTAACGGTGGCTGGCAATATTTCTTGTCTCCGAAACGACTGTGTACTGTTTACAACCCGAATGCCATTCGCTTAAGCTGTAAGTTTTTCGCAATCCGAAGCTTACGTCATAGTTATCGAAGCCGTATTATTCTGCGTACTGATTATTCCGGCAGAATTTTGTGGCATACGC
>JBBRMF010000037.1:0-28404 GCA_038230975.1 Tepidisphaerales bacterium
CGGGTGAAAGACGATTGGGCCGAAGGAAGGCTCAAAAAGACCGGGTAAACATTCTTGGGAAGATTCCATTATGGGACGGAGATGAATGGGACAGGGACTCAGGCGGACCTGAGGGTTCCAATTCACATAGCCCGTCGTTTATGCCGGTTCTTCAGGTTGAGCAGCAGAGAACTGGAGTAAACTCCGGGCTATATTGCTGTGTGGGGCCAAGTGGCATGGGCGTCTCGCCCGTGCATTTCTTCTCTTCAAAATACAACGCAGGGGCGAAACGCGCATGCCACGTTTAATCATCATCGTCTTTTTTCAGCGGTTGCACGGACGAGATGGGGCCATGTGGGGAGGCGGGCATGATCGATCCTGGCCCCTTTACGGTTTGCCAGATGATTTCGCTCAACTCTTCGGCCGGGGCGCGGTCGGCGACGCTGAAATCCATTGACTGCGACCGATCCATCATCGATTTAAGCGCGGGACTCACCGGTGTATTCGGGTTATTGGAGCCATTGATCTCGGCAATCAGCAATCGATCGGCGGCAATGGCTTCATAGGGTTCGGCGTTGGTGGGAGCGGTGTCCCAATCCATAATCGGTGAAGCCACGGCATCATTCTGGCACATCGGGGGCAAGCCTAACACGCATTCCATCGTCTTTAGCACACTCACAGTGTTGTGGAAAGTATGATCGACGCTGTGCGCTTTAATCCACGGACTGATCACAAAGCAAACCGACCGATGAGCATCCACATGATCGGGCCCGTTTTGCGCATCATCTTCAATGATGAAGATCGCGGTGTTTTTCCAGATCGGACTATGACTGACAGCTTCCACCAACTGCCCTACCGCATAATCGTTGTCGGCCACCATTGAGCGCGGCGAATGTTTGTTCGGGTTAGCACCGACGGTGTGGTCATCCGTTAGCCGCACCGTCATGAAATTGGGGACAGCTTTACCGGTGGGATCTTTTTTCAACATGAGTTGAAATTCGCGATTCCATTCCGTGAAACGGCTCGGCATGGCAGCCTTACCGTACACGGTCTCGGGTCGCAGATAGACTTTGTCGTTGGATTCCTGAAAATAATGCAGCGGGGCTTCGCTGTCGGGATAATCCATGTCGAATTTGCGATAGTCCAGATCGGTGATGCCCTGCAGATCATGCCCACCCGGCTGGAGGCCGCTAGCTGCCGGGTAGTTATCGGGGACAATAATCTTGCCGTCGGCTTTGACGGTATCGGTCGTGAAAAAACCGTAGTTGCGGAAGGTCAGATGATGTTTCCGAACCATGTCCCAGATATGGCCGCCCGGCGCCTCGGCCACATCATTAATGACTGGTGTTCCGATTTTGAAATCATCTGATTCGGAAAGCCATTTACCATCCGGCCCTTTGGCGGGCAGGCCGCCGGCAGGGTAGCCGTTGATCGTTCCTTCAAAGTCATAACTTCGCCCGCGACCACTGTAGTTATACGGCACGTTCTTAATGACATATTCGTTGGCGTGCGCTTGGGTGCTCCAGACCCAGCCATCACCGCTGACTTCACCGCTGTCGAAGAAATTATCCAGCAGCACAAATCGTTCGGCCAACGCATGCATGTTCGGCGTCACCTGTCGGCCAAAGATACAAAGACTGGTGTCCCCATTTCCCTGCGGAAGATCGCCGAGCACTTGATCGTACGTACGATTTTCTTTGACGATGTAGATCACATGTTCAATTTTCCCAGCCTGCAAGCCAATGGATTGAAGCGGATTGGCGGCTTTAACATACCGGGGGGTCAGATGATTCACGCGCAGAACTCGATCGGTTTGTGCTTTCAGCTGATCGGCTGTTGGCACGGCCACGGCGGTGACGTTGCCTTCGATGATTCGCTGGATGTACTTCTGATTCCGATAATTCTTTATATCACCGTTCGCATGCCGGCTGACGGTTCCCTTGGCATTCGACACGAGCAGGCGATGCCCATCCGGCGAAACAGCCACTCCCGTGGGATACCAGCCTGCCGGCACATACCCCAGCAGCGCGGCACTCGGCACATCAATCACCCCCACCGCATTCATATCCCCAAGCGCGACGTAGAGCACCTTCTGATCGGGCGACAATGCCAACCCGGTTGGCGTTGCACCGGGAAGATCCTTGGCAATCTCCGGTCGCAACAAAACCGTGGCGATGAGGTTGCCATCCTTCGCGTTCACAATGGAAACCGTATCGCTGCTGGCGTTGGCAATGAACAGTCGCGATTGATCCTGGTTCAGAATCAGTGCGGATGGATGCGAACCACTGGAAATTTTTCGCAGCAGTTTCGGTTCCGTGGGGACGCGGGTATTGAGCACGTAAACGCAGGCATCACGTTGGCTGGCGACGTAGGTTTGGGAGCCGTCTTTCAAGACCGCCATCGCCAGCGGAAAGTTTGAGGTGTTGGCGATCGTGTCGGTGAAGGTGAACCGCCCTACTTCTTTTCCGCCGGCGATCTCATAGATGGACACGCTGCCCGGTGCGCCAAACGTCGCGCTTTTGGCATCGGGATCGTTGTTGGCCACATATAGAAACCCGCGGTTATCCAGCGCAAGGCCCGATGGAAAATCCCCAGCCTTCGTGGCGATCGACCCGGCTTTGGTGAGCGAACCATCGTCGGCTAACTTCAGGATGGCGATCGCATCGTAATTGCCTTGCGACGCGTAAACGGTGTTGTCCGCGCTGATGGCCAATCCATAGTACAGCCCGTTTGTGCCTTTTTGCCCGATGAGTTTGGCGTTTGGGAATTCGACACGGCCCGTAGCCGTGCCATCCGCAGTGCGGATCGCGCAAATCGCTTCTCGATATCCGGCATCGGTGGTCAATGCAAAGCGGTGATCGGCACTCTGAATCATATGGATCGGCAGACTGCCGACGTCCGCAGTGGTTTCCGCCAGATGATCCGCCAACAACCGCCCGGTGACGAGTGGGGGTAGAGAGCTGTCGGATTGATTTTCCAAATCAGGTCGCTGCGAACTGCACCCGGCAATCGTCAACGCTAAAACCAAGGTTTGAGAAAACGTGCGAAATTTCATGCAATGCTCCATCGCCTGTTTGATTCCCCGTTTTTTCAAGGCAGTTCAGGAATAGAATCCGACCGTCAATCATTTTACTGTGGAATGTTAAGACTGTTTTTAGATCGCGGTGAATCCCGTGAGAAGGTTTGAGTTGCCCGCAGTATTATAATAAGGGCCGTGCGAGCTGCCCTCGGTTATACTAAAATAGCGTGGACGAGGACGACCGTTCATTTTTTTTCGTTAGAGGAACATTATGTCATTGAAATCACTCATCGCCACTGGCACAAAACTTTACCTGGATTCGATTGAACCAGAACTGGTAAAGAAGAATTTCGCGCTCGGTGCCAGCGGTGCCACGTCCAATCCGATCATCGTATCCGACATTATCAAAGGCGGAGCCTTCGATGAAAAGATCGGGGCGCTCATCGCCAAAGGCCTGGATGACAGTGCCATTGCCTGGGAATTGACGGATCAGCTCGTGCGCGGCGCGCAGCAAGTCTTCATGCCCGTCTGGAAAAGCACCAAGGGCAACAATGGCTATGTCAGCTTCGAGCTTGATCCTTTGCTGGAAGACAAGGTTAACCCCGTTCCGACGGCGCAGGCGGTTACCCGATATATCGAGCTCGGCAAGAAATGGGCGGCGGGTCATCAGAACCGCATGATCAAAGTCCCCGCCACAGCCGCCGGGCTGGGCGCGCTGGAAGAATTGGCGGCTGCCGGGATCACTCTGAATGTGACGCTGATTTTTTCGATGCGGCAATACAAACTTGCCCGCGACGCCGTCTGGCGCGGGGCGCAGCGACGTAAGGCCGGCCTGAATGATTTCAAAAGCGTCTACAGCATCTTCATCTCGCGCGTGGATGTGTACACCGAAAAACAAGTCCCCGATTTGAGCGCGGCGGCGCAAGGCATGGTTGGTATCGTCAACGCCAAACGGCTCTACCTCGAAAACAAACGCTTCTGGGCCGACAAAAAGCTCCCGCTGCAACAGGAAATGATCTTCGCCAGCACGGGCACGAAAAAGAAAACCGACCCGGCCGACAAGTACGTCGAAGCCATGGCCGGCAGCGATATCGAAACCAACCCCCCCGCCACGAATGATGCCGTAGAAGCGCTGCGCAAAACATACACCGCCCATGTCGATGAAATGCCAGCGAGAAGCGTGCTGGATGAAATCGATCAAAAAGTCGACCAGGCCAAGATGGAAGACACGCTCATGCAGGAAGGGACCGCGAAGTTCGCTGATCCGCAGCATGCGCTGTTGAAGTTGATTGGGGAGAAGCGAGCGAGCTTGAAGAGGTGACGACGATTCGCTCAATAATGGAGAGAATGAAACCGTGCGGACTGAAATCCGTTATTTGAACACCGATTTGGATCTGATTTCGGATCAGGATTTAACTCCGTTGACGGTGGCGCTAGAAAATGGAAATCTTTACACGCTCACGGTGCATCAACGGGAAGACAAACTTTGGTGTGCCCGGCTTGAGATAAATGACGATCACCCGACACCAGAAGAAACGATCGCGAATATGCTGAATGCGATCGAGCATTTGACCGGCACTGCACACACTCTTTGGACGCAGTGTAGCCTGCGCGAGTTCAATATTGGATACGACTGCGGAGATCGGCCGCAGCGATTCAACAATGGAATTTCAAGTCAGACGATTCTTCGAATCGGCAATGCGGATGCTTCACTGCGGATAACACTTTATCCGCCTGAAATAGAGGATTGAGTGCGACAAGGTCATTATTTCTGATTCAACTTGCGCGCGACATGATTTTTCGAATTGCCGGCAGCAACTTGACCGGAACTTCAATCATAGAAGTGGATCTACGGCGATAAGCGGCCTCTGCTTCGGCAATGGCATCGTCGTCGTTTTGCTCTTCGTAGTAACGGATCAGGTCAGCTACTTTCTGACGGTTCAGCCCTTTGGGATATTGATTCGGATCTTTTTTTTTCATTTTGGTCTTCCTCGCATTCGACGCCCGAGGGCCGCAATTTGCTTTGGTGGCAGGTCGAATGCAGTAATCACAAAAATACCATCATTGTCCTCATCTCGCGAATAAATAATCTTCAGGTAACGCCCTGCACGCGTTTGACCCAATGCAATTATACTATGTTTTCGACTCTTTGCTTCTTCCAGTGGCTTTCGGAGGACTTCTCGAACCTCGTCTGCGCTCACTCCATGTTCGAATATATGCGGTTCTGATGTATCGGGATCGATGTAAAAACGAATGATCATGGCTCCCCCGCCTTCAGCGTGGTGTAAATCTGCTTCCAGGACATTGCGATGACGTTCCAATCATAAGAATTTATTGCAAATGCGCGCCCGCGCTCACCGGCTGACTTTCGCAAGCTGGGACTCTCGATCCATTTTCCCAACGCGCGACTTGTCGTGTCGATACTCAGCGGAATGACTTCCCCCCCACCGGAGTTCATCACATCGCTATGAATATTGACTTGATCGGAGATCAGCACTGGACACCCGCAGGCCATGGCTTCAATGACAGTGATGCCGAAGTTTTCCTGATGGCTGGTGAGGGTGAAGAGGGACGCATCGACATAGGCCGCGAGTCTGTCAGGGCCGCGAAGCATGCCGGTAAAGATGACGCGATCTTGTAGTTGATGTTGGGCGACGAGGGCGCGGACGGCAGGTTCGTAGCCATCGCGATCAGGGCCGGCGATGACCAGCGGGGTGTCTCCTACCTTGGCGGCGGCGAAGGCGGGGATGAGGATGTCCAAACCTTTTTTGTAGTCGATGCGACCGAGGAAAAGCACAAAAGGTTTTTGGGCAAGCTGCGGCCATTTGTTTCGGAAAGTACCTTGGATTGGAAGTTCTGCGAACTCCGAAAGATCGAGTCCCAGGCGCTCGACCAATGGAGGAGCCTTGATAGCCAGCGGAGCGACCAGATCGCGTTCCACGTCACAGGTGTAGTGAATGGCAGCGGCACGATCAAGATTGCGGCGGAGCCGTAGAAAGAGGTAGAGGCGCTTTCCGAATGAACTCCGTGAGAGATTCCATGGCGAGAGCATGCCGTGCGGGGTGATGATGTAGGGAACGCTCCGCCGTTGTGAGGCTCGGGCGGCTTGATGCTGAATCTCTTCAAAGAGGCCGTGAATGTGAACGACATCGGCGGCGGCGACCGCACGATCGGTTTCGACGGCCAATGTGGGATGACGAGAGAGCCTGCCGGTGGCCGGGCCTATGTGGATGACTTTGACGCCATTGGCTCGGAGGGAATCGGCCACGGGGAAACCGTCGGGGATTTTCCAGGTGGCAATGACCGATACATCCAGACCTACCTTGGCCTGCGATTCTGCCATGCCGACCAGGGCCGTGGTAGTGCCACCATTTTGCGGGTCCAGGCCGGAGATGACATGAAGGATGCGCATCGCGGCGTCAGGCCCTCTTCATGGCACGGAGGACAATCGACACCTTGGGCAGAGGTTTACTCCAGAGATGGGCAGACTTGAGCTTGAAGCCACGTAAAACGGACGAGGCGATGACGCCTTTTGTTTCTTCGAGACGGATGAATTTCCTTTTATCGAGCTTGTAGACCTCGAGCGTTTTGGAAAGCGGGTCGACGATCCAGAATTCGCGCACGCCGGCCTTTTCATATTCGATGAACTTCTCGCGGCGATCGCGCGACTGACTGTCGGGGGAGACGATTTCGATGAGTAGATCGGGCGCTCCACCAAGGTAGGTTGGCTGTAGTAGGTTGAGCCGGCCGGCTGAGACGAACATCAGATCGGGGACACGGCGACGACGTTGGCCGGGAAGGCGAACAAAAATGTTCCGGTAGATTGTTCCAAGCTGGTGTTCTTCAACAAAGTCACCAATGAGACGGATGAACCAGATACTCAAATCATCGTGTTCCACATTTGACGGCGACATTAGTATAACCCTCCCATCGATCCACTCCGCGCGCAATTCATCGGGGCACCAGTCGGCGAATCCGGATTCGGTCATCTTCAGACCGGGAATCGGCTGGCCGCCAAGGCGTTCGGCTAAATCGGATAATTGATCAACGCCTAGCTCACGAATTTGAAACGCCGAGTGGGCATCTGCCGTATGTCGGTTGGCGGGCTTCAAACGAACATTGGACCTTTGCAGCGTCATAAGTTCCCTCGAAGTCCTTGCACGTTATTGACGTGTGTTACTCCCCATCGGCTGAAGCACATTCAACGAACCTCGCTTGATACTCAATTGTGTCTTCGGGGTTTCCGGGCATTTGGCGGCGAACTCATCGTAGAACTTGTTGATGAACGTACGTGTGGCCCAGGCAGTGCCATCCGCTAACCCGCAGATGGTGGTGCCGGGCATGATGCCCATGGTTTTTTCGAGCTCGAGGAGCATTTCCAAGTCCTGTGCGCGACCGCCACCATCGACGATGCGGTCGAGGATTTTGCGCATCCAGGCGGAGCCTTCGCGGCATGGGGTGCATTGGCCGCAGGATTCGTGGGCGTAGAAGCGGACGCAGTTTCGCAGGGCGAGCACCATGTCCGTGCGATGATTCATGACGATCATGCCGGCGGTGCCCAGTCCGAGGCAACCCCCGCGAAAGCGGACATCGTCAAAATCGAGCTTGATATCGAGCTGGTTCGTACCGAGCACACCCATGGAGATGCCGCCGCAGATGCTGGCTTTGTAGGAACCACCTTTCATTCCGCCGGCGAGTTTGATGGCGTGTTCAAGGGTGATGCCCAGTTCGTCTTCATAGACTCCCGGGTTATTCACATGACCGCTCATGCCATATAACTTTGGGCCGGGGGAGCTGGGAGTGCCCATGCTCTTGAACCAGCGTGGGCCTTCGATGGGGCCACGCTCGATAATGTGCGGCACGGCCGCGAGGGTTTCGACATTGTTGATGACAGTAGGCTTGGCAAAAGCGCCAGCGATGGCAGGGAACGGCGGCTTATTGCGGGGCCAGCCGCGCTTGCCTTCGAGGGCTTCCAACAATCCCGTTTCTTCGCCGCAAATGTAGGCCCCAGCACCTTTGTGAACATAGCATTCCACTTTGTATTGGCTGCCTTTGATCCCCTGTGGGCCAAAGATGCCATGTGCATAGGCTTCTTTGATCGCATGCTCGAGTACCTTGGCCTGGCGATGATATTCGCCGCGGATGAAGATGTAGGCGATATCGCATTGGGTGGCCATGCAGGCGATGGCGATGCCTTCGAGCATTTGATGCGGGTCGTAGTCGATCAGGTAGCGGTCTTTGAAAGTACCCGGTTCGGATTCATCGGCATTCACGCACAGATAGTGCGGGCCGCGCTTTTCCTTGGGGATGAACGACCATTTCTGCCCGGCAGAGAAGCCCGCCCCACCGCGTCCGCGCAGGCCGCTGTCGATGGTGGTTTTGATGATGTCGGCAGGCGCCATTTGGAGCGCGGCTTCCAGACCTTTGTAGCCGCCCGTGGCGACATAGTCGTCATAGAAATGCAGCTTGCGCTTGGCAGGATCCTTGTCGATACGCTTGAGGAGGACGGGTTCGGTGAAGGCCATGTTTTTGTTTCGTGGTCAGTTGTCAGCGGTCAGTTGTCGATGGTTTGTGGTAAGAAGACATATTTCCGGCTTCTTTAACAACGGACAAAGGACGACGGACAAACCCACTACTTTCCTTTCTCTTCTAACGACTTTTTCTCAACGATCACTTCATCAATCACGGTACGGCGAAGCTTCAGATCCGGGTTTTCCGGGTGCGGGGCTTCCTGCACGCTGTCTTTTCGGTAGACCACCTGAGTTTCAGGGTCCCCTTCTGATTGTTTTTCAGCCTCGTTTTCGACGTTGGTCTGAACCGCTTTTTTCACATGGCCGATCTGTCGACCAAGCCAGCCGAAGAGGCCGTCACCGGGTTTGTTGTCGGGCATTGCGTTACTCCATCGGATCGCTTGGCGGCTCTTTCACGATCGGCTCAATCGGAAAGCCGCGCCGTTCGTGAGAATTCTTCTGGTTTTCGATGGCGGTTTTCACCATCAAAATCAGTAGTAGCACGGCGGGACCATAACATATTGCGCTGAAGATGATCCCAATCATCCAAGCAAATACCGATTCCAAAAGCGTCGCAATCGTAGAAACTCGCACCTCTATTCCTTCCCAGCGGGCAACGTTGTTGGCAGTGAGCGAGCCTGCGAATCATATACATCAATGAATTTCATCACATCGCCGACGGTTCGCTGGCTATGGCCGAAGGTCAGCATTTTGGCCTTGGCTTTTTCGCGGTCGAAGCCAAGGATTGATTCCTGGTAGGCCGCGACCATCATGCCAGTTCTTCGCACACCTTGCGCACAGTGTACAATCACCGGTTGGCAAGCCGGGTTTGCGGCGATGTTCAGGAACGCATTGACCTGTTCCGGCATCGGCCAACCACCGAGCTTGATGGGGAGTTCGACCACATCAATGCCATGCGCCTTGCAGTAAGCCGACTCGCTGGCGAACGGCTCTAGTTTCTGCTCGGCTTCATCAATCAGGCGCACCACGGTTTTGGGCTTCGCCTTTCGGACGGCGATTTCAAATTCGCGGATCGTTCGGACGCCGTCACGATATAACACGCCATCCTGCACCGTTGCAAAATGATAGGCAGCGTAGTTTGATTTCCAGACATAAGCACCGACGAGACTCAGCGAAATTGAAATTGCCAAGATCCAGTACATTCACAATATCTCAAACGGACATTCGGGGGAGCCACGGAGGACACAGAGAACGCGGAGAATTGCACAGAGGAAAAAAGAGACTGGTTATTCTATCTCTGTGTTTAACTCTGTGTTCTTTGTGTCCTCCGTGGCTCCTTTTTGGTTCATCTCAATGGGCGGACTCGTTCCACGTTACCGAAGGATCGTGATATTCGTGCGGATCTTCCGGAAGCGTCTCGAGAAACTGCCCGAAGCTTTCCGGCGTAATATTTTCGTGGAGCACATCGTTGCACAGCGCGGCCGGGGCGGTGCCGCAAGAGCCGAGGCATTCATACTCGACGAGGGTGAACTTGCCATCGGCGGTGGTTTCACCCGGTTCGATGTTCAGCTTTTTCTTGAGGTGCTGGGTGACATCGCTTGAGCCGCACAATTCGCAAGTCAGCGAACGGCAGACGGCGATCAGATATTTGCCCTTGGGCTTCAGCCAGTATTCTTCATAGAAACTGGCGGTATCCATCACCTCGGCCGGTTGTAAGCCGAGGAACTCCCCCACTTCTTCCATCGCCTGCGTCGGAATCCAACCATACTTATGCTGCACCGCATGTAGCGCCGGCAACAGTACGGCACGCTTGGTGGGGTAGCGTGGAAAATACTGATTGGCGATATCGATCTTCATATCATCCGTCAGATACGGGGTTTCCCGTTTCTCGACGACTTGCGTACGGCGATTTTCAACGATCCATGCCATGACGAAAATCCTGCTGAATGGGTGCGGGTGACCTTGCTGCTTAGATCATAGGGAGGGAAGTAAAAAGCTCAACATGTCTGAATGGTCCCCTGCCGTCGCAGGTGTATCGTCTTAATTATTTAGCCGGGTCGCAAGCGATCCGGTTAAATAAGATCGCCAGATCTCACTTAAAAGTGCTACGTTGATTGCAAGGCTCTTTGATAAAGTCCAACCAGTTCATCGCCCAGCTTTCGGGTATCAAATTCTTTCTCGACAACCGCTCGTCCGGCCGCCCCCATTGCGGCCCACCGTTCAGGATGACCGACCAGTTCGAGTATTTTATCGGCCAAGGCGTCGGTATTTCGCTCGGGGACAAGATAACCGCAAACACCGTCGCGGATCATTTCAGGGATTCCGCTGTGATGCGTCGAAATGACGGGCAGACCGATCGCCATAGCTTCCATGAGGGCGACCGGGGTGCCTTCCTGATCGCCGCTCGCGGCAGTGATACTCGGGGCCAATAAGATATGGGCGCGGTTGAGGATTTCGACGACTTCCTGCTGGGTTTTCCAACCAAGAAGGTTGACGATGCCGTCAAGTTTAAGCTCGCGAATGAGCGATTCGAGTCTGCCACGCAGATCGCCATCTCCGACAATGTCATATGTCACTGGCTGACCGGCTGTCGATACCTTGCCAACCGCCTGAACCGCAAATTCCAGCCCTTTTTTCTCGACCAGGCGGGCAATGGACACTATACGGACAACGCTGTCGGTCGGTGGCCGACGGACAGACAGACAAAAACGGCCGACATCCGTGCCAATATGATGGACAATTGCCTTGCTGTCCGGACAGCCAAGGGCCACCAGATCCTGCTTCATGATCTGGCTGAGCGTCAGGATAAGATCGCCTTGATCGAACAGGGGACGATAGACATCATGACCGTGATTGCGAGGGTAACGGTGGACATCGTAGCCATAGAAAGTGGTGACGATTTTGGCGGTCGGCGTAATTGCGCCAATATTCTGCAAGGCGACGGCGAGCAGGCCATTCGGGCCAAAATGCCCATGGATGATATCGTACGTTCTCGCTCGTTTGAGAAATGCCGCCGCCCAGTACATGAGCTTGAGCGACGATGCTTCGCGGCCATGCTTGACGACATTTAACGATCCGAGAACCGCCCCCGGATTTCGACCGAGCCCCCCCGCCGCCAGACGGATGCCTTTGAGGGTTCGCAGGACCGCGTTGGTCGGCATGTCCCGATAAATGACACGATCAAGCAGTTTGTATTTGTCGACATCCGGATGAACCCTGGAACCTTCGCCGGGTTTGCGGGCGTAAATGTCGACTTCATGGCCGCGGTCGATCAGGCCGGTGATCTGCTTGAGAATGAAGGTTTCGGAGAGGGAGGGAAAACGGCCGAGGAGGAAGGCGATTTGCATGGTGGAAAACGTAGGAGCATTAAGTTCGGGGCTTTCGTTTACCAGATATTTCGACGAGACGCTCGCCAGCAATCAGCAACTCTAAAGCTTTTGGAAAAGTTTCCGACAGGATTGATTGCAATCGCGAGGTACGAAGATTACCGCAGGTTAACCAGATGAGTTGAGGTGGCGGGCCGTAACGTGCTAGAAGCTCAAACATGTCACGATCCTTGCTTATCAACACAACGTCAGACTTCTGCTTCGCGGCGGCAAATAATTTTGAATCTGCTGTCTGCGCAAATCCTAGATCGCGAACATGCTGCGCCTCTACTGCAAATTCCTTGGTGAGCCAAGTCGCCAGGTTGGGGTCAAGCTGTTCGTCAAGCCAGAAGATCATGAGCCAATCAAATGGGGATGGTCGATGCTTTGAGCCGCGAATTCAAGGCAAGCCTGAACATCTTCCAGTTCCAAGTCAGGCAACTGCTCGACGATTTCCGCAGGCGTCATATTGTCCGCGAGCAGTTCCAGAACATCTTGCACGCGAATGCGGTAACCGCGAATACAGGGGCGACCACCGCACAGGTCTGGGTCAAAGGTTATACGGCCAAAGTTGGTCATAATACTGTTCCGATATTATACTATCTGTCGGTCGGCATTTCCTCTTTGGGTATGCCAATAAACAACTCTTTAAGAAGCTGCAGCCGAGATCCTAACATATTCGCGTACTCAACTGTGGGTGCAACATTCACGGGAATAATGTGTTCGGTACTGCGTCCTTCGAGGACGGCATCGACCCATTTTTTCATTTCCTCCACATAGGTCGCAAGAGCCTCTTGCCAATCATTAATATTGTCGCACACGAGGTATGCAGGTGGCAGGTCGCCGATGACTATCCAGAGGCGATCATCAATCCAAGAACGCCTTGGTGTCACTTGTACGTAAAACACACCAACGATGTCTGAAACGCCCCACGCGAGGAAAACCGAGTCTATCGAACTCCATTACCCTAGTTTTAATAGATACGCGGCTGCGCGTCGTGAATACTCAACGAGTTTTGTATTTTCGATTTGATCCGCAGGAATCATCCCATGGGTATTAACCATTCTGCACCTCGGACTATCCAGCTTGCTCAATGGAGCTTTTTGGGCGTATGTAGTTCAATGAACGGAGCGACCTCACGAATTGTCTTTGGATAAGGAACTTCGACCAAATAGCCTAGGTGAGCATCCATTTTATAGTCACTCTGGAATCGGAACCCCGCCGCAACGAGCTGCCGCACTTTCTCCCATTGTTTTGTATCTGCAGTGGGGGGCGCTTTGAACTTGCGACTTAGGCGGATCGCCTGACCTCCGCAGTGTGGACATTTGCGGTAGTCGTTCTCCTGATCGCGCTCTCGTTTGAAGGATCTACGGCATTCGAAGCATGCGTGCGGAAAGAGATATTGCATCGCGCGTCCTCCTCCGCGAACCTACCGATCCAACTCCGCCGCGATCACATTGATACTCCCTAGCACTGCGACCACGTCCGATATCATGTGGCCTTCGATCAACTTCGGGAAGATCGAATAGTTGATATAACATGGCGGACGGGTGCGCACGCGCCACGGGATATTCTCACCGGCGGAGACAATGTAGTAGCCTAGTTCGCCATTGGCACTTTCGATGGGGTAGTAGACTTCTCCCTTAGGAGCTTCGAAGCCTCGATTGGTCATGATCAATTCGAAGTGGTGGATGAGACCTTCGATACTACTATAGACCTGGTCCTTGGGAGGGAGTGTCTCCTTGCCTTCAGGGCTCACATTGACCGGACCACCGGGAATATTGTCTATGAGCTGGCGGATGATGTGGATGGACTGTTTCATCTCCTCGAGGCGTACCAGATATCGGGCGTAGACATCGCCGGTGTGCATGATCGGGACTTTAAAGTCGACGGCTTTGGTGCCCTGCCCGTCCCAGTTGTCGGCGAAGCAGAGGTAGGGTTCATCCTTGCGAATATCGCGTGCCACCCCGGCCGAACGAGCCATCGGACCGGAGAGGCTCCAGGAGATCGCTTCCTCGCGGGTCACGACGCCAACACCTTTGGTGCGATCGACAAAGATGCGATTCTTGTTGAGTAGGGTTTCCACATCCTGCATGGCCTTGGGCAGATCATCATCAATGAACTTGTGAACCATACGTTTGAAGACCGCTTCGTCTGGTAGGTCCATATTGAGCCCCCCTACCCGGGTCCAGGAGGTATGGAACCGTTGGCCGCTCATGAACTCGACGATGTCATAGATTTTTTCGCGCTCGTTGAATCCGTATAGGAAGGCGGTAAAGGCTCCCAAATCCAGGCCGGCCGCACCGACGCAGAGCAGGTGAGACTGGAGTCGACCGAGTTCACCGGCGATGGTTCGGAGGACTTTGCAGCGGGGTGTGAGTTCGATCCCCATCAATCGTTCGGCGGCACCATGCCAGGCGAGTTCGTTGTAGATTGGCGCGGAGTAATCCATGCGGTCGACGATAGTCACATACTGGTTGTAATTGAGATGCTCGCCGAGCTTTTCAAAACCACTGTGCAGAAAGCCGATGTGCGGCGTGCAGCGGAGGATGCGTTCACCGTCCAGTTCAAGAACTAGCCGCAAGGTGGTGTGGGTGGCAGGGTGCTGAGGACCGAAGTTCAAGGTCCAGCGGTTGTCCCCTTCCGGACCATTGCCGGAGGTAAACGGCATCAAGTCCTGGGACGCTTCGGTAAGGGTGTAGGGCATCTGGCAATTTCCTGTAAGTCATGATCGCAGGCGCACATCGCCGCAAGCCGGCGCGCGGAATTATAGCGACAGACGGGCAACACGCTATCTCGATCGACTGGATTCCAGGGATTGGTTTGGATCATGTTTATTAGTGAATGCTAATATATGTAGATAGTTTGCGTTATCTTGAGGGATGAGTATCTTCGATGTTCCACGTGGAACATCGAGTACAATGGACGCGATTGGAGACGGCAAAGGATTACATGTCAAAGATTTCTAAAGAACGGCCTCGTTTGGGACGCGGGTTGAGCAGTTTGATGTCAGTATCCCCCCCGCCAATGGCCGAAGTTGGCTCAATCGACACTCCGCCAGAAACAGTGAATTCCGTCACTGAGATTTCATCGGTCATACTAGCGGAAACCAACGCAGCGATTAATGTTTCAGTGTCTAGGATCTCCGTCAATCCGCATCAGCCCCGTCGTTCGTTTTCCGAAGAATCACTTCAGGCATTGGCCTCCAGTTTAAAGTCCACGGGGATGATTCAGCCAATTGTCGTACGGGCGATTGACGGGGGATACCAATTGATCGCCGGTGAACGCCGTTGGCGCGCAGCTAAGCTTGCGGGGTTTGAAACTGTTCAAATCATCGTCCGCGATGTGGATGGCTACACCCAAGCGCAAATGGCGTTGGTGGAAAACATCCAACGGGAGAATCTCAACCCGATCGATCGCGCTTCAGCTTACCAGGTTTTGATGAAACAACTGGGGGTCACTCAGGCAGAGTTGGCCAACCGTCTTGGGGAGGAGCGCAGCTCCATTGCGAACCATTTGCGATTGCTTGACCTCGAACCGACCGTCCAATCTTGGGTCATCGACGGGAATATCTCTCTCGGACACGCCAAGATTCTGGCATCCATCAGTGACCCAAACGAACAAAGTCGTATTGCGGGATTATGCGTTGAGCAGGGATTGTCCGTTCGGAATTTGGAACGTCTGTTGACAAATCAAACAGAAGCCGTGAAACCTCCGGCGACACCGAGCGTCTCGCCGCATGTGTTGGATGTGGAAAAATCAGTCGCACGGCAGCTCGGAATGCGTGTTCAGTTAAAACAGCAGGGCGGGAAGGGCAAAGGTCGATTGGTGATTCACTACGCTTCGCTCGATCAATTCGATGAGCTGTTGCAGCGGTTAAACATCAAACTGGATTGATAGGCGGCAATGTTCCACGTGGAACTTCTGAATTGCTTGCCATTAAGGAAGGAACAAATGCCGCGCTTGTCGAAATACTGTTGCGGAATCGCGGTTGTCACTACCTGTGTGGTCCTTATCTTTCTGGCACATCTATTGGTTACGTTACGATTATATCACTCTCAGGCGTCAGACGGAATTAGATTCGCCCTTCCAGCGGTCGTCACACTGCTCACCCAATGGATCGTCATAAGACGCGCAACTGATGCTCCACTCGCAACCTGTTGGGGTTTCGCAATTGGCCTGACGGGGACGTCATTCTTCATCGCCCTATTAATTTGCCTCGACCGATTCGGATCCTGAAGCGATCGCAATTGTAAATCAAACCCTTCCCCCCGGAAGTGCAAATGCTATGAAGCCAAGAAAACGAAAAAGGATCAGGAATTTAATCTGCTTGATATCGCTTTCCACTTCCGCCGCAATAGCTTGGCTGTGGATCAGATCATACCACTACCCTCCATTAGACTTCGTTACGGTTGTGTCTCGGCATCGCAGTTATGGAATCGGTACCGCACGCGGTGGAATCATCAGTTTCCTTCAGCAGGAACGCTCCGATTACCCCGCCAACGATCCCGATGACATGTTCGCCGATCGATTGGGCTTCCGATACATTCGCGCAACCTCGCTGGGGCTGCGGCGATGGAATCTGGTGATACCATTTTGGATCCTCATGCTGGGCACATTAACTCCCCCATTGTTTGACTGGAGACATCGACGGATTGCCTGGAAAATGCGTCAGCTCCGCCAATGCCAAACCTGCGGATATGATTTACGCGCCACACCAGACCGATGCCCGGAATGCGGAACAATGCCGGAACATCGCACTGCAAACGAATAGGATTTCCGCGGAACCGCCCATTCGATGGACGTTTTTACATTCGTGATTTTTTGTGTTTTTCCTTACTTGTTTCCGACTTACTACGCCGCGTGCCCATCATCAGGTAAACTTCTGGAATGTCCCCAACCGAACTTGCCCGGAAAATTGATCATACGATTTTGAAACCGGAGGCCACCGCGCCGGAAGTGCATCGCGTGGTGGCCGAGGCGATGCAGTATGGCTTTGCCTCGGTCTGTGTCGCACCGGTCTGGGTCGGTAGGGTGGCTACCATGTTGAAGGGAAGCGGGGTACTGACGTGTACGGTCGTCAGCTTCCCGCATGGAACCAGTAAGTCCACGGTGAAAGCGATCGAAGCTACAAGCAGCATCAAGGAAGGGGCCGATGAAATCGACATCGTCGCTCACTTACCCTACCTGGCCGCCTCGAACGTAGACTCGGCCCGGGCAGAGTTGATTGAGATTGTTCGCGCCGCGCGGAGTACTCGCCGCGATGTGGTCATTAAGGTGATCGTGGAATCGGCGTACCTACTTTCGCCAGGGTCCGATAAAGGTGAGGCTGCCATCGAATGCGCTTGTCGCGCGGTTCGAGAGAGTGGTTGCGACTTCATCAAGACCAGCACTGGGTTTCATCCGAGCGGTGGGGCAAGCCTGGAAGCTGTAAGACTCATGAAGAAGTATGGTGATGGCTTACTTGTCAAAGCCAGCGGGGGGATTCGAGATCTCACAACGGCGCTGGCAATGCTCGAAGCGGGCGCGCATCGGTTGGGGTTGAGTGCATCTGTGAGCATCGTAGATCAATTGAAGCTACAACAGTAGAGCATCCCGGACACATTCACGATTTTCGGTGGCATGGGCGTCTCGCCCGTGCATTATTCGGAAGAAAACGCGGGCGAGACGCCCACGCCACCTGAACATTCTCAGCCGACAAAGCGGAACCTACGAAATCCACTTGATTTCAAATAGTCGAATAGGGCGGCTGCGGGTGGGGATACGTTGTTCATGGAGTGTGAGGCTCCAGCCACAGGAGGTGATCCAGGCTGGAAAGTTATCTCCGGTTTGGCGGCCGGGCTCACCGAGGATGACACTGCCATTTGGAGCAACGTGCGTTCGCCAAAAAGGTTCCAGAAAATCCCACTGTTTGCGTTCGTAGAGAATGTCAGCCCCGAGGATCAGATCGAATTGCTCACCTAACTGCCCGGTTTGCCAATTGAGTTGGCGAGTACGCGCGCGAGCCTGGTACGAGAGACTGTTCAACTTGGCGAAGAGGAGGGCGGGGGACTCCAAGTCTGCGAAGAGGACTGGCAGGCCCAGGCTCGCCGCGACCATCCCCGGGAAACCCATGCCGCAACCTAGATCTAACACGTGTGTCGGTTGTTGGCTTGACTTGACCGCGCTATATCGGTCCAGCAGAAGGTGAGCCATCCCGAGCGCACTGTCCCATAACTCGGCCCAGTAGGGCAGATGCAACTCTTCTCCGTTCTTGCGCAGGCCACTGGTTTTTTCCAGGCGATCTTCCTCGGCAGCGACCTCACTGAGCACCCGATTGGGATCAGCAATGCGCACGAATGGAAACGAACGGCTGCCGAGCGTGATTGTTTCCGCCAGCGTGTGATACCGCCGTTGGATCCTTGCAAGTAGACGGCATTGGGCAATGGAGGTGGGGGTTGCGTGGAGCGAGGACATTCTGAACAGCCAATCAAATTCAACGGAGCAATCGAACCCGGGGGTCGATTTTCAAGCATGTTAGCGGTATTGTGACGACAGAGACAGGGAACGCGAGGTTCCTTTTCGTTTGCATGGGAGCCAGATCATGGATCGACGATGGATCATTGCCGCAACGACCGCGGCCACAATCGTGCTTGCGTTGGCCATCACGGGATGCGATTCAACCAAGACCGAAACCGGATATTCACCTCGACGGGTCGGCATGACCAATGCCGAGCTTCGTTCGCTTTATGCTCCGGCATTCAGCCCCGAAGCGCATGTGGACCATGAAAAAAAGGTGGATGTCGGGTCTCATCGTCCGGGGAGTTAAATGCCAAGGGTTCAATCTGGGGGGCTAAATCACGTCAATTTACTGGATTTCCGACGGGAAGAAGGTATATGATCTTCGCCGACCGCATTGGAAGAGGACTGCCGGATAGTGGATGTTGAATGCTGTGGCCAAGAACACTTCACCCTTAGGACTCGTGCCAAACGTTGCTTTGATCAATCCCGCTGAATTCGTCGAGCTGGTGGAGCCGTTGCTCGCGCGGCAGGATGTTTCGGGTTTGCTGGCCATGCTTCGGTTGAGGTGGTCTTCGGACCAAATCAAAAGCATTCTTTCTTCTTCCCACGCGGATGCTCGAAAAGTGGCGACACTTGCCTTAGGTCTTGTTGGGGCAAGGTGTTGCATTCCGTCGTTAGCCGAGCAACTGCAAGATGCCGACCCGATGGCCAATGAGATGGCTGAGCACGCGCTCTGGTCGATTTGGTTTCGTTGCGGCTCCCCGGAAGCCAACTGCCTGCTGACCCGCGGTGCTTCCGCCATGGATCAACGAGATTACGCAAAAGCTGCAACACTCTTTACCGCCGCGATCGAAACCGACCCCTCTTTTGCCGAAGCGTACAATCAACGGGCCTTGGTTTATTATCTTCAGGAAAAGTTTGAGCCTTCGATCGCGGACTGTAAAGAAGCCATCAAGCGTATGCCGTGCCATTTTGGAGCGTGGGCCGGCAAGGGACATTGCCATGCTCATCTGAGTCAATTTTCCGATGCGATCCGCTGCTACCGTGAAGCGCTCGAAATTAATCCCCATTGGCTTTGTTTATCACTTGCGATCCAGGAAATGCAGAGCCATTTGGAGCTGGATGAGGGTCAGTAGCCATCGAGTGAGTCATTTTTGCCCATTTCCGCAGTTGTAAGCTGTTTGCCGGTAAATTGTTCGGAACATGTCGTTGACAGCGATACACTTTGACCGATTTGTTCGCCGCCTGCATTGTCGTTTTATTTTATTTCGCTGTGTGGAATGGGTTGGAGCGGGGTTACTCTTCGGTTGCGGTGGGGCGATTGTCCTTATGCCCATCCTCTGGTGGCAGGGTCGATCCACGCTTCCCGTAGCTCTCCTGTCACTGGTAATTTCCACCTTCACCGGCTTGGTCATAGCCATCTTTCGACGGCCTACACCCTTGGATGCCGTAATGGAGGCGGACGGTCAGTTAAATCTCGCCGACCTTTTGAGTACGGCTATGTTGATGCGACGAGCGAGGAACCCGTCGAACGATCCTTGGAATTCCACCCTTCTTGCAATGGCGGATGCCAAATGCGATCAGTTGTCACCGTCCAATGTGCTTCTCCGCCGTTGGACTTCTCGACGGTGGGGGGGGGTTGGTTTAGCAATCAGCTTGGTTCTGACGCTGGCGGCTTTTTCCAATGCGTCACGCCGCACGCAGGCGGAAACCGGGACTGAGCAAATTTTCGCGCTGTCCGATCCATTGGGTGCTCCGGAACAAATCTCCCGTTCTGTGAAGGACACATTAACCTATCGATCGCCCGTCCGTCGGCCGGGTCACGATCCGGACGATTCGTCTGCCGAAAGTCAGTCAGAACAGTCACATGTCACGACAGGCGACGACAAGGCAGACCCTTTTGACCCTTCCGCCCACCAGAAAAACACCCCGTCTGCCGGCGACCCGAATGGCACTGGCGCGGGTTCCACCCTCACTTCTGGTGTCAAATCAACGATTCCCACACCCGACACAAGCAGCCGCAATGAGCGCGCTTCACGGCAAGGTCGGACTGCCAGCGGCGGACAGTCCGCCAAGCGTGAAGACAAACTCGACACTGCCACGTCCACCAACAATGGCCTGTCTGGCAATAAAACCGACGTAGAAATCACGCCTCCCTGGCAAGGCCCGGAATCGGTGACGAACCCACAAAAGGTGGGCGATCTCATACGGTCAAACCCGGCTTATGCGCCGTATCGCGACCTCATCCGCGACTACTTTGACCCCCATCGATAATATTCGGTGATGGTATTCCCCTGCACCATTCACTATATTGTTGACGTCAGCAATTCGGATTTATCGCTTCTAGGCAGTCGATGGAGCGTTCACTGAATGGATGGGAGTGCCATGCTTGCAAATCGCCAACGAGTTTTTTCCTTGCTGGTTCTATTGCTCTCCAGCGTCGTCTATTCGGCGACGGCTTCGGCAAGCTCTGTGATTGTCGGTGGGAGCAATTTGCTGACGCAGAGCAGTGCCGATCAATTGGCAACTTGGCTCGGCGAAGGGGATCTGAAGCTAACGAATATATTCACTCATTCGAGCAACGACGCCACCACTTCATACGATTTCCATGCAGCCGCCGATGGGAAAGGGCGAACGTTTGTGGTCGCTGAAGTGACGAACGTCGGTACCTCCAAGATCATCGTGGGCGGTTACAACCCGCAAGCGTGGGATAGCGTTAGTGGCTACCACACTGTACCAAACACTGCGGACCGAACCGCTTTCCTATTCAATCTCACGACTCCTTCTCGACTAGACGAAAAGAGCCTGACAGCAGCCCCCGACCCGGGGCAATATCAAACGAGCAACCAAGCCAATTCCGGGCCATACTTCGGAGCGGGAGCGGACTTTTTGTTGTATACCGACTTAAATTCCGGGACGGCATCTCAATACAGTTACGGCGATAACGGAGAGACCGTTGTGGGTACGGGAACAGGTGGGGCTATACCTTTGAAATTCGACAGACTCGAGATCTTCACGATTGCTGATGTAGCCCCGCTTCCATCTACCGCTCTGGTAGGCTTCGTACTGCTCGGCGGGTTTGCTTTGACGAAAGGTCGTCGTCGGCAAATTGAAACATGACCACGCCAAACAATCGCAATCACGCCGGAAGCAGATCCATCATTCTCGGGACAGCCGGCTCGACAATTTTTGCACTCGGTTTCGGATGGCCTTGTTCTTCCAGGAAACCAATCAGTTCTTCGCGATATTTGTAATATTCCGGGTGTTCCAACACCTCTTGGCGGTTTCGCGGGCGAGGAAAGTTCACTTCCATCATTCGACCGATTTTGGCTGCGGGGCCATTGGTCATCATCGCCACGCGATCGGACAGAAACAATGCCTCATCCACATCGTGCGTGACCATCAGCGCTGTCTTTTTATCTTTCGCGCATAATTCGACGAGCACTTCCTGCAACTCCATGCGCGTCAATGAATCGAGCATTCCAAACGGTTCGTCGAGTAAGAGCATTTTAGGCGACAACGCAAAAGCCCGTGCGATGCCTACGCGCTGTCGCATCCCGACGGATAGTTCGGCCGGGCGCTTCAACATGGAGTCGGCCAAGCCTACCACGCCCAGGTAGAACTCCGCGATATCGCGACGTTCCTGGCGAGTCGCCTTGTAGAATACCTGCTCGATACCGATCATCACATTCTCGAACGCCGTGAGCCAGGGAAGCAAACAGGGAGACTGGAAGACCACACCCCGATCGGGCCCTGCACCGCGAACCTCCTTATTGGAGAGAATGATCGAGCCACCGCTCTTGGAAGTTAGGCCGGCGATCATCGAAAGGATGGTAGACTTGCCGCAACCACTATGGCCGATAAGACTGACAAATTCCCCCTCGCGAAGGAACAAGTCAACATCCTTCACAATCACCGCCGGGCCCTTACGACTGGGATAGGACTTTTCCAACTTCCAGACTTCAAGGTACTTTTTCATGACAGCTCCAACTTCATTCTGGTCCCCTCCCCTCCAGTACTCATGGGGGGAGGGGACCAGAATCATCCCATTGCCGCGCTACGATTTCCAAATAGCCTCCAACCGCGCCGCACCGACAGATCCGCCGGTTCCACGGCAGGCAATCGCACGGCAGATGCCTCGCTGGTGGCTCTGCGCTTCGCACCTGGCCCAAGCAGATACCGAAGCAATTCCCCGCGAATCTCCTTAAACCGCGGGCTGTGATTGATCGCAGTTCGATCGCGCGGGCGATCAAGATCCACCGTCACCGCCGGCCCGAGTGTCGCGCCAGGTCCAGCGCTCAATGGAATAATCCGGTCGGCTAACAGAATCCCCTCATCCACATCGTTCGTGATTAACACAACGGTCTTTTTGTCTTGCTCCCAAATGCGTTCGATCTCATCCTGCAAAGTGGAGCGCGTGAGCGCATCGAGCGCGCCCAGAGGCTCATCCATCAGCAAGATTCGCGGGTTCATTGAAAGTGCCCGGGCGACCGACACGCGCTGCCGCATTCCACCGGAAAGCTCGTTCGGTCGCTTATCGCGCGCGGCGGCTAGATTCACCATGCGGATGTATTTCTCGGCGTACTTCTTCTTCTCCACGGTCTTCCATTTTGGGAACACCTGCTCCACCGCCAACAACACATTCTCAAACACCGTCATCCAGGGAAGCAGCGAATAGTTTTGAAAGATCACCGCGCGGTCAGGCCCTGGACCGGTCACTGGTTTTCCCTGCAACAATACTTCACCGTCATCCGGTTTCACCAGCCCGGCAATCATGGACATCAACGTCGTCTTTCCCGCGCCGCTATACCCTACGATGGCAACGAATTCGCCTTCACGAATCGACAGGTTGATATTCTTGAGAACCGGCGTCCCGGCGTACGACTTACTCACATTGTTTAATTCAAGAAACGGCATGAGCCACGCTCCTGTTTTGTGGACGAAGACCAGCCAACCCACCGCGAATCACAGATAACAGGTGCGGCAGTTTTGTAATGTGCTGCTCGACCAGACTCATCACTCGGTCAAGGATGAACCCCACTACGCCGACCGTGATAATGCAGAGGATAATGTGCTCCTGAATACCCGCGTTGTATTCCATGTTAAGAAATCCACCGAGCCCGGATTTGCCCGTGAGCATCTCGGCGGCCACAATCACCAGCCATGCGATTCCAAGGCTCAAACGGAACCCCGTAAACATATACGGCAACGTGGCAGGAATAAGAATCCGGAACAATTTTTGCGGGCCTGATAGATTCAGTACTTTGGCGACATTGTGGTAGTCCTGTGGAATCGCCCGCACGCCGACCGCGGTGTTCATGACGGTTGGCCATAGGGAACAAATCGCCACGGTGAAGATCGCCGCTGCCTCACCGACGTCCATGCCATATTGATCTCGTAGACCCATGAACAGTAGGTAACCCAACGGCAACCAGGCCAGCGGAGACACAGGCCGCAGCACCTGGATGATCGGATCGAAACATTTACGAAACAATTCCGATGAGCCGAGTAGAAACCCCACGGGCGTGCCGATCGCCAATGCGATCAAATAGCCCTTCATCACGCGGACCAGTGATAGCCAGGTCAGGCGAAGTATTCCCTGATCGGATTCTCCACGATAGGCGAAGGGTTCGACGATGTAGATCTTGCTTTGCTCCCAGGTCTGGATCGGTCCGGGGAGCGTGGCTTTGTTCGTCTGTGGGTTGCGTGTTACCGCGCTGGCAATGGCCCACAGACAAAACATCACGGCGATGCCGACCATTGGGAGGAGGACGATGTCAATTAATTTTTTTGTCATGTTCAACCCTTCAAAGTGTGAACCGGGAAGCTCTTGGCGTACTCTTCGGGCTTGGTAGGATCGAACGTTATCCCGTCAAACAGTGTTTCGGCTTTGGTATCTATGCCGCCGTGGGTGTACGCGATTTCTTTCATCGCCTCTTCGTAGAGATCGGGACGCATGACCTTCTTGCAGACGCCTTCGTAGTCTGGTGTACCGGATATAATTCCCCAGCGGCGGAACTGGGCCATGAACCAAGTCGCGTGCTTCATCTGCGGGTAGTTGCAGTTCCGGCTGGAGAAGATCATGTAATTCGGGTCGACCGAGGTTCGACCGTCGCCGAAATCATATTTGCCTTGCATTCGACCCAGCAGATTCTCTGGCGGGGTATTCACGTAATTTGTTTTGCTGATGATCTGGCATTGTTCCGGACGATTGCTCATGTCATCGAGCCAGACGCTTGCTTCATGCAATGCCTTGAGGCAGGCCTTCACTGTTTTGGGGTTCTTCTCGGCAAAGTCGGCACGCATCCCAAATACTTTCTCCGGATGATCTTTCCAAATGTCCTGTGAATTGATGGCGGTGAATCCAATTTTCTCGGTCACCGTCTTTGCGTTCCAGGGTTCACCGACACAGAAGCCATCCATTGCCCCCGCCTGCATGTTGGTGAACATGTTAGCCGGTGGAACTACTTTCAGGTCGCAGTCCTTATCCGGGTTAATACCCCCGGCACCGAGCCAGTAACGCATCCACATGTTGTGGGTTCCGTAGGGGAAGGTCATGGCAAAACTCATCGGTTTACCGGCGGCCTTAGCGGCGTCGACGATAGGCTTGAGCGCTTTCGGATCCGCTTGAACCTTACCAATCAGATCTTTCTTGAGAGATATGCTCTGACCGTTGCGATTCAGTACCCAGGGGATGACCATCGGAACGGACGTGCCCCCAAGCCCCATCGTTGAGGCGATCGGCATTCCATACAGCATGTGCGTCGCCTGTATGCTACCGCCGACCATTCCTTCATTGACCGCCTTCCAGTTACCCTGCTTGGCAACGGTGGCATCAATGCCATATTTCTTGAAGAAGCCCTTTTCATGGGCGATAACGATCGGCGAGCAGTCGGTCAGCGCGATCATTCCGAAACTGAGCTTTGTGACCTCGGGCCCTTCAGTGGCCCCGGTGCCACCGGCTGTGGCGGCGGCCATTTTGGAAGCTTCATTGCTGATCGTCGCCTCTGCCTTCTTGCAACCCGGTAAGGCGGATAGCACTGCGCCGGCACCGGCAAAGCCAGCCATTTTCAATACAGCTCGACGTGTCGTGATCTTTTTGCGGTCTGTCGTATCCATGTCATTCTCTCTTTCGTAAGTTTCTGAACCAAGCACGGGCGAGACGCCCATGCCACCTGCTGTCTATCAAGCAATCGCAATCACCGGTTGTGCATTTGCGCCATCGTGAATCGGAAGTACCGGAAGCGGTCGAGCGTGGAACGACTGCCCATTTCGCAAGGGCATCGGAGGAAAATCATCCACGGGAATATCCAAACCGATTGCCTCTGCGGCTTCGCGCCAGGCGGTGCTGTCGGTGCAGCGGGCTGCAATCGCCAGGGTGTCGGTGTCCTGCGATAAATGGCCCCATCGCACCATTTGCTCCATCATCCACACGCAATGGGTCTGGCTCGGGAACGTATACTCGGCGGCGAAAGAGCGAACCTGCCATTCCTCCGGACGCGACGATCGGTACCTGGGGTTCAGCGCAAACGATCGATCCGCTGCCAGACTTGCTTCAAGCACGTCGGTGGGTGCGTTGATGTACTGTGGCCTCGCTAGTAGCTCTGCGAGCTTGCGTACATGGGCAGGGTGATTGCAGTAGATACAGGCTTTGAGCACGGCCCGCACGAGCCCGCGCATTTCAACCGGGTGTGCATTGGCCCATCGCTCAGTCACCGCCAATACTTTCTCCGGGTGGTACGGGAGTATGTCAACCGTTGCGGCAATCACGGCGCCAAACCCACGCTTCAGCGCCAACATGTTCCACGGTTCCCCGACACAGTAACCGTCGAGGTAATGACGACTCATATGATCCGCCACCTGCGAGGGTGGAATCGTCACCAACTGAACATCCAGATCCGGATTGATCCCGGAAGCCGCCATCCACTCTCGAAGTAGATAGTGGTGCATCGAGTAGTTGAACACATGGGCGAAAATCAGTTGCCTGGCACTGTGTCGATCATGGACCCATTTGGCGAGTGTGGCGGCCGAGTTCACTCCGGCATCGAATAGTTTGCGGCTGATACTGATCGCATTCCCACCGCCGCCGAGTGCCATCACTGCAAGCAGAGGTTCGGCAAACCAATCTCGACCCAGTCGGCTGGCCAACGGCATCCCAAGCAGTGCATGGCTTGCGTCCAAGTGCCCGAAGGTCAGCTTATCGCGCACATTCGCCCACCCGATCTGGCGCTCCAACTGGACGGTGAGTCCTTCTTCCTCGAAGAACCCCATCTCGCGGGCAACGATCAGAGGGGCAGCATCGATCAACGGCACAAACCCGACCCGAAGCACTTTTTCAGTTTTTGAAGGTCTCGATCGGGAACCGGATTTCACAACTGATCCTGTCCACCACTCCATTGCAACGCCTTATAGATTTCCTCGTCCGCCGACGTTGACGCGAAGACTGTACAGGACGATGATCCATGAATCCAACTCATTCTAGAGATATGAGACATTAGTTCTATTCATGGATTTTGCATGGAAGATGTGCATCAATTACGCGTTTTTATGGCCGTTGCCGAGAATTTGAGCTTTACGCGGGCGGCTCAGGCGCTTTATCTCACGCAATCGGCGGTGAGCCATCAGGTGGCAGCGTTGGAAAAGGAGCTTGCGTCGCCGTTATTCGTACGGCACGGGCGGACAATTTCACTGACTCCCGCCGGATTAGTGCTGGCCGAACATTCGCGGCGCGTGTTCGGCGTACTGCGCGAAGCGGAACTAGCCGTACGGCAAGCGGCGCGCCAGGATCTTGGTCGGCTACGTGTCGGCGCTTCTTCCACCGCCTGCCAATACATCATTCCGGAAAGCCTTCGTGAATTTCGTGAATGCTTTCCGGGATACACGCTTTCGATCATCCCGGGCGACACCCCGCTGGTAACCGAACATCTGCTGGATGGC
This sequence comes from Tepidisphaerales bacterium, assembly GCA_038230975.1. Taxonomy (GTDB): domain Bacteria; phylum Planctomycetota; class Phycisphaerae; order Tepidisphaerales; family Tepidisphaeraceae; genus JANXVV01. The sequence continues at coordinate 27,273 of JBBRMF010000037.1, forward strand.
TCGATTGATCTGGGCTTGATCATCCGCCCGGAGCGTAAGGTCAATTTGAGTTATCACGATCTGATGATTGACGAACTTGGCTTTCTCGTCAGCCCACTGCACCCGTGGGCGCGAGCGGGAAAGGTAGACCGTCGGCAATTGGCGGATCAGAACATGGTTCTCTATAGCCGCACCAGCGAAACATTTCGGCTGGTTGAAAAATATTTTATCCGCAGCGGCGCTCCCCTTCGGGAATGGACGGAACTGGGATCGATGGAAGCGATCAAGGAACTCGTGAAGCTTGGCCTGGGCGTCAGCATTGTTGCTCGATGGATCGCCTTGCCAGAAATCTCCCAACGATCGCTCGTCTGGCTGCCACTGCCAGGGACAAAGTTAAAACGAAATTGGTCAATTGCCGCCGCAAAGGGCCGGGAACTCAGCATCGCGGAACAAACCTTCATCGGACTCTGTCAGACAGTGGCGAAAGATTTGACTGACGCGTCCTGACACATCAGAAACGTAAGTCATCTCACAGATTTGCTGCCAAGCGCGAGTCGAACGCTGGCTTCGCGGCCATATCGATCGCAACCCTATTTCAATGGATGTGTTCCAGGGGCGAAATGCCGATACTGTTGAGGAACCGTGTTGCTCATGGCTATCTCGCCCATGCCACCCTTACAGCTACCCCGCTATGAATTTTCTTGCGTCGATTGGAAAGTTTGCTCTTGCACAGATTCGCAAGCTGACCTATTTGGCAGCGGTCGTGTCGGCCGTGATTGTAGTCGGACTTCGACCTCGCCATTGGTCCCGCGCAGTGCGAAACGTACTGGCACGGCAGATTTTGTTCTCGGGCGTGGATGCGCTCAACTTCATTTTCTTCATCTCATTGCTCATCGGCGTGTCGATCGTCGTTCAAGCGAATCTCTGGTTGCGAAAGGTAGGGCAGACGCAGTTGCTTGGGCCGATTCTGGTCACCGTCATCATTCGTGAACTGGGGCCGTTGCTGGCCAATTTCGTCGTCATCGGCCGCAGTGGAAACGCCATTGCCGCCGAACTGGCCAACATGAAAGTGAACGGTGAAATCCATTTGCTCGATTCGATGGGGCTGGACCCCTGTGTCTATCTGGTCATTCCTCGCGTGCTGGGATTTGCC
>JBBRMF010000038.1:0-28198 GCA_038230975.1 Tepidisphaerales bacterium
ACCTCAGATTTTCACCGGCAGTGCCAGAACCCACATTGGCGATTATGCAGTGGAGGCGGAGTTGTCTCCGGGTGAGACCCTGCTTGCTTTGGGCGCCGGAGGCCGTCCGGTAGTTCTCAAAAAATTAGATCTGGACTGTCTGGCCAATTTGGGCAATCTTCCGAAGCTTCATCCGAATATCCGAGACCGATTGGCTCGAGTGAGCCAGTTGGCGCACGGGCGGGTTGCCAACCTGCATGGGGTGGAGCATATTCAAGGGCAAGTCTATCTGGTGTGGGAGTTCGCCGCCGGTGAGACTTTGGAAAACTGGTCACTTCGGAAAGACGTCTCGTCCAAAAATCTGATGCTCGCGGCTCAGGAGTTGATTCTGACGCTTGAAGCCCTGCACGCGCGCGGAATCGTCCACGGAGCCGTTCACGGTCGAAATGTCATCGTTGATGAGCATGGAAAACTGAAGCTCACGCATATCAGTCCTTTGCTGTACAGCGATCCACAGCATGATTTGAATTGCGTGGCGGAACTATTCATGAATCTGGCAAAGCAGCGGGGGGAGCCGGATTCTCCGCTGGAAAATCTGGCGCTGGCGGCAGACGATCCGGACGCGAATTTTCGATCGGTCGGAGCGCATGCTGCGTCGCTGATCGATCTTCGTCTGGGCAAGGCTTCCGATGCCGCCGGACGCCAGGCCGATTTACAACGACGTCGCCGTTCCCGATTTGCCGCATTCTGTCTCGCGCTGGCAGCGCTATTGTTCTCGCTCAGCATCGTAAAGTTCGTCAACCATCTATCCCCGAAATTGCCGCGCCCTCCCGAAGCCAGTCCAGAGGCGATGAAGTAAAATCGATGGGCGTCTTGCCGGTTCTTCTCAAGCGTCATCCGCTATAATCTTTTCAGATGAGTCTTGTCAGCCGATATCTTGATCCGCTCTTGATTGAACGATTGAATTTTCTTCAATTGTCCGCCCGACGCGTCGTCAGCGGCAACACGGTCGGTCAGCACAAGAGCCCGGTGAAGGGAGCCAGTGTCGAGTTTCGGCAGCATCGGTTTTACGTTCCCGGTGATGATCCACGGCGACTGGATTGGCGCATTTTTGGGCGGACAGATCGACCTTATGTCAAAGAGTACGATGAAGAAACCAATCTTCGCTGCCTGATTCTTCTGGATGGAAGCGGGTCGATGGCGTATGGCCGCAAGAGCGGCGCGAAGTTCGATTACGCCGCGAGCCTGGCGGCGTCATTGGGGTACTTGATGCTCGGTCAAACCGAGAGCGTGGGATTGGCGGTATTCCGCAAGCGAATCGAGACGTATCTGGCCCCGCGGGGGGGTACAGCACAGTTGGCACGGATGATCGACTTGCTGGAGCGGACCAACGCTCGGGGAGAATCATCGTTAGCCACCGCATTGCATGATGCGGGAAACCGTTTGGAACGTCGGGCACTGGTGATCGTCATTTCCGATTTATTCACATCGCCCGAAAGATTTCGCGAAGGGATGGCACATCTGAAACACGACCGTCACGAAGTAATTGTGATGCGGGTTCTGGATCGCGACGAGATCGAGTTTCCATTTCGAAGATGGTCTCGTTTCCAGGGATTGGAAGGCGAAGACGCGCAACTCTGCGAACCGGCACTGGCGCGAAAAACATACCTCGAACGATTCCAAAAACATCAGCAGGAGATAGAAGGACAATGTCATGCGTTACATATTGAAATGCAGGCGTTCCCCACGGATGTGCCAATGGTAGACGGCCTGGGACGATTTCTCCGGAGCCGACAGGGAGCATAGGGTTGATGAGTTTCTTAAATCCTATCATGCTCGCTGGATTGGCCGCCGGACTTGTGCCGCTGTTCCTGCACCTTTTGAACCGGTCGCGTTATCGAAACATCGATTGGGGAGCGATGATGTTTCTGGACGGGGTGGAACCGCGAAGGCATTTGAATAGCACGCGACTTAAGCAATGGGGTTTGTTGGCGCTGCGATCGATGATCCTTGCGTTGCTGGCCGTGGGATTGGCCCGGCCGGTCATCCATGCTCGTGGGTTGCCACCGGCCTCTGTAGGGCGAACCGCAGCGGTTCTGCTGCTGGATCGATCCGCAAGCATGGCGTTGAATGACAACGGTCGAGTACGATTGGATTTGGCCCGGGAAGCGGTTTTCCAAATCCTCTCACCCGGTTTTCATCGCGGTGATGATCTATGGCTTGCCACGCTCGGCGATGGCAATCCGAATGCGATCGCCCGCTACGCCAGCGACCCGCAGGAGATGGCCCGATTTGTCAGGGAGGTCACCGTCACTTCCGGTGAAGCAGATGTGGCGGCGGGACTTCGTAAAGCGATCGAACTGCTGATTCGCGCAGAAGCCCCTAATCGAGAGATCTATCTTTTTTGCGATCGGCAATCTGACAGTTGGCGCAACGTCAATGAAGCATTTCTGCGCGATTGGCAGCAGCGTCTGTCGCGACTGCCGCATGCGCCGCGATTGTTTGTAGTGCCGGTCGGTTCGGATGACACGGACAATGTCGTCGTCGAGGCAATCGAACCTCTTCGCCAGCCATTGGTGACTGAGCAACCGGTGGATATCGCCGTCAGGCTGCGGAATCATGGGACGGTCCCCCGCGCGGCAAAACAATTGACGGTGGAAATCCGGACGGTGAACGGCACACGGGTCGCCCGCCAACTTCCGGTGAATCTACCGGCGGATCAAGCGATCACGGTGATCGTACCCGTGACATTCACTCAGTCCGGGTCCAATGTCATCACCGCCAGGATTGATGCACCCGGGACACTTGCAGAAAATGAATTACATTACTCGGTCGAAGTCCTGAAGGATTTTAAAGCGTTGATTGTTGACGGCGATGAAGGCGAAGGTGCATTTCAAGGCGGCGCTGATTTTTTGAAGTTGGCGATCGGTCCTCCGCCGGTATCGAAGCGCAATACGGCGATCGTCACCGTCGTCCGTCCCGACGCATGGGGACCGGTGGATCTGCGCGACTATCGAGTGCTGGTGTTGGCCAACGTTCCTTCGGTCACGGATACGCAGGCGGAGGCGATCCAACGCTTCGTCTACGGCGGCGGTGGATTGATGATCGCGCCCGGCGATCAGACTCGCGTCGAAAACTACAACCAGTTGTTGCCCTGGTTGCCCGCGACGCTTTACGCTCCGATTGCCGAAAGCGCCGACGGATCTACGAAAATCGGATCGGTCGAGCTTTCTCATCCAATCTTTCGATTTCTGGACGGCCGGGCAGATCCCAGTCCTGCGGTGGTTCGACGCTACTTTCCAACGAAACCCAAAGTAGGCTCGCTGACACTCGGCAGTTATTTGAATGGCAGACCGTTTTTGTTCGAGCGCATTTTGGGCCGGGGGCGAATCTTGCTGATGACGATTCCGGCGGATGCCGATTGGAGTATCCTGCCGCTCACGCACTTTTTTCTTCCATTTGCGCAGTCGGCGGTTCGCTACGTCGCCGCGGGGCCGCTGGTTGACAGTGCAATAAAGCGAAACGTGGTTTTGGGTCGACCCATTCTCGCCGATTTTGACGAGCCGCTGGACGCCCGAAACGTGGTAATTACCGGGCCGCAGGGTCGGGCTGAGGCTTCATCCTTTGCCGTTTCGCAATTTGGAATCACCAGCCAGGTTCGCTACACCGGTGCGCAAGTGCCCGGGATCTACAAGGTTTCACCGCACAAGGACATCGATGCGCAAACCGTTCAGTTCGTCGTGCGAACGCCGGCTGCGGAATCCGACTTGAGCGTTTTTCCCCGCGAGCGCTGGCAATGGTTGGAAAGAGAATTAAGCGTCGAGCGGATCGATCCGCAGGGAGGACGTCTGGCGGCGTCGCAGGAGGCGTTCCGAAGTGGCATCGAATTATGGTTGCCATGCTTGGGCGCGGTGATCGTACTGAGTGTGGTTGAACTGTCCGCGACGCGCCGATGGGCGGGGAGACTGCATGAGTAGCGACCCCATTCTTGCGGGCCTGATATGGCAATCGCCGCGCGCCGCGCCGCTGGTCTCGCTGTTAATTGGTGTTTTACTGCTTGCGTCGATCGTGGTCTACATGCCGCAGTCCACTCGATTGCGCCGCAGATGGCGTTTGATCTTGCCGACGATACGTTTGGCCGCGCTTTCTGCTTTGGCGGTATCGCTACTACAACCGATCATTACTCGCGTGCCGCCTGCGGGGCAATCGGCAGCCATCGTGCTGGTGGTGGATCGATTCACCAGCATGGCTGTTCGCGATCGGCAACGTCGACCGGGGCAACTGGTAGCGTTAGCCGACGGAATGGGATGGCTTTCTGAATCCTCGCGGGCCAGTGGCGATGAAATTATTCAAAGTGTCCGCGCGGTACAAACGCGCCTGGCCGAAGTTTCCGATGCACAAAGTGAATTGGCATATGCATCGCTGTCCGGCCGTAGCGCACCCGAGGCAGTGACCCGCCTGGCCAATGCGACATCGGAATTTAATGCCGCTGCGAACGCGTTATTGGCGCGGCAATCGACCCTCGGTCCCAAGACGCAGTTGTTTGCGGCGCTGTTAAAACTACAAGAGCAATTGAAGCGGCCGAGGAAGGGAACGTCGGAAGAGGCATGGGCTTCTTCCATGAGAGTCATACTCGGAACCGTGGTGAGCGCGGCGGATAACTTTCAGTCGACATCGGACGAGACACTCTACAACACGAATCCCGCCGTGCGCGCACTTTGCCGTGAATTGCAGGAACAGTCACGTTTAGAGTTAACGGAGCAAGCCATCGTGCGTCATGGCTCGGGTTTGCTGTCGAAGCTACCTTCGAACACTCCGATTTATGGCTTTTCCATCGGGCAGGAAGTCACTGCAATGCCGTTAAGCGGTGGTGGCCGACCGGTGCGAAGGTTGCTCTTGAATACCGAAGCGGGCGGGAAAGATCTTGCTGGTGCCGTGCGCGCAGCCCTTGATGAACTGAGCGGCGTGCCAGTGGAAGCCGTGGTGTTATTCTCCGATGGACGCCGACCTGCAGGAATATCGACCGACGATACTTCAGGTCGGTCGCCGGCGGTAAATGTCCCGGTATATGCCATCTCGACGGCACCCAAAGGAACATCCGTCGACTGGTCGCTCTCGCATATTTCCCTGCCGACGGGAGTGTATGCCCAAGAGCCGTTTGTGGTTCGCGTCCGAGTGCATGGAGTGGGCGTGGGTCCTGGATCGTCGATTTAGGTGCGATGTAACGTTGAACCGCTAAAGACCGGCGTATCACCAGCGACATCCCCCACAAAAACCAATACTGCATCGGCTCATTCGGCATCCGAAATTCAGCGTGCGGGGCTCAATGTGAAAAACGTTGTGCTGGGCCCGGATCTGACGGCAGAGACCGAGTTTGAACTCAAGATCGACGAGCCCGGTTCAAGGCGCATTACGATCCGAGTTCCGGAAGCGACGGGCGAAATCACGTCAGACAATAATGCGGTCGAGCGTTGGGTGAAAGTCTATCCGAAGAAGCTCAAGGTCACTTTGCTGGCCATGGCACCGACATGGGACTACCGATATCTTCGCGATGCACTGAATGTGCAGGCAGGCATATCGCTGCATACACACTTGATGGAAGATGAAAATTTTTCTCTGCCTCCGGAGGAGATTCTTCTACAGGATGTCGTCGTGCTTTTTGACGTGGCGGTATCCGCTCTTTCCACAGCGCAGTGGAAAGCATTGCGGGCCTTGCCGGTGGAACGAGGCGGGGCGGTTGTGCTAGTGGCGGGGGCCGAGCATTTGCCGGTGGATTACAACTCCGATTTGATGGCAGATTTTTTGCCTTTTTGGACCGAGCGCGCCGAGATCGGCGGGGCCCTGATGTCAATCGGTGAAACCAGGCCCACATGGCGAACCTGGCACGGAGAAGGGGCAGTCTATCATTTGATCCCGCCCGCCGATGCGCCGCGTCGATTGCGATTGTCCGATTCAGATCAAAACGAGCCGCGAATTTGGGATTCCTTGCCACCGCTCTATCGCTATGTGAGCCTCCCACCGTTGAAGCCCACCGCCAGAGCTCTTTTAGTCGAGCGGGAAACCGGCGAGCCGATCATGACCCAAATGCCACTGGGTGCCGGTCAGGTTCTTTTTGTCGGCACGGACGAAACTTGGCGATGGCGGCATAAAACGGGCCACACATTTCAAGAGGAAATCTGGCGGCAAGTGCTCCGCAACGCGACTGAATCGCCCTACGCGGTCACCACCGGCCGAGTATCGTTGGATCTTGGAAAGGCCGCCATCGCCGCCGGAGAACCGGTGGATATCCGCATCAAGCTCGAAGGCGGAACCGGAATCGCTTCGCGACCGACTTTCGCCGATGTGCAGGTGTTGCGCGATGGCGTTTCCATTCGCTCGCAGACCCTTACTTCCTCCGAAGCCGATCCGTCGCGCTGCGCGGGAACGCTTCTTGGACTGCCCGGCGGCCACTACGTCATCGAAGCTCGTGTGGATGATCAGGTGGTTGAGTATCCGCTTCATGTCGTCGAGTTGTATGAAAAAGAACTGGAAGATCCTTCCGGCGACCGGGTTGCCTTAGAGCGAATCGCCAAAGCATCCGGCGGAAGAGTATTGTCACTCGAGCAGATGCGTGAGCTGCCCCCATTACTCGCGGCCATCTCGCGAGAACCGCGCCTGGTGACCTTGGCGTTGTGGGACAGTATGTATCTTTTTGTTTTTGTCGTGGCCTGTTTTGCGGCAGAATGGGCTTTGCGCAAGCGACTTGGACTGGCATGATGAAGCTGAAAACCCGAACAGTCCTAAAATGTTTAACGACGAATAATCCATGAACGCCCTCGATCCATTTCCGCCCGCCATCCGTCACTTGCTTCGCGCGTTCATTGCGCGGCGTCGGTTCGTGCTGCTCGTGCGCGGAATCGGAATGTCGATTGCGATCGGGCTGGCCTGGATTCTCACCTTCTGCTTTGCAGACCGCTTCTTTCATTTCCTGACGTTTTGGCGGTGCGTGGGATTGATCATGTTCGTCAGTCTCACGGGAACGACCGGTGTCCGATATGTCATCCGCGCATTTCTAAAAGTGGACTGGATTCAGGTTGCCGAACAGATTGAAAGTCGCACGGATCAATTTGAACAGCGTCTGACGACGGTGGTTTCGCAGTTACTTGGCCCGGTCGAGAAACGTGGATCAACGGCCATGTTGCAGCGTATTCAGGCAGAGGCCGAATCGCTGGCCACAAAAAATGATTGCCCACACTGGATTCCATGGAAGCTCGCGCTCATGCCATGGATGTTATCCGCAGGCGTTACCGTCCTTTTTGCGGTGATGTGGCCCGTGGCTCGCCTGGACATGCCGCGACTTGTTTCGCGGTTCGTTCATCCCATGCGCCGAATCGAACCGGTGACCCTAACCCGCCTTGAAGTGTTGCCTCGCGATACGGAAATATCCGCGGGCCAATCAGTCACCATCGCGGCGACCGTTGCGAATATAGGTTCAGGCTCACAGGCCGCAGTCATTCAGGCTCGAGGGATCTTCCTCCATCTCAGCACGGACGGTCGTACCTGGTCGAGAGCGACAATGAACGCCGATCGGGTTGCGGGCGTATCCAACCGATTTACATTCCCGTTACCCGGGATCGACCGCGATCTCAGTTATTACGTACAAGGCGGGGATGCGCGGAGTGAGCAATACCAGATCAAAGTCAAACGGATTCCGACCGTCGTTGAGTTTCGGATTCGTTATGTTTACCCGGTATATACGAGTCATGCGCCGGTATGGGCAACCAATTCCGATGGGTTGATCGAATCACTCACCGGATGCGATGCGACGGTTTGGGTGACATCGACGGAACCGTTGTCGTCCGCGACTTTGATCGTCGATGATCGCCGGGTTGAAATGAACTGTCCGGATAAACTCACGCAATGGCAGGCACAGATATCGATCACGGAAAACGCAACGTGCACGCTCGATATGAAAAGTGTGGCAGGTGTGATAGGCCATGGACCGACACCCATGTTGCTCAAAGCGCTGCCGGATAAGGAACCGAAGGTGGGGATCCAGCAACCCGTAAACGACTTGCGCCTTTCCGCGACCGATGCGATAACGCTGCACTACAACGCATCCGATGACTATGGCCTGAAATCGCTTGAAACGGTGGTGGAGATGAACGGTGCCATCGTAGCCGCATTTCCAATTGTGTTGCCGTTCAACGCGCCGCGCCGAGAAGGGGACTTCACGTTTGATTTATCAGATCTTCAGCCAAAAGTCGGCGATGTGATTTCACTGTCGCTTCGGGCGGAGGATTTCAAAGGACATCGGAAACAAAGTGAAATCCGACAGATCTTGATCGCCCCGGTCTCGGTTGGAGTCAAAGCCTACGCGCGCGCAGCGGAACTTAAGCGGGCCGGTCGGTTGGTCGCTTCGTGGGTTGAATCACTGAACAAAGCACGTGATGCGCTGAACGCGGCGCGATCGACTGACCCGCGCAACAAAGGTCAGGAAGCCTGGACCGCGGCCAATCGGGCACTGGCCGCCAGCGGCGAAGCGGCGATTACATTTCGACAGGCGATGCTCCGCGTGCTCATTCGCAATGAATCACCAGAGCTCGGGACGACACTGGCCAACTGGATCGATGAAACCTCCCAGCCGGTTATGGATCCCGGTCGACCTTTATCCGCCGCGGCGCGCAACGACAATACGGTTCTCGACCGTCTGGGATCTCGCCTTAATCGCGCCAGGGAAATAAAGGATGCACTCGCGATCGTGCTGCAAGGTGAGCAGGCTTCAATTGTGGAGACCGAATTGCGGGATATTCGCGCCGTTGCGGCCGCGCCTTCCAATGGGAAAAAAATCACTGAACTTCGAAACAAAACGACCGATCGGGCAAAGCAACTCGTTGACGAAGTATTGCGCGAACTCATCTTGAGTGCGTCAATGCCCGGGCTCGACGGACAGCTTCACCAGCGGATCGAACGAGCAAAATCGATCGTCAATAACCAGAAGCCCGTAAATTTCTCACCAGCCGTGGCGGAGTGGTCGGAACGCCTGCGAAAGCCAGGGACCGCGGGCTCCGCTTTCCCATTGCGATTGCAGGCGGCATCGCAGGCCGAAGCGCTGCGGGCATCGGGCGATCTTGGTTTGGCACGTGATCTTCAGCTTGCCGGACGGCTTGCAAATCAGCTGGCACAGACAACGGTGCAGGCGCGCGATACCGAACGCGGCAGAACGAAACCTGAGTTGCGAGGAAAGATTTTTGAACTGGTTTCACAATTCGAGCACGCATTCAATACGCTGATTCATGATCGGTCCCATGCCCAAGAGGCGCGGAAGGAGTTGTTAAAAATCGATACCGAAGCAGCGGGATTCACCGAGTCGACTGAAGAAATCGCGTTCGAGGCCAGCGCGCTGGCTTCGCGTCGATTGATTGAAGCGACGTCGCAACTCGATTCCAAGCTGGCGGTTGAAGTCGGACACTCAAGTCGCGAGGAATCGCGCCGCTTTCAGGAAGATATGGCAATGATGTCGAATCAGGCGGCCGCGATTGATCGGCTTATTGTGGGCCAGCAAATTGCCCGGGAATTTGCCGCGAAAGGCGATATCAAAAAGGCTTCCTACGGTGAATCATCTTTGGCCGTGGATTTGGATATCTTACTTCGCGCAGGCGAGTTAGTCGCTTCGACGCAACCTTCGGCTGAGATCCACGATATGGCTGATTTGTCCGTCGCCGGTCCGGTACCTACGCCTGAATCCACGGCGCGCAACCCGTTGGCCGCCGCCGCCTGGCACGCCCGTACTGCTTCAGAGTTGCTTCGCAATGCCGAACTGAAAAAGGGAGACTCCGTTGCACAGGCGATGGGACATCAACAGGAAGTCGCTGGTTTTCTCAACGTGGCCTCTGAGCGGTTGATTCATCGTGCGGCGTTGCGAAGGCTGGAAGAAGTGCCGGCACTCGCTACGTTGTTTCAGTCGTATGCGCAGGATGAAAGCACGCTTTCTGTACTGTCCGGGGCGTGGCCCCGTTATGGAACGCGATTCCACGAAACGTTTCGTGCCAGTGCTGGCGTGGGCATACCGCGCGATTCAGATCCCGTCGGGTATCAGGAGCAACTGAAAGCCTACTTCGACGCGATCATGAAAGCGCAGCAGGAACGGCGATGAAAAAAAAAGGCTCCATCCACAACCTCATTGGAACGGCAGAAAGCCCCATTGATCTCCGGGGGTTAAGGTGCCACAGGTCGCGGTACTCCGAGACCTGTGTCTTTAGGCGCACGACACGCACGGGTCGCGGAGTACCGCGACCCGTGGCACCCGGACTCCACTCGGCGCAGCGACGGATCAGGCGTTCGCTGTGTCTCGCACTGGCTTTGCCGCTCCTGATTTGTTCAATCCTACATCAGCCTGCATGGAGCGCGGCGTTCGCTTCGCCCGTCGAAGACAATCTCCCGCCCGCCGCCGAGCAGGCCGTAATGAAAGGGCTGGGGTATCTTTCTCAACAGCAGCAGGCGGATGGGTCCTTCACCGGACTGGATGAACCGGGTCCGCGAATTTCGCCGGTGGCTCAGGTGCTTTTGGCATTTCTTTCGACCGGGCAAACTCCCGCCGTGGGCCGATATGCGTTCGCAACGCGCAACGCGATCGAGTTTATCGTCAATCAATTGCCCGATGACGGGGATTTCGGGCGTGCAGATGGCAGCGGACTGTACGGGCAGGCGATTGTCACCATCGCATTGGCTGAGATCTATGGACTTGATACCGACGCCGCCCGCCGGGAACTCATCAAAAATGCGCTGAAGAAATCTCTGGCCGTGATTGTGGCCACTCAGGATTCGCGGAACGATGCGCGCGCCGGTGGTTGGCACGACGGGGGCAATGGTGAAGGAGAATTGGAACCCACCCTCTGGATGGTGCTTGCGCTGCGCGCCTTGCAGGATGCTGATTTTGATGTCCCCAGGGAAGCCATGCAGCGCGCGCTTTCATTCGTCCGGGCCTGCGGCAAGCGAAACGCCTCGGCATTTTCAAACCGTGACGGTGGGCCTACGGCGATGACCAATGCCGCCGGAATCGCCGTACTGTTTTTAGCTGGTGGCGATGGCAAAGATAATCTGAAAGAACCCAACAAGTTTCTGCTGGAACATCGGCCCGACGAAAACGCGACGGATTTCTTCAACACGCTTTACGTCACGCTGTTAGCGGCGAGGCAGGAAGGCGAACCGAAATGGACTTCCGTGTGGAAACCCGCACGCGATGTCTTGCTCAACAAGCAAACGTCTGATGGGAGCTGGTTCCCCCCTCGCCCGCCGTCCGTCGGATTGGGCACCGTGGCCGCAACGTCTACCGCGATAATGACATTGGCCATGCCATACCGATTACTGCCGCTGTATGGTCGATAAAGTGGCGTGGGCGTCCTAAATCCTTCCGGTCAACCCCCGGTGCGGCGAGGCACGGAAGTGCGGGTCGCTTCAGTACCCATCGTCTGATTATGCCCCACCTGTTTTTCAGTATTGAACGGCTGATTGCTCTTCTTAGCTGCCGGTGAAATCGTGCTATTCAGCATATTGCCGATCCCCGCGGCATGCGGCTTGGCGAACCCCTGCTTCATTTGCTTAAACGCCGAGGTCTCCTTTTTCGGACCCGACGATACGGAATTGAAACCACTCGCTTTAGCACCGATCATGCGGGCGGCGGTCTCGGCTGCAAGCGACGTATTCACCGTCGGAACAGCAGGCGCCGCAGCCTTGGCCACGGGCTTTGCAGCTTTTGCAGCAGGTTTTGCCTTAGGGGCGGCTTTCTTCGGGGTTTCAGAGGCAGTTGACTCAGGGGCGGGTATTGCGGATTTCTTTGCTTTGGCCATGGGTAAAAATTCTCCTTCTTAGATTCTAGTCGAAATGCGTTAAAGAAGTAACCCGTCCCGGGAATTGGCTGTTTTGCAGAACAGATCGAATGATCCCCTCCCCGCGGTACAGGGGCCGTCGATTTATTTAGCTCGCTTCGCTTGCGACCCGTGTCCGAAGGCTTTGGACGGCCGCCAAACACGTTTCGCAAGCGAATCGGCTAAGTAAATCGACACGCCCCGTGCCGGGGGCTACGTAGGGTAACGGATGGCTATTGATTGATGAAACCGATGGAGGGTAGCTTTGATATGTCGCGTGGAAAGACATGTCGTTCGATCAAACTGCGCCGCGGCGAGGGATGAGCTGCGTCCAACATTGCCCCAACTCGCATGCGCAAATCCCACAGTTTTACTGGATCGAGATGGGCATAATCCACGAGCCCTGCGTCGTCGGCATTTTTCTTGAGTACGTTCGCCGACAACTCGAGCGCGTCGCGAACGGCCATCGCGACGGCACTTCTGGAGTTGCCGGGAAGTGCTGCCAGGATCGTCAGATACTCCACATCCTGTTGTCCTCGCCGATACGCTTTGAGACGAATGCTCGGCAACGGCTCTTTTCCACCGGGCAGCGATGGGTAAAACAGCGAGAGTGGATCGGCATTCTTCCAGGCGTTTTCGTCGCCAACCGTCTGCCAGGGCAGCACACCATCACCGCCCAGACACCAGGTATCGAGGCACCAACCAATCGGCTGGGTGTTGCTGTCTTCGATATTGTTGGAAGAGCCATAGTTGAAAGTGATCTCATGATTGCGTTCTTTTCGATCCATCACGGCGCGATGGTATTGCCGAAAGGCCCCGCCGCAGATGTTGATGTCCAGCACACCCTCAAGAAAGTCGCGCTGCCATTGCGGATAGGAAATGTCGCAGCGAAACGCCATCTGCACCTCACCGCGCGCCCCGTCTACACCAGCATGAAATAGTTTTCCAAAATATCGAAGCGCCCAGAAATCCTGCGAATTCACCGGTTCATCCAGAATCCACGGCGCAGAACTTTTGCTCCACTTGTCCGCCTTGTTGTACACCTTGTTATTCAGATAGAACTCGAACAGAGTCTGATTCCATTGTTTGGCTTTGAAGTGTTCGGCAAAGGCTGCACAGGCCGCGGTGAATCCCTTTTCGTACTCCGCGTCGAACGCCTCATCGGCCCAGTAACCGCCCTTAAAATGCCGATTCACCTCCATCGGCCAATTCTCATTGAGGGGCAGGTAAAATGATTCGACGGGAATCGCGCCGCGCGGCAGATCGTTGAACGCGCTGCCATCGAGCAGAGGGCCAAAACGCTTGTCATAGCGCTGCCAGTCGAACGTTTTACCGTTCCACTTCGGGGCACAACCGTCATTCGGCACGCCGCGCCAACTGTATCCAAGACGATTGAGATTGGTCCGATGGGCCTGGGCAAGTCGGTAATACGCCATCTCCTGATCGTCCGGTAAGCCGTAACAATTCATCTCCGGAATGAATGAAAGCACATCCGGAAGCGTGAAGTTCCAGACGGTGAGTTCTACTTTGATCGCCAGTGATTCCGCGCCGACGGTCAACGTCAGCGTGCCGGTATGCAGGCCCGGTTTCGTATCGCGCGGCACAAACACTTCGGCGAGAAACGATGCCGCTTTTTGGCCGTCTATCGCTTCATCCGTCGCCGGGATATTGATTTTCTCATTCAACGGCACCAGCGGATCAGGCAACATGCCGTTCTTTGTTTTCACGTGCCGGAAACGAAAGAAATCTGCATGGATCGAAGCATCCTCGAAAGTGAGTTTTAGATTCGTCGACGTGGTCAGACCACTCAACAGAATTTGAAAATCTGTAAATTCGTTGCGACCCGCGAAGATTCGAACGGTTTTCCCGGCGGCCGACCAAAGATCATTGGCCTGCCGATATTTCTTCGGCCGTGAGCCGAGCAATTCGTTGCGGACAGGATCGAGCTTATCCATCGCATCCACAACCGCGAGTTCAACACCGGCCAACTTCGGAAGCGCTCCGATGGTATCTAACGAATCCAATGGCGCCCGATCAAGCACGACGACTCGCGGTCCTTCTGAGACTTTGATGGACCCGACGGTAAAAGGGGACACCTTTCCTGAAATGTCAACGCTGCTTACACCGATTTGATAATCCCCGCCCGGTTTAAGATCCATGTCGCGAAGGCGAATCCATGTCAACCGTTCGCGAGGATGGGGCGCGGCCATCAGATACTGTGGAACGGGCTTAGCCGACTCATATGCATAAGGGCCAGACCCGGCAATTCTCGCCACGAAGCCGATGGCGCGAGCCGTTTGCGGAACGTCGGGCATTTCAACTCCCAGCCACGCTTCGCCTCTGGGCAATTCATCCGACCTGCCGACAATTTTTGAGGGAGCCGGCGCTGTCTCGCGAGCCTCTCCGTCAATATGCACTATAAAATATGGCTTGGCATTGCTCTGTTCACGGCTGTACACGAAACGATTCGGAAATAATTTCCATTTAAATTGATCACCGATGTGTTCGTATTCACTGCCCACATCGTCGATCACGACAACGCCGTGACTGATTCCGGCAATGCGCGCCCCAATGACTGCCGGGTCGACTGCGATCGTCTGCCATCCATCTTTATCTGGCGCCGTGGCCTCGGCAAAACGCCAGATTGTCCCGCCTTGTGAAAGCGAAACAGCCGTCAGGTCGCTCCCGAGCCAGGCCCATGGGGTTTCGTCCTGCATCGCCCAGTTGAATGAAGCAGAGCCTTTTTGTTTGCCATAGCTTGGGCTTGTTCCTTCGACCCATTCGCCGGCAAGCGTCGAGACGGTGATGCGATGCAGAATTTCTTTCGAGGCATTCTTCAGGTGTAGCTCGGCGGAGGTGATGGTCTTGCCTTTCAGCGGCGTGGGATCGATATCGACGATCGCGAATTCCTGCACGCCTTTCAGCTTCAATCGCGCGGAGCCGCCGGTGTTGAAGTCTGCTTCCTGACCGATGGCAGAGACCCAGGTATCCCGCGTGATTTCAACGCGAATGGGCGCTGCGATCAGAGAGAAGGTGAACGCACTCGCACAAAATGCAGCAAGAATAAGACGATGAACGTGGGTTGGCATTTGATTGATTCTAATCGAAACAGAACCGAGGATTAAAGCAATGCGTCCGCAGTTTTCAGATTGACGCCAGACGCCTTGGGTCAGATCATCATTGGGATGTCTGACCTTGATGTCTCCGATTTGCTGACGCTTGCCCAGGCGCAGGCGGTGATTGATGCCGTTCCTGCGGATCTCCGACGGGAGCGAGTTCCTTTGATGGAAGCACACGGGAGGCGATTAGCCGAAGATCTCGCGGTAGATCGCGACGCGCCGCCGTTCAACAAAAGCCAGATGGACGGATACGCCGTTCGGTGCGCTGATGTGGCAGGCGCACCGGTGCGGCTGCTCGTGGTTGGGGAAATTGCTGCCGGGTCATCGGCAGACCGACCACTCGCGCCCGGCGAGGCGATGGCCATCATGACGGGCGCGCCCGTCCCCGCCGGTGCCGATGGCGTGGTCCCGGTGGAAATGACCCAACGTGAAGGGGAGAATGTAGTCATTCGTGAATCAGCGAAGGCGGGGCGATACATTGCCCCGCGCGGTAACGATGCGCTGGCCGGTCAGATCGTTCTTAAAAAGGGGACGGTAATGGAATCGGCCCAACTGGCGGTTGCGGCCAGCCTTGGGGCTGCGCAGGTTTGGACCTATGCCCGCCCGAGTGTGGCCGTGCTATCGACGGGGGATGAGCTGGTTCAAATCGATCAAACGCCGGGCGACAATCAAATTCGCAATTCAAACAATTCCATGCTCGTGGCGATGCTCAATCGGTTGAGATGCGATGTTCGCGACCTTGGCACGGCGCGGGATGCGCCAGCGGAAATTCGCCATGCCATGGAAGAAGGACTCGCGGCCGACGTACTGATTGTCACCGGCGGAATGAGCATGGGAACGCATGATTATGTTCCGCAACTCATCCGCGATATGGGTTTTGAAATGAAGGTGACCAAGCTCCGAATCAAACCGGGGAAGCCATTCGTGTTTGCGATGAAATCGGAAACATGCGATCCATCAGCACCCGCGACGCATCGATATATCTTCGGGCTTCCGGGGAACCCCGTCAGTGGGTTTGTGGGAATGCTGCGATTGACCAGCCGTCTTTTGGCGCGACTGGCAGGCGGTGAGATCCACGAACGCTGGCTCGCCGGTCGGTTGGACGCGGGCCTGCCCGGAAATGGGCCTCGTGAGTTTTATCAACCGGTGATTTGGACTCCGCCTTCAGAGGGTGGAACCAGTTCTCGAAATGAATTTGCGGCGGTCACCCCGCTTCCCTGGAAAGGGTCGGCAGATATCTACACGCTGGCGGCCGCAAACGCGCTGCTCGTGCGAAGTGAAAATGAACCCCCCATGGCCAAGGGAACTTTAATTCGCGTACTTGAGATTTGAGCGAGCAAGAACGACTTTACTCATAGCGGAACCTACAAATTTCACGGAGGTTCATCGCGCACGGCTATTTAATGCCGGAAGTGCCGTTGCCCGGTGAGAACCAAGGCTGCGCCGCGCTGGTTCACGAGATCAAGCGTTTCCTGATCTTTGACGGACCCACCGGGATGAATGATCGCGGTGATGCCGGCATTCAAGAGGAGTTCCGGGCCATCGGGAAAGGGGAAAAAAGCGTCGGAAGCGGCCACCGCACCCTTCGCACGTTCGCCGGCTTTTTGAATGGCGATGCGGGCGGCATTGACGCGATCGACTTGACCTCCTCCAATTCCGACGACTGCCCCACCGCTGCAAATCGTGATGGCATTGCTTTTCACATGCTTGCACGCGATCCATGCCAGCCGT
Source organism: Tepidisphaerales bacterium (assembly GCA_038230975.1). Taxonomy (GTDB): domain Bacteria; phylum Planctomycetota; class Phycisphaerae; order Tepidisphaerales; family Tepidisphaeraceae; genus JANXVV01. The sequence goes on from JBBRMF010000038.1 coordinate 16,676, forward strand.
AAGTCGGCGATTTCTTGATCGGTGGGTTTGCGGTTCGAGACGATTTTTAATTCGGGGATCGGGGCCAGATCGCGATCCTGCACGAGATATCCACCGACGATCTTGTGGAGCATCAATTCATGGCGGTCGGCTTGAGTAGTCGTGCCCAGAAGCCCAACTTCAAGCAGTCGTACATTTTTCCAACGACTCTTCAGAAGTTCCAAAGCATCCGGCGCGTATGACGGAGCGACGATTACTTCGAGCAATTTGTCGATCGATGTGATGGCCTGTGCGCACGCCAGGTCGACGATCTGATTCAACGCCACAATTCCACCGAAACTCGCCAACGGATCGCCGGCAAAAGCATGGCGGAACGCCGTGGCGATGTCGGGGCCGGTGCCGAAGCCACAGGGAGAGGCGTGCTTGACGATGCATGCGGCAGGATTGGCGAGTTCCTTGACGGCGGACAGTGCCGCATCGGCATCGAGCAGGTTGATGTAAGAAAGCTCCTTGCCATGCAATTGCGTGGCGAACGCAACGGAGGCCTCGGCGGGCTTTTCACCGACGTACAATGCGGCTTTCTGGTGCGGATTTTCACCGTAGCGGAGTTCCTGCTTCTTTTTCAGATGTAGATCGATTGAGTCGCCGCGTGGCAAGTCGGCGACTTTAGCCAGGTAGTTGGCGATCATGCCATCGTACTGCGACGTCTGCGCAAAGGCCCGCTGCGCCTGTTTCAACCGATGTTTGCCGCAACTTTTTCCGGCATGTTCGCGAAGATCACCGAGCACTTTTTCGTAGCGATCGGTGGACGTGACGACGAGCACAAATTTATGATTTTTGGCGGCAGACCGGATCATGCTCGGGCCGCCGATGTCAATGTTCTCGATGGCTTCTTCGAACGTAACGCCGGGTTTGCTGATGGTTTGCTCGAAGGGATACAGGTTGATGCAGACCAGGTCGATCGGGAGGATATCGTGGGCCTGCATGGCGGCGACGTGTTCGGCGTTGTCGCGGATGGCGAGTAATCCGCCGTGGATTTTCGGATGAAGGGTTTTGACCCGGCCATCCATCATTTCCGGGAAACCGGTGACTTGCGAGACATCCGTGACAGGCAACCCGAGATCTCGTAGGAACTTGGCGGTACCACCGGTGCTGATGAGTTCGATGCCGAATTCACCGTGTAATGCTCTGGCAAAATCCGCGAGGCCGGTTTTATCAAAGACGGAAATGAGGGCGCGCTTCACGAAAACGAGATCGGACACAGCGTGTTACCTTTCGACGATGCTACAAACGTTCAAGCTGCAATAGAGTTTTTCACAGGGTCCGGTTTAGAGCCTGGGAAGTCTTAGGTGGCGTGGGCGTCTCGCCCGCGTTTTCTTAAGCAAAAATCACGGGCGAGACGCCCATGCCACCATTTTTAGCGGACGCTACGAAGAATTAATTCGCTGCGGCCACCGATTCGTGGTTGGCAGGCACCCATACCATTTCGCCCATCGCACCTGCGCGGAAGTTGGGGGTGATGGCGCGAATTTCGCCGTTACGCGTGGCGGAGAATACGATGTTGTTCTTCAATGCAGTTGCATAGGCGACGAAATCCGTGCGCTTTGACTGGAACTTCGCGCTGCCGGTCGATCGTTCAACAGCGACAATCGAGTGGTCGGACCGTTCGAGATAAGCATATTTTTCATCCTCGGCCAGGAATTGAATCGCATTGGGAACTGTCCACTTTGCCTTGCGGACAGGATCTCCCTGGGTCTTGTCGATGGCAACGACACCTGTGCCGTCAATGAACTGGTAAACCGTCGTTGCGGTGACGGTGGGACTATGGGTCAGCGGTTGACCGGCGAAATATTGCCAGCGAATACGACCATCCGTGCGGCCGATGCAATAGAGCTTGGTGTCCATTGACGCAGCGTATAGGCCGTAATCATCCGCCTTCAGGTCGGCTTGAATGCGCGCCCCGGTTCCGAAGACTCCTTCTTCCCGGCCTTCATGCTTAACGGCCCAAATCGGTGCGCGCGTTTCGGCGTTGACGGCGGAAATGCCACCGCTGTCGTCGGCGGCGTAGAGCAAGCCCTGTTGGATGGCGGGTGTGGCGGAAATGCCGCTCCGCGTCAGGAGCGTCCAATTTACGCTTGATGACTGGTATTGGCTGCCGGCCAGATCAACGCTGACCACACGGCCTCCGTTGGGATCATCAGCACCGTAGTAAAGGCGCGTCCCGTTGCCGGTCGCACCGCTACGAATCGCAAAACCGCTGGCCAGCACAGAGCGATGTTCCTTACCGAAGCGGTTGTAAACCTCCATCGTGCTGATCGTCGGGAACACGACGAAATCTTTAAGCACGACCGGCGGGCGAAGCTTCACGCCTTCGGCACCCACTTGCACGACCCACTTGTTTTCGCCGGACTCTCGATCCAGCACATACGCCAAATGATTCCGCGTATAGACGATGACCAGCGTATCTCGAACGAATACGTCCGTGACTTCATCATCTTTTAAACCAAGATCCGCGACCCACTTGCGGGCAAAGCTCCCGGAGGAAAGTTCGATCGTCGGAACATCTTGCTTCATTTCGGCATGTTGGCATCCGCCGGCCATGCCGCTGGCGATTCCAAGGCTCAAAAGAAGTGCGCCCAACGATTGTTTGAGCGATGCGGAATGCCAATTCATCCTGGACAAAAGAGGTCGTACCACGGGTGTTGCTCCTGACTGTCGAACATCTCGGCGCTGGTCGTCAGTGGATTTACCAACGAAGCGCCCAAATCCGCCACGGGAAGAATGCAAAAGATAGCATTGAGACGCCTTTAGCGTCAAACTTCCGGTGCGCGCAGGACAGGAATTCTACCCAGGTCCTTTTGAGGATGCTTGGAATCGATCGGCGATCCGTGCTATCATTTAAACGTGCCTCATAGACTTTCCTGCCATTCCGCACCACATTAGCGACCGCTTCCACCCACGCGCGTCCGCTTTTTGATTGATCCCGTTTTTTGAGTTGAAAATAATGTCCTCCGCCCCAGTAGAAGTTCCGTTGCTCCGCAAGCTCGACGAAATCACCGGTCATTTCGAGCAATTACAGCATTCACTTAGTGATCCATCAACGCTTGGCAATATTTCGCAGTTGGTTTCGATCACCAAGGAGTCAGGGCAGTTGGAGCCGGTGGTGACCCGGTATCGTGCCTATTTGAAAAGTCGCGCAGCTGTGGATGAGCTTCGAGAAATGGCCGCAAACCGGGCCGACAAGGAAATGGCCGAATTGGCGGCGACCGAACTGCCCGATGCTGAGGCTCAGGCAAAGGCTCAGCTTGAGGCGCTGAAGGATGAGTTTCTGGCCGCCGAGGACAACGCCGTTGAATCCTTTTTCCTTGAGTTGCGGGCAGGAACCGGGGGTGAAGAGGCGGCTCTGTTCACGCGCGTGCTATTTGAAATGTATCGCCGTTATTGCGAAGCCCAGGGATGGCGATTTGAGGTATCCGATTTTTCCGTCAGTGAGCGTGGCGGATTCAAAGAATGCATCGTCAACATCAAAGGAAGCAGCGCTTATCGCCATCTGAGGTTCGAAGGGGGTGGACACCGCGTGCAACGCGTGCCGGAGACCGAGGCGCAAGGCCGAATCCATACGAGCGCCGCCACGGTAGCGGTGCTCCCGGAACTGCCGGATGTGAAGATCGATATCAATCCAAAGGACATCGAAGAATACGGCTGCCGAGGCGGCGGGCCGGGCGGGCAGAACGTCAACAAAGTTGAAACCGGATGGCGCATTTTCCACAAGCCCAGCGGTCTGCAATTCAAGATGACCGAGCATAAGTCACAAGCCCAAAATAAAGAGCGCGCCTGGGCACTATTGCGGGCCACGCTGTATGAAGCCGCGCAGGCGAAGCAACACGCGGCGGTTACCAGCGCCCGCAAAGCAATGATGGGCAGCGGCGATCGCAGTCAACGCATTCGCACGTACAATTTTCCGCAGAACCGGTGTACCGATCATCGATTGGGCGGTGAAGGCGGGGGTGAAAAAAACTTCAATCTCGATTCCGTGGTGGCCGGGCACATGGAGCCGTTGATCGGTGCCCTGCTGGAGTTGGATAAGCAGCAGAGGTTGGAGGCGCTGTAAAATTGAAGTCACCACGAAGACGCGAAGAACACGAAGATAATTCCATTTTATCGTTCGTAGGGTCCGCTAAAGCGGACCCTACGAAGAACGCTACAGCATTTTGAAAACCGCTATAATTCACTTCCAATCAGCGATGCGCACACGATTTGATGATTGAACGTCAATTTTTTCTTCGTGTTCTTCGTGGTGAAAACTTCTCCTTTGAGATTGATAGAGTCATGCGATACCTCCGACCCGTTCTTCTCACGCTCTGCCTGATCGCCTGCGGCCTAACCGTCGCGATCTGGTATCGCAGCCATCGCATCACCGATATCTATGTCAAAGACACACCGCCCGATCGTCATTATGAGTTGACGACGATTCCCGGGCAGGTGCGATTTACCATGGTCGATGGCTGGATCAATCCGCGGCCGTTGTTGCATTTTCGACAATACCCACCGCCGTCGTATCCGATTTTTGGTCAGCGTTTGATTTCTTCGCCGTGGTATTTCCCGGGCTTCCACACGCACGCGGCCACTGAAAAAATTACAACGGTGGCGCTCGGGCCAAGCAAAGTGTGGGCGATTACCGTTCGCTACCGGATCTTCGCGTTTCCACTTGCATTGCCGACGGCGCTATTTGGTTTTTATCCGGTGTGGGAGGTTTTTATTGCACGTCGATTGCGGCTTCGGCGCGAGCAGCGCCGGCGGGATGGGCAATGTCTCGCCTGCGGGTATGACTTGCGGGCTACGCCGGATCGATGTCCGGAATGTGGGGCAAAGATTGTGTGCGACGCCGGGTTCTCCGCAACATGAGCAAACCCCCCGCACCGGCGGTGAAGATTAAAGTAGTGGGCTCGGGGACAACGATCACCGCCACCTCGCCGGGCACATCGTATGACACTGCAAAGCCCGACGTAACGTGATCGAACGAGCCCGTGAGTTGTCCGGTGTAGCTGGCGACGACGAACCGTTGGCCGGCGAGGATGGGGCTGAGGGAGTTTACGTCGAGCGAGCCGTTGCCGGAGCTGAGATCAAGATTACCGGTAATCGCCAGCAGATCCGCGTTGGCGGTGCCGGTGCCAGCGATGTCGGCTTGATAGTGACCGCCACCAGAGAGTGTGAAATTGCCGAGGATGTCGAAGCGATCTGTGGTGCCGCGCGGCGCGGTGCCAAACCCTGGTGAGATGCGATCGCCGATCTGCAGGTTGGTGTTGATAGTCCCGTTCCCAACTATACGGCCTTCCGGTAAATTCAGGCCGGCGGGAGATGATAAGTAGCCATTGAAAAACACCAAAACCGCTTCCCCGGTCAACTGGATGCTGCCGGTGTTGGTCATTCGTCCATAAATGCTCAGTACACTCAGACCGTCGGCACGCATCAATCCCTGATTTAATGTTGCTCCGGAAAATCCAGCCGAACCTTTTCCGCTCACTTTCAAAACACCCGTAGAATCATTCGTGAAGCCTCCGCCAAGTGAGATGAAACCCCGATTCGTAGCACTCATCGTGCCGCGATTGATGACCGAATCGTAAAACACGATTGACGATGAGTTTGATCCCCGCGCAAGGCGCGCAGGCGACAAACGGCCGAAAAGCCAATCGCGGGCAACGGCGCGAGTCATCTCCCGCCAGCGGAACCTGAAAACTTCAGATCGACTGGAACGTGCCAGCCGAATCGCGATATTCCGCGGCGGGAGATAAATCGACGGACCCTACTCCGGGGGAAACGCCGATCAGCAATAGAACCGATTGATCGCGTATGCCAACGAGGAATCACCGCTTATCCCGTTTCGCCATTAATTTTTCGACCCCGAAAATTGGTGACGAACACGCATTCCCCGTGCAGACAAACGCCGCCGGTTTCGAGAGCGTTGGATAGTCAACGTCCATTCTCATCAGCGGGCCTTCCGCGCGGTCATACCATTCGATCCGCTTGTAACCGGCGGGCCAACTCAAAGCAGTTTGAAAAAGCGCCTTGGCGGCCGGATCATTTTTGGGCCCAACGATCGTGATATGAATCGGCTCTGCAGTAAGCTCTTCATCTGCGAGCAGAATGCCACCGACGGCCCACGCGCGCTTGCCCGCGATCTGCGGAGCCGCAAGATATTTCATCGAGCGATCTGCCATCGTGCGAAGTTCCGCATCTCCGGTGTAAGCGTAAAGCAGATTTGCGAAACGCGAGAGTGACACGTTTTCATCGATTTGCACTTGCGATGGAAAAGAACCGTGTGCGATAGCGGTTGCGTAACCGGCTTCTTTCAACGCAAAATTCCTGTCGATGTACTTCGCCGCCGCGAGCGCTTTCTTTAGATATTGTGCATCTGCGGTTGAAGTGTATAGCGCCAAAAATGCCCGGCCCATCGCCAGGGAATCGCCAAGATATGGCCCGGCTTCATCTTTTTCACCGTGCCGAAAACCACCAACAGCCAGAGTTCGATGAATGACTATCCACGCGGCCGCCCGTTTCGCTTCGGTGAGCGTGGTTTCACCACCCGTGACGCCATAGAGCGCGGCGAGCGCTTCGATGGCCCAACCATTCTCCCGGGCATAAATGTGTTGATCGACTACCGGCACACCCTTTTTCCGCCGATCCGCATCGTTCAGCGCGAAGTATTCGGCAGAATGCTCGCCTTTCACCAGATCGGCGTCCTGGCTGGTGTAAAAAGCACCTTCTGGACTCATTAAAAACGCCTTCAAGAATGAATGAACTGATTTCGCAGCCTTCAGAAATTCGGGCTCGTGAAATGCGATCGAAGCGCGGGCATACGTGCGCAAATCGTCGGCTTGATAAGACATGATTTTTTCAAAATGCTGATGATCCCAGTCGCCGTCCGTGCTGTATTGGTAGACGCCTCCCCAGGCGGGATCGATCAGCTTTTTGCCGGCGGTAAGTGTTTCGCGAGCCATCTTCCGTAGGTCGGCATCTTTGACGGCGATGCAGAACTCGATCACATCCGCATCGACAAATTTGTGGACCGTTCCCCAACCTGCGTTCTTCGAATCATACGCGTTTTTCAGTTGCGCGATCAGTGTTCCGCGCATCGCCGGGGAGAGCGCCGCCGTGGTGGCCGGCTGAACCTGATCCTGGCCGCGAATGGATGGGCCGGGAGTCGGATCATCAATGAAAGCCTGCAACATCGAGGACATTTCCATTGGACGCAGGTAACCTTGGCGTTTAGCCAATTCTTTCCCGTCAGGAGCAAAAATAATCGTGGCGGGCCAGCCAAAATCCTCGTAGCGGTTCGACAGATCCGGCCGAGAATCCTGATCGACGCGCACGGCGATATATTTCTTCCCAATCAATTTTCGCACTAAATCATCGCGATACGTCGTCTCTTCCATCACATGGCACCAATGGCACCACACGGCTTCGAGGTCGAGAATGACGAGGCGGTTTTCCTTCTTGGCGCGATCGAAGAGATCGTCAGACCATTTTTCCCAGACGATTGCCGGCTGAGCAGTGGACGTTGCCACTTCCGCACAATGAGCCGCACGCGCAGCAAGCGGTCTTGCGTTTGAAACAAGCGGATTTGCGGCGGTAAATGAAACGAGAAGCTTCACGACAGTGAACAATGTTTTTCGCATAGGTCGATTACGAAGAATGAGCATTTGGATTGATCATTTCAAAGCCGCGGTTGTGCGGCAACGCGCAGCTGCAATTCTTCAGGACAAATCGCTCAATCAGAAAATCGAGCGACAGTTTTCCTGGCCCAAAACAGAGGACCACCAGTACGGTGAATAGGAATGGGAACGGCGTGGCTTTTACGAAATCGTCCATGCCGTGAATATCCGCTCGTTCCGCAGTCAGATAGGCGACGATCATAGTGATCGTTAACGGTACGGAGACCAGCCGCCCACCCAACCCAAGCAGCAGCAGCAACCCTCCAAAGCATTCAGTCGTGGACGCAACAATCGCATTGAGGTGGGGCAGTGGAATGTGAAGTGATGTAAAGAATTCCGTGACGTTTGACAGGTTTCCGAGCTTTCCTTTGCCCGCCTGAAAAAACTGCCAGCCCCAGATGGATCGAATTGCCAGCAGAAAAATAGATTGAAGTATTGTCGCCGAGTAGATGAGCAACTCGTAAGACTTGATCACGATATTGTTTTTTGCGGATATCATATTCATCCAACCGATGGGAAGGATGAATTATTTCCGCCGGCAAAACCACCCCATCGATGTCCAGCTTGCGAACCACTTCTGCACCTCCGCAGACCAGTCACGATCTTGATCGCTCTGCATGACAACGCCGACGGCCGCCGCGAGCGACTTGCCATCGCGCAATGCCGAAAGCATGGCAAAGGCTTCGGGCTCAAGTCGCTTGTAATAAAGCGTGTTCTGATAGCGATGAACGGCGATGAAAACGGATTCTTTTTTGGGCAGCTTCGGTCGCTTGATCGTTGCCTTCGCATCTGTTTCCACCGCATTACTTGCTTCGGATCGGAGCGTGTTGGCGGCGTTTTTCAGCGCAATCGACCAGTCATCCAACGGCCAACGAAGGGCCAGCAACGTGATGAACGGCTGTAACGCCAGGCGGAGTTTTGCAGGATTGGCACCGAGCAGATCATCGACCGTGACGGCCGTTTCCATAAGCCCGTCGAACGCGACCACCTGAGCCCATTCAAATTTCGCCATCTCTTTGGCAAGCTCTTCGCGGGGTTGGATCAGATCAGGCCGCTCTTCCAGAAATGTTTCGAGTCGGCTGCCAAGATTGCGGAGCGTGAAGCAACGGGAAGGATATCGATCGAGATATTCGATGGCCAGTCGATTGAATTTGGTCTGCCCGAGAACGGCCTGCAATCCGCGGTAATCGTCGTAAAGACAATCGATCAACCGAAACCAGTATTGGCGATTGTATATTTCAATGCGGTCGAAACTGGTCAACCGATCGTTGGGCTTGATGAATTCGGCAACCACGTCGGCGGTGGGGCGGCCATCGATCCAGGTCTTTTGCATCTGGCCAGCGGGACTCAGGCGGCGCATGATCGCAGAACCGGCGCGACGTTGCAGTTCACAGAGCTCGGCGTGAGTTTGGCGCTTCGTTTTCATGATGAACAAAGGTTCCGAAAAAATTCTGCCACGGAGACACGGAGACACGGAGAACACCGAGAAAAAACCAGAATTGATTTTATTCTCTGTGTATCTGTGACTCCGTGGCTATTCTTTGGGTAAAAAAATTACGCGATCTTACTCAACACGCGATTCTTGTTTTTTCGCGCATCGACGGATTTTGCTAGAAATTGATTTGCTTTCAAAGCCGTGCCATGAACCTCGTCGAAGCTGGGGATATGTGCGTCCCATTCCAGCAGCGTGGCGGTGGAGCCTGCTTTCTCGATGGCGTGGGCATACATTTTCCAGACCGTTGGAATCGGCGCGTGATCGTGCGTGTCGAGGATGTATTTTTCGTATTTGCTGTGCCCGGCGATGTGGATCTGACCGACCCGCGCGTGCGGAACGCCGTTCAGATAGTCATAGGGATCGAAGCTGTGATTCTGCGACGAAACATAGATGTTGTTCACGTCGAGCAGAATACCGCAGTCGGCACGCTCGACCACTTCGCTCAGGAATTCCCATTCATTCATTTCCGAGGCGTGGAACTCGGCATAGCTGCTTACGTTTTCCACGATGATTGGGATTTCAAGCGTATCTCGCACGAACTTGATTCGATCGGCGGTGTTTTTGGCGGCGGCAAATGTGTATGGCACCGGCAGCAGATCGTGAGTGTACGTTCCATCGACACTGCCCCAGCACAAGTGATCGCTCAGAAACGGCGTCTTAGTGCGTTTGACGAGTGCCTTTAATTTGCGAAGCTGCACGCGGTCGATTGGATCGGTCGAACCAAAATACATCGACACGCCATGCTGAACCACTTTGTATTGGGCGAGGATTTCATCAAGCACTTCCAGCGGACGGCCGCCGTCGCACATGAAGTTTTCGCTGATGATCTCGAACCAGTCACAGGTCGGCTTCTTGGAAAGAATGTGTGAGTAATGCGGCACGCGCAAGCCGATGCCGACCCCGAGATCTGTATGGCCATTAAAGCGATTTGCGGGCATTTGAACCTGGGAAAATGTCAGTTGGCAGTGATCCGTCGTCAGTTGTTAAACCACAAAATGATTTATTTACAACTGACCACGGACCACTGACAACTGACGAATATCAAATTACTTGGATTCCTTGTTGGTCGCGCAGCCACCTTTACCCTTGCAGCTGTTCTTGCCTTTGCATTCGTTGTCACCTTTCTTGCAACCGCCCTGGCCCTTGCAGTCATTCTTGCCGGCGCAGTCATGCTTTTTGGCGGTCTCATCAGCGAGCCTGACGGCCTTTTGGCCAGCGTCGACAAATTTCTGCATCGACTGTTGCTTGGTCGGGGCAGAGGGAACGGTGATCGTGGCGGCCCGGGCGGCGGTACCCATCAACAAACCACTCAAGGCGGCGGCGGCGATCGAAAACTTGGTGCTGCTCTTCATATACAACTCCTGAAAATGAGGAAGAAAAATCTTGGCGGTCGACACAAGTCGAACCCGTCGCGGAGTATAACTCCTCAAGTGGTATTACGTATTCCCAAATCAGTTTGGATTTTTAAGATGGTCGTCGTAATACCGATCGATCGCGATTGCCTGAACGCATCCTTAACATACTGAAAAACCGCCAAGCATCAGAATTTGCAACGGGCGGCCATCCTGAGGAAAACCCTTATGCCAACGCTTCCTTGATGGCCGCCACCGCGTAAAACGGGCGGCCCTCGCGTCGGTACTTTCGCTCGAAGTTCGTGCCGACAAATTCACCGTCGGCGGCGGAACCCGGGCGGTTGTAATCGACAACCTTCAACTTCGACCCGCGCACGGCGGGTTCGATATTTTCCTCGAAATACCCCTGATGGTCGGTCACCACTTGCAGTCGGCCTCCTGGCATTAACACCTTTTCGACCAACGGCATGAACTTCGCCTGCAGCAATCGCCGTTTATGGTGACGGGCTTTTGGCCAGGGGTCGGGGAAATAGATATGCAACACCGACAGGCTGCCTTCCGGCACGAACTCCGTCAGAAAGAAACTCGCCTCTGCGCGAACCGCGCGGGCGTTCGTACAGTTGTTACGACGAAGCCGATCGCTGGCGTATCGCCAGAACCAGCGGGCCCACTCGATGCCAAAAAAATTCACCTCCGGCCGTGCCTTGGCCTGCTCCGTCAGGAACGTTCCTTTCCCGCTGCCGATTTCCAGTTCGACCGGATGATCGTTGCCAAATAACTCGGCCCAGTGGAGGGGCTTGGGCAGTTTTTCGACGTCCAATCCATTGGGCTCAATGATCAATTCGTGGTTGGTCTGCATAGACTCGCGATTGTAACGGCAAATCACTCACGAGCCGAGCGGCCTGTTTCCGTTGACCATCTGCACATCGACGTAGAAGCTCAGGGATTTTGTTGTGTCCGCGCAAGATTTCGAGCCACATCCGCC
>JBBRMF010000039.1:0-28140 GCA_038230975.1 Tepidisphaerales bacterium
GCCAGTTTCGGGGGCACATTATGGGACCGGGCGATGCAAGGTGGGGGCGTAGTTCCTAAGCGAAAGTCGAATGCGCGCCTACTTTGTGTGCGGGCAAGTCTTCGCGCTCAGCGCCAGAGGTTGCGCAGTTTATCAGCAGCACCCACATGCGGAACGGTGGATGCGCGCCCAATAGACGGGAATCGTTCAAAACCCATTGCCGTACTCTATTTAAAGCGAGGCTCTTGCTTTGGCATCCATCTTGTTCTTAACGGGTGGGGAGAGGACTACTTGGATGTGGCCATGAGCGCAGAAGAATTCACGGAAGAACAGAAGCAGTACCTGCAAGGATTTGTTGCCGGTTCTGGGCTTTCGCAGAGACTGCCGACGTTCTCGGGGACGCTCGGGTTGCCGGCCGTCAAACTGCCTCGTGGGGGGGAGGCGGGCAATGGACCCGATGCGTTTCTTCGGCTGGCACAGGATCGGTTTATTGCCGATGGCAAGAAGCTCTGCCCGGAGGAGCAATCGAAGCGCGATGCGTTTCCGCTGGATCTTTGGGATCGGGTGGTGCAGCATGCCAAGGATGGTAAATTCCCCAAGGGTGGGGATGTTTTGGTTTTTAAGTACCAGGGCATGTTTTATGTTTCACCGGCGCAGGATTCGTTCATGTGTCGGCTGCGGATTCATGGGGGGATGTCGAGCAGTCATCAATTCCGCGGGATCGCGTCGCTCGCGGAAAAATTCGGGGGCGGGTATGCGGATGTGACCACGCGGGCCAATCTGCAGATTCGGGAGATCAAGCCGACGGATACGGTGAATGTGCTCGAGGGGCTTTGCGATCTTGGAATTATCGCCCGGGGATCCGGCGCGGACAATATTCGCAACATCACCGCAAGCCCGACGGCTGGGATTGATCGCCAGGAATTGATCGACACGCGGCCATTGGCGCGGGCGATGCACTATCACATTTTGAATCATCGCGAGATGTACGGACTGCCGCGCAAATTCAATATTGCGTTTGATGGTGGTGGCACGATCAGCGCGCTTGAAGATACGAATGATATCGGTTTCACGGCGGTGCAGATCGGGGAGGGTAAGGCGGTTGCGGCAGGTGTGTATTTCCGGTTGACGCTGGGGGGAATCACAGGTCACAAAGATTTTGCGAAAGACACGGGCATTTTGCTTACAACGGATGAATGTGTGGCGGTGGCATCGTCCATCGTGCGGGTGTTTATCGATCATGGCGATCGGACCGATCGGAAAAAAGCCCGGTTGAAATATGTGCTGGATAAGCACGGCTTCGACTGGTTCATCGAACAAACTGAAAAGCATCTGGGTCGAAAGCTGCAACGATTCGCGCTGTCTGATTGTGAGCCGCGCCCAAAGGTGATGCCGCACGGGCATGTCGGGTTTCATGTGCAGAAGCAGCCGGGGTTGTATTACGTGGGCGTTGTTCTGCCCGTGGGGCGAATGACGAGTGAGCAACTGCGGAAGCTGGCGGATATCGCCGACCGGCATGGGAGTGGGTCGATTCGATTGACGGTCTGGCAGAACCTGCTGATCAGCGATATTCCGGCGGCGAAAATTCAGGCGGTGAAGGAAGAACTCGAAGCGATTGGATTCCACTGGTCGGCCAGCAGCGTGCGCGGTGCGTTGGTGGCCTGCACGGGGAGCGCGGGGTGCAAATTCGCAAACGCCAACACGAAAAAACACGGCCTGGAGATCACGGATTACCTCGACGCGCGGCTGACATTCGACGCACCGGTCAATATCCATTTGACGGGTTGCCATCATTCGTGTGCGCAGCATTACATCGGGGATATCGGATTGCTCGGCACGAAAGTGGAAGTCGGCGAAGACATGGTGGATGGCTATCACGTGTTTGTCGGCGGTGGGTATGGCGAACGACAAGATATCGGCCGCCAGATCTACAGCAGTATCACCGCGACGGATGCGCCGGCATTGCTCGAACGCATGCTGCGGTCTTTTCAGGATCATCGAACGAGCCTCCATGAATCGTTCCAGGATTTCACGCGACGGTATTCCACCGATGAGTTGCTCGCGGTGTTTGAACAGCAGGCGATGACGGCAGGAATGTGATTTGACGACAGGTAGCATGGGCGTCTCGCCCGTGCTTTTCATCCGAGAAAGATTGCACGGGCAAGACGCCCATGCCACGTTGAAGAGGTCCTAAAAATGTCAGCACCAGCACTTCCCCATACGGCACCGTTTTCAAACGCACAGCGCGCCTGGCTCAATGGATTTTTTGCGGGGATGGTTGGGGTTTCTTCGGACATTCAAGTGCCTGTGCCTGCACAGCCCGCCGCGCCGGTCAAGGAGGCGGAAGAGGAGATGCCCTGGCATGATGCGGCTCTTTCGTTGGCCGATCGATTGAAGCTCGCCGAAGGCAAACCCGCGCCGCGCCAGTTAATGGCGGCGATGGCACAGCTCGATTGCGGCTCGTGCGGGTACCTCTGTCAGACCTACGCCGAGGCGATTGCAGACGGGCGTGAGAAAAGTCTTTCGCTGTGTACGCCGGGTGGGAAAGATACATCGAAGAAGTTGAAAGAGTTGGTGGCGTCGAATTTGATTCCGGTTTCACAGGTGAAGATTAGTGCGAAACCGGTGCGCGACGATGCGGGGACTTCTTCAAAGTATGACCGGAACAATCCGTTCCCCGCTCGACTGGTGAAGAATGTTCTGCTCAACAAACCAGGCAGCGACAAAGACACGCGTCTGATCGTTTTGAGCTTGCAGAATAGCGGTCTGACTTACAACGTCGGCGATGCGCTGGGTGTGTATCCGGAAAACTGCTCGGAGCTGGTTGAATCGGTGTTGGTCGCATTGCATGCAAGTGGTGCCGAAGATGTGCAAGGCCGTGACGGTGAGCACACGAGCTTGCGTGAAGCGCTCATGCATCACTATTCGATCACGCGGCCGGTCGGCGAAAGTTTGCTTCAACTGCTGGCCAAACACTGTAAGAACGCCGATGAGGCGACCGAATTGAACGCGATCATCGCGGATGAAGCAGCAACCGAAGCGGCGTTGGATGGCAAAGAGATTCTCGATATTCTGCACCGTTTCCCGTCGGCATGTCCACCGCCAAGTGAATTCGTGGCGACGCTCGCTCCGTTGCAGCCGCGCCTTTACTCGATCTGTTCGTCGCTCAAGGCGCATCCGAATGAGGTGCATCTGACGGTGGGTGTGGTCCGCTTCACGAACAAGGCCGGCCGGGCATCAAAAGGCGTTGCCAGTTGCTATTTGTCGGATCGGGTGCGCCCGGGGCAAAAGGTGCGTGTCTTCATTCAACCGGCCCATAAATTCCATGTGCCGACGGATCATGCCGCCCCGCTAATGATGGTGGGTCCGGGGACGGGCATCGCTCCGTTCCGCGCGTTCCTGGAAGAACGTAAAGCAGTCGGGGCCACCGGCAAGAACTGGCTCTTCTTCGGCGATCAACGGCAATCGACGGACTTCCTCTTTCAAGACGAGATTCATGCCTATCGCGAAAGCGGACTGCTGACCCGGCTGGATCTGGCGTTTAGCCGCGATCAACAGGCAAAGATTTACGTACAGCATCGCATGTTGGAAAACGGTGCCGAGATATGGAAATGGTTGAGTGAAGGCGGCAGCTTCTGTGTGTGCGGTGATGCGAAACGGATGGCGGCGGATGTGGAAAGGGCACTGCACCAGATCGTCGCCGAGCAGGGAAAAATGACGAAGGAAGGGGCGGCGGCATATATTTCAGAAATGGGAAAGAGCAAGCGGTATCTGCGAGATGTCTACTGAACCTTCGAATTTTGCAACACTTCGGGAGACGCGCGCCGATGAACCGATGGCCGTCTCGCCCAGCCGCGCAATCGCTCAGGCCGGCAGACAGTTGACGCGCATTTTACAAACCGATGGCCCGCACGCGATTGGATTTTGCGTCTCTCATTCCTTGCCCGCCGAAACGCACTACGTCGCATCGAAATTCGCCAAAGGCTCATTACGCACGGCGCGACTCTTCGGCGATCTCACCGAAGCGACCGGCGCTTTGGGGCGCGGCGAGATTCAAGCCATCTGGCTCTTCGGGTCACATGATATCCGCCAATTTACCGCTTCAGTCGCCCTCGTGATTTTTCAGGATGACATTCCCTCGACGATTCAGGCGGATATTTTTTTCCCGGCCTGGCGCGGGGAAGGAGATGCGGAAAGCCAGACGCAATCCAAACCGGACTGGTGGTGGGTGCAACAGGTCGCGCGGGCGATGGGGTTTAATACGGGGCTGCAGTTTGCGTCAACCTCTGAAATTCATGACGAGATGATCGCCCATGCGTTTTGAGGGATCAGCAACCGGGGATTACCACGAGGGCGCGAAGAAAATCACAATTAGAGCACTTTTCAGCTTCGTAGGTCGCTTAGATGTCGGAGTGCCACGGGTCGGCGTACTCGCAGACCTGTGCTTTTTTCAGTGAATGACCCGCACAGGTCTCGGAGTACCGCGACCTGTGGCACCCGACCAAGTTGAAAAACGCTCTAATAGTTACGCCTTCAACACGGGCTGGAAGCCCGCGCCACAATAGGCATTCTTCATTCGATACTAATTAACGCGCTCATTTCGTGAGATGCTCCGGGTTGGATCGTGATGCGGTCGTCCCCTAAGTTGCAGGTTTCGATACAGAGCATCTGCTTCCATTCATCATCACCGAAGTCGGCCATTGCTTTGCTTTTGGCGATCCAGGGATTCCAGACGACGGTGGATTGAGAGCCGGATTTCTCGACGATGATTTGGCGGGATTGGGCCGGATCATTGAGTCGGCAGGTCGATTGAGTCTTCAGGTAGACTCGATCGGTTTCGGCGGTGATCGCGATTGGGTCGTTGCCTTGAGGCTTTTGTTTTTGGCCGTCGACTTTGTCGAGGTAGGTTGTTCCTTCCAGCCCGGTGACAGAAACTTTTTGAACGTCCTCAACGGCAAAATAACTGTGCAGAGCTTCTTCGATCTGGAAGGCTGCAGTGCCAGAGTTATGCACGAGCAGAGCGAGCTCCAGCTTTTTTCCGATGTGAATGAGGTAGATCGCCTTAAAGTCGAATGGCCAACGTTGAAGGGTTTGAGCATCGGCAGCCAGTGAGAGTGTCAGTTCGACCGAACCATCAGGCTGTGATGTGACAGATTCAATTTGCCATTCTCGCGTACGCGCGAAACCGTGCGCCGGGGCGGAGGGATCGCCAGCTTTCGGGCCAAACCAGGGGAAGCAAATCGGCACGCCACCGCGTATGGCTTTATCCGTTTGAAAGAGGCTCTCGGCGCTGACCCATAGCAATGGCTTTTGGCCTGCGGGTTGAAAGTGCGTGACGTGTGCGCCGTGAAGATATACTTCAGCGGTGGCCAGGGGTGTGGTCACCGATATACGTGTGAGACCGCCCTTCCCGGCGTTGATGTTTACGAGATTGGGAATTGAAAATCGCTGTTGCAGTTCCGATAGATTCGATGCCATGCGGCCAGCGTAAAATGGAATCGGTCAAACGTAAAGGACGGCCATCAAGTGCGCCTGCCGAGAGGATTCCATGCTTTTTCCATGTCAGAGATTTCAATTCCTCGATCGACCCAGCAGTGCAATTTGTAGTAGCCAAGGACCTGGTTTTTGGCGATCGGGCTGTTGACGATGTCATCGATGGTTCGACCGGTAAACGCGAGTACGCGCTGCAACGGTCGTCGCACGATGACATGCTCGGTGTGGGGCGTTTGGGGTGGTGCAACATAGAATCGCCCGGAGCCAAAGAAATCACTCATAGTGAGCCATTATACCCTGCTATTTCGAGAAGTTCGTGTAATGCGAAATGTCATTCATCAGACCCACGCGAACGGATGACGGAGTCTTGAAGATCAGCACGTTCAAGCACGCCAGATCCTGGGTGATCTTTTCGCGATAGAGTCTTGCATCGATTCCAAGCAGGCTACAGAGCAACAGGCGATTCGTCGCTTTGTGGGAGACGACGAGAACCGTTTTGCCTGCGCAATCAACGACGATTTTCCGAAGTGCCGGGAGCGCGCGGGCGAGTACCTGCAAGCCGCTTTCACCCCCGGGCGGTGGAGCCATGAAAGGGTCGGCATCCCAAGCGGTGTAGTCGGCGGCGTATTGGGATTCAACCTCTTTGTGCCGCTTTCCTTCCCACAGGCCGTGATCGATTTCGCGTAGGCCGGGTTCGTTAATAAGCGGGATCATTCGTGAACCGAGAGCCAATGTTGCCGTTTCGATGGCGCGCCTCATCCCGCTGCAATAGGCGGCATCGATCTGCTCGGTCGCGAGTCTTTCTCCGAGCGCGGTGGCTTGCGCGCGGCCTTCATCGGAAAGATCAATATCGGTGGAGCCTGCGAAGCGATCGTCGTTGCTCCAAAGCGTTCCACCGTGACGGGCGAGGAGGATTCGGGTGGTCATAGTGGTTCGCTCAACTGGGCCGAAATCCGGATCACCACGAGTTCAGCGACCAGAAAATCGCTTTACGCCGCATGAAATAACAGCGTGCCTTGCAGGAGAAAATAGATTCCGGCGATTCCAAGCGCGATGCTTACAAACCAGATGGGTTTGCATTTGCTGAGTACCGTGATGGCGGCCATGGCGATGGCGATTTGAAACAGCGTGACACCGGGCGCAAGCGTCTTATGCCGCTTCAGATGTTGTCCGGCACTATGTTGCAATTCGGTGGCTTCCTCACTGAGCTTTTCCTGCTTCTTTTCTCGCTCTTCCAGCTTGGCTTTGTCGGCTTCACTGACGGATTTCCCCATCGCCACAAGAATTTCATTCTTGTTCATGGTCGCCATCGACTTGCTCTTCTGGGCCTGGTATTCGTTCCATTTATCCGACGCCTGCGTCTGCTCGAACAAAGCTTCATTCGCGTGGTCACCTGCTTTTAAACCGGTGAAAGCTGCCAACGCCGCGAGAAATGCAGCGGTTAGAGCGACCCAACCGACCCATTTTTCAGTGGAATGCGTTGCATGATGGTGCATGTCTTCCTGGGCTTGTTCGGTGGGTGATTCCATTTCTTCGGGCATGGGGTTCCTTTGCTACGGTTGAGAGAGAACCGGCGTAAACGCCGTGCTATATTGAATGCGAAGTCCACAGTAACGGATTTTTTGGGGAGTGAAAGCGGGAGGTGCGTCTACATCATGTCGAGGGTCATGCGAGCCAGCTCGGACATGCGATCTTTGGACCAGGAAGGTTCCCAGACAAGTTCCACCTCGGCGCTGCGGACTTCGGGGATGGATTCGATTTTCTTTTCCACTTCGCCGGGCAACGAACCGGCCACGGGGCAGGCGGGAGCGGTGAGGGTCATTTTGACTTTGACACCACCGGTGTCGTCGACGTCGATGTTGTAGATCAGGCCGAGCTCGTAAATATTGACGGGGATTTCGGGGTCGTAAATCTGCCGGACGGCTTTGATGACGAGGCCTTCGAGCAGCTTCTTTTCATGGGGAGTCAGAAGCTTAGCGGGTTTATCGGAAGCCGGTTTGGGTTCGGCCAATCTGGCGGCTTGAAGATCGGCGATGGCTTGCAGGGCGGCCTCTTTTTCGGGGTCGGGTAAAACCGTTAACGGCTGCCGATGCGGGGTTGGGGCTGATTCTTCAGTCATGGGATTTTTTTTCTGAGGTGACATGGGCGTCTCGCCCATGTTCTTCGCTCGTAGGATGCACGGGCGAGACGCCCATGCCACTGATATTTGCAGCCAATTGGCGAATGCGTTCGACCATGCCTTGCAGGCCGTTGCGCCGCTGGGCGCTGACGAATTGGTCGAGGCCGATTCTGTGGAAAAAGGCCTGCACGTCGAACGCGAGAATCTCTCTGGCTTCTTGGCCGGCGAAGAGTTTTTGCAGGACGGCGATCAATCCGCGCACGATGTGGGCATCGGAACTGCCGAGAAGATCCAGGCGATTCCCGTTTCCCGCATGGCGGCGACCCATTAGGTGGACCGTGCTCATACATCCATGAACGCGGGCGGCATCAGTCTTTAGGGCGTCAGGAAGCGGAAGGAGTTTCTGGCCAAGGTCGAGCAGATATTCATTTCGCGCGTCGCGATCACCGAGGAATTCAAAGTCTTCGGCGAGTTTATCCGCCGCCTCGTTTGGCGATGCCGCGAATGCGGGCGGGAATTTTAATTCGGAGGAATTCGGCGCGGCGGCCGGCGTTGGCGCGTTGACCGTCGTTACGTGCGGCGTGGCTTTCCGGACAATCTTTTCGAGCGCGGTCGCCAGCGCATCCACATCGTCGGTCGTGTTATACATCGCGAAGGATGCGCGAGTCGTCGCGCTGATTTTGAATCGATCCATCACCGGCTGGCAGCAGTGATGACCGGTGCGGACGGCGATGCCTTCGGAATCGAGTTGAGTGCCGAGATCCAGCGGAGAGATGGGCGGATTTTCGATCACGAAGGAAATTACACCCGCTTTTCGCCGGGCGGTGCCGATGATGCGGAGGCCGCGAATCTTCGAGAGTTTTTCGGTCGCATATTCCAGTATTTTTTCTTCGTGTGGAACGATATTTTCGAATCCGATATGGGTCACGAAATCAATCGCGGCACCGAGGCCGATTGCGCCGCAGATGTCGGGCGTACCGGCTTCGAATTTGTTAGGGAGGTCGGCGTACTCTGTTTTTTCAAACGTAACGCTGCGGATCATATCCCCCCCGCCCATAAACGGCGGCATGGATTCGAGCAGCGCACGCTTGCCGTAGAGCACACCGATGCCCGTGGGGCCGTAGAGTTTATGACCGGAGAAGCAATAGAAATCCGCATCGAGTTTCTGGACATCCGTTGGAGCATGCGCGATCCACTGAGCGCCGTCGATCAGCACCTTTGCGCCGACCGCGTGCGATTGCCGAATGATTTCTTCCACGGGATTGATCGTGCCGAGTGAATTGGAAATGTGATTGACGGCGACCAGCTTCACACGCGGGTTCAGAAGCCTTGCGAATTCATCCATCAACAATTCACCGGCATCGTTCATCGGAATCACGCGGAGCTTGGCCCCCGTCAACTCGCAGGCCATCTGCCAGGGAACGATGTTCGAGTGATGCTCCATCGCGCTGACGAGGATTTCATCACCGGCTTTCAGAAACGCTCGCGACCATGAAGTGGCGACGAGATTGATCGCCTCCGTGGCCCCGCGCGTGAAGATAATTTCCGCAGAGTCGGCGGCATTGATAAATTTCTGCACCTTCACACGGGCGGCTTCATAGGCTTCCGTGGCAATCTGGCTTAGCTCATAGACGCCACGATGGACGTTGGCGTTTTGGGATTCGTAGTAGTGTGAAATCGCGTCGATGACGGAGCGCGGTTTTTGGGTAGTGGCACCGTTGTCGAGGTAGATGAGTGGTTTGCCGTGCGCGGTGGTTTGGAGAATCGGAAAATCAGCGCGGACTTTCTGAACGTCAAACAGGCGTAGTGGACGAAGTTGAGGAGAGCGAATCTGCGTCATTGGACCATATCATAGTCACGGTGATCATTGCTTGGCCGGGGTTGCTGGAACCGGGAAGAAATCGGCAACTTTACAGCGGAAGCCAGGGAGGAGTGGTTCGGCGGTCAGTTCATCATCGGCGGAAAAAATGACGGGCTTGCCTTTGAGGGGATGGACCGTCACGGTGCGGGCCTTCGGATCCGCAACCCAAATGAGCGGGAACCCGGCGTCGAGATATTCGCGCACTTTTTCATCGACCTTGTAGACCATGTCGTTGGGTGAAATCACCTCAATCGCCAAATCGGGAACGATCGGCATATAACCTAGGTCGGGATCGGACAGCTTTTTCAAACGATCGAGCGATATTACTGTCGTGTCGGGTTTGAGGACCTTTTCGGGACTATCTTCAAAGCACTGATAGCCGAGACTCGCCGGATAGACCTCGGCAACGGGGTGCTGAAGAAGAAAGGCATGAAGTCGAAAAGAAAACAGGAGTTCGATCTTACTTGATTCTGCGCTCACATTTTTCTCCACGATTTGGCCGTCAACCAGTTCCATCGTGCTGTTATCGGGCAGATGGAGCAAATCTTCCGGGGTGATAGGCCGCGTTAATTCAGCGACAGTCATAGGTGTCTCCTGGGGTCAGTACTCATAAGAGTATAACCCATTATCTTGCCTTTTCATCGTGCGAACCGAGATCGGTAATCCGCAGGTCCTGCGGCAGGCCATGCTGGGCGGCCATGAAATCTTCCAAGCGTCGCCGTACGGGCGCGACGCGCATTCGGCGGGTGACATCGGCGGCGAAGGCATAGGTGAGAAGATGACGGGCGGCTTCGAGACTGACGCCACGGGAGCGGAGATAGAACACGGCTTCTTCATCAACCGGGCCAATGGTGGAACCGTGCGTGCATTTCACGTCGTCGGCGTAAATTTCGAGCGCCGGCTGGCTGTTCATGTAGGCATCGTCGCTTAAAAGCAGGGATTTGCTCGACTGTTTGCTGTCGGTTTTCTGGGCATCTTTTTGTACGAAGATCTGTCCCTTAAATACACAGGTGGCGCGGCCGCTGAGTACATGCTTGTAGAGTTCATGACTTGGGCAGTTGGGCTTTTCGTGATGAAGAAGCGTGTGGTTATCGCAATGTTGATCGCCTCCGATGATGACCAGGCCATTAAGGGTGGCGTCGGCGCGCTCGCCGTTCATTTTGACGTTGAGATCATTGCGCGTGAGCTTGCCACCGATCGTGGCGGCATGGCTGATGAATCGGCTTTGCGTGCCGAGATCGACTTGCATGGTGGCGACGTGGTACGCCGTCAGATTTTCCTGCTGCAGCTTGCAGTGATCGATACGGCAATCGGCACCGGTGACAAATTCCGTGACGGCGTTCGTGAAGTAGATTCCGCTGCCGGAACCGACGTAGCTTTCGACGATGGTCGCTTCAACATTGTCTTCGGCGACAACCAAAACTCGGGGATGAGAGACCGTCGGTTCATCACCGGCGGTTGAAATAAAAATCAGATGGATGGGCAATTCAACCAACGTGCCCGTGGGCAGATGGATAAATGCACCGTCGCTGACAAATCCGGTGTTCAGCGCGACAAAAGCATTCTCTTCAATGGCTGCATATTTACCGAGATGGCGCTCGATGACATCGGCATCGGTTTCCAGCGCAGCGGCGATGCTGCACACTTTTGCACCACGGGGAAGTTTGCCGTGCTTGCTGAGGGAAGAGACATATCGGCCGTTGATGAACACCAGTTCGACGGCGGCGTCTCGGCCAAACGTGTAATGCCTGGTCGTGGCAGTGCCATCATCCGGACCATCAATATCCCCGAGTTTGAAAGGCGTACGAATGATGGGATCGATATTTGTGAATCGCCAGGCTTCGGTTTTCCGCGTGGGGAAACCGACGAGGTCGAATCGGGCAATCGCGTCACGACGCAACTTCTCCAACCAAGGATGACGGATGCCTTCCTGCGTCGCGAAGCGGTCGAAGTTGGACAGGTGCACATTCTTGTCTTCAATCACTTGGATCATCCTACGGACTCCTGCGGCGGTTGTCGTCTGTCGTATTGCTTGGATTTTGTAGGGTCCGCACTGAGCCTGAGACTTTTTTGGTGGCGTGGGCGTCTCGCCCGCGTTTTCTTCAACAAGAAGCACGGGCGGGACGCCCATGCCACCATCTATTCTCAAGCTTCGTGCGGACCCTACAATTTCAATCATGCCGTTTGCATTTCGTCTTCGACCCAGTCATACCCCTCGGTGTCGAGCTTGACAGCCAGGGCTTTGTCGCCTGACTTGACGATGCGGCCGTCGATCATCACATGCACCACATCGGGCACGACATAGTCAAGCATTCGCTGGTAGTGCGTGACCAATAAGACGGCCTGCTTCGGGTCGGCTTCGTGAAGCTTGTTGATGCCATGCGAGATGGTTCGGAGCGCATCGACATCCAACCCGCTGTCGGTCTCGTCGAGCAGGCCGAGGCGCGGGTTGATGACGGCCATCTGGAAGACTTCGTTTCGCTTTTTTTCACCCCCGCTGAAACCTTCGTTGACAGCGCGGTTCATGAAGCTGGGGTCCATCTCCAGCATTTTCATTTTGTCTTTGACGAGCGTGAGAAACGCCATCGCATCGAGTTCTTCTTCACCGCGATGTTTGCGGATGGCATTGACGGCGGCTTTCAGAAAGTAACTGGTGCTGACACCGGGGATTTCCACCGGGTATTGGAATCCCAGGAACATGCCTTCGCGAGCGCGTTCTTCGGCGGACATTTCGAAAAGATTTTTGCCATCGAATGTGGCAGAGCCTTCGGTGACCTCGTAGGTCTCGCGACCGGCGAGCACACCGCACAGCGTGCTTTTTCCGGACCCGTTCTTGCCCATGATGGCATGAACTTCACCGGCGTTGATCGTGAGATTCAAACCTTTGAGAATTTCGCGTCCGCCCGGAACTGCAATGCGGGCGTGAAGATTTTTGACTTCGAGTAGAGCCATTACAAAGTTCCTATCATTCTAAATCGCTTATCAAGCGCTTTGCTTCGTCGGCAACTCTGCGACGTTTAATTGACTGCTTTCGTTTGGTTGATCCGGAAGATCGACCACATCGGCACCGGGATATCGAAACAAGTGCGGAGCGGGGGGATTCACCGGTTTGCCGAATTCATCTTCGAGAAGTAGTTCTAGAACTTCTCGGGCGTTCTTTGCTGCCTCTTCGTAGGTGTCCCCATGGGTCTTGCAATAGGGACCCCACTCTGGAAGTGAAACAACATAATGCTTGTCTTCTTCGCACCACTGAATAACAACGGTGTACCGTGGTTGAGTTGTAATATCGGCCATTTCATTCACCTTTCTGGGCTTCCATCACGGCCTTGGTAACGTCACGCTCCTGATATCGATCCGCATCCGCTCCGTCATTGCCGGACAAAACAACGCGACGGACCACATTGGAGTGTGCCTATTTCGTGTGGCTTCCTTTGCCTCCCGGAACCTGTATCCAACCGGCCGCGCGGAGCATCGACTTTAACTCTCGAATTTTCTTCGGCATCCCGTTCCCTTCACGGCCAAACGTCACCCAACGCTGCCTTCGAGACTGACACCGAGCAACTTTTGAGCCTCCACCGCAAACTCAAACGGCAGCTCTTTGAACACTTCCTTACAGAATCCGCTGACGATCATGTTCACGGCGTCTTCCAACGCGATACCGCGTGCCTTGCAATAAAAGAGCTGATCTTCGCCGATCTTGCTGGTGCTGGCTTCGTGCTCGGCTTTACTCGTCGTGTTGCGAACTTCGATGTACGGGAAAGTATGCGCACCGCATTTATCGCCCAGAAGCAGCGAATCGCACTGAGTGTAATTGCGGCTATGTGCGGCACCTTTCAAGATTTTCACCAGGCCGCGATAGGTGTTCTGACCTTTGCCGGCGCTGATGCCTTTACTCACGATCGTGCTCTTGGTGTTCTTGCCGATGTGAATCATCTTGGTGCCGGTGTCGGCCTGCTGAAGATTATTCGTCAAGGCCACACTGTAAAACTCACCGACGCTATTGTCGCCCTGCAAAATGCAGGAAGGATATTTCCAGGTGATCGCCGACCCGGTTTCGACCTGGGTCCAGGTGATCTTGCTGTTGATTCCACGGCGGGCACCGCGCTTGGTCACGAAGTTGTAGATACCGCCTTTGCCCTGCTTATCGCCGGGGTACCAGTTCTGGACGGTGCTGTATTTGATCGTTGCATTGTCCAAAGCCACCAACTCGACCACGGCGGCATGCAACTGATTTTCATCGCGCATCGGAGCGGTGCAGCCTTCCAGGTAGCTGACGTGCGCTCCTTCGGCCGCGATGATCAACGTCCGTTCAAACTGCCCGGTATTTTTAGCGTTGATTCGGAAATAAGTGCTTAGCTCCATCGGGCAGCGAACACCCTTGGGGATGTAAACGAAGGAACCATCGGTAAATACGGCGGCATTGAGCGTGGCGAAATAGTTGTCCGAGTACGGCACGACTGAACCCATGTACTTCTTCACCAACTCCGGGTGGTTCAGCACGGCATCGCTAAACGAACAGAAGAGGATTCCTTTTTCCGCCAACGCTTTTTGGAAGGTCGTCTTCACGGACACCGAATCGAACACGGCGTCGACCGCCACCCCGGAAGGTTCTTCTCCCAAGAGCGCGGCTCGTTCATGAACGGGCACCCCGAGCTTTTCGAAGGTGGCCAGTGTTTCATCCCGCTCTTCCTTGCTCAGTTTGCGAGCCTTGGGGGCGGAATAATAGATCGAAGCCTGATAGTCGATCTTCGGGTACTTCAGTTGTGGCCAATCATGTGGTTCTTCCAGGGTCAACCAATGTCGGTAGGCCTTGAGGCGGCCATCGAGCATCCACTGGGGTTCATTTTTTTTCTTGGAAATGAAGCGGATAATTTCTTCATTCAGCCCCATTGGCGATTCATCCGCTTCGACATCGGAGATGAAGCCCCACTTATATTCTTGATTCGCAAGAGACTCAATCTCAGTTGTTGTTGTCGGCATAAAAAAGTCTCCGCACTACGGCGGTAAATCATCACTTCAACTTCAAAAATGGATCAGGGTCGGTGAAGCAGTGCTCGAAAGCTTTGTTGCCACGGCACCATTTTCCGTTACTTAAGTGGCTTATTGTACGTTAGGTACCCTGTCAGGTACACCACTTTGCTCGGATTGCGTCAGGAAGTTTACGGTTTCGCAGCGATTCAGCCAAACGGACGCGCAAAAAACAATCTGGAATATAATTGACAAAGTCCCGTTCGCTTGGCGACAATTGATTTGTGCGCGAAATGTCTTCGCGCGGAACTTCATGTACCATCCGAGCGGGAGCATTCGATGAAATTGCAACGGGTTTTAGGAACGTCACTGGCTGTGTTGTTGGCATTTTCGGCAATCGGTTACGCGGCTGAAGGCGACAAGCCCACACCAAAAGCGGACACGAAGGAATTAAAGGGTGTCCGATTAATCAAGCCTTACAGTGAATTAAAAGATCTCACGCCTGAGCAGACCGTCAAGCTTAAAGAGATCCACAAGAAGTTCTCCGACCAGATCAAGGCGTTGGAAGCGCAGCAGAGGGAAGAGATGACCACCGTTCTGACGGATGCCCAAAAGAAGGAAATTACTGAGCTTCCGGCGACGGGCAAATCCGATCGAAAGACCAAACCCGCTCCGGCAGCAGCCGGAGACGCGAAGGATACGACGAAATAATTGAGCTTCCGTTCCCTCCCCCCAATGTATTCATTGGGGGAGGGTTAGGGCGAGGGGTCTTTTTCTGCCCACCGAAGAACGCTCGAAATTGAAATTCATTCGGCGGGTCGCGCCGCCCCTAACCCTCCCCCCGGAGGACCAGGTACAGGGGACCGGAGAATATATAGATATAGATGTGGTGAATCTCCCGTACCATCTGCCGGATTCCATCGAGTTTTCCCCGGATGAGGACTTCGAGCAATTCATCCGGCGAGTTCCCGCCAAGGGTGCGGTCTATCTGATTGCAGATGCCTCGGATAAGCCTGTCCAGTTATTGTGCGTGCGAAACCTTCGCAATAGTTTGAAGCGACGGCTTGGGAGTGAAGAAAACCTCGGTCCGACCCGACAGGTGAACTATCGCGAGTTCGTCCGGCGTATCCATTGGCGGCGGGTGGACAGTGCTTTCGAAGCCGACTGGATTTACTGCGAAGCCGCCCGAGACATCTTTCCCCAATTTTACAAAGCCATGCTGGGCTTTCGGCCGGCATGGTTTGTTCATGTCGATCCGAATGCCAATTTCCCCCGATACACAAAGACGGTCGATCTGAGCGCGCGAACCGGCATTTTCCTCGGGCCACTGGAAGACAAGCACGCCGCCTCTCGATGGATTGAGCTGATCGAAGACACCTTTGATCTTTGCCGTTTTCATAACATCCTGCTCGAATCGCCTCACGCCAAACCTTGTGCCTACAAGGAGATGGGTAAATGTCCGGCCCCCTGCGATGGGTCGATCTCAATGGGACAATACCGCCTGATGATCGAGTGGAGCCTGAGCGTGATATTGCAGCCCGCACCGTTCATCGACGCGCAAACTCAACGAATGCAGCAGGCGGCGAGCGAATTGCGATTTGAGTCCGCCCAGAAGATCAAAGCATTCCTCGGTCGGCTTTCAGAACTGGGCAACGGAGCCTTCCGCCAGGTTCGGCGATTGTCTGATTTTAGATTTATTGTGCTTCAACGCGGCCCACGAGAAAAGACGGTGAAGGTTTTTCTTGTCACCCTTGGACAGATCCAGGAGATTCTGGGGTTGATCGCCGAACCGTTGCGCTCGCACGAACTGATGGCGGGAATCACCCAGGCGATCGAGAAACAATCACTCAGCGAAGAAACTTCGACGTCAGAATTGGGGATCAATCTCATCGGTGTGGTCGCCCAACATCTGTTTAACGTGAAGCAAAACCGCGACATGTTCCTGCCGTTGGAATGGTTCGACGAGCGTTCGCTGATCAAAGCGTATCGCGATCTCCAGAAACACAAGATTCCGAATGAAAGTGACGACGAAGAGGGGCTGGTCAAGGAATTGCAGTCCCTCTGATTGATTTTTATTGGAATCGTCAATGTTCCGGGGAATGGCTCGCCGATGATGCATAATGACGCGTAAGGAGTAAGCGTCATGGCATGGATAAACAATCACACAACTGTCCTTTTTTAAACCGTCCTGACGAGCGTTGCTCGCGATATTTCCACCTTGATCGGCTGGAACATGCGTTGGGACACTGCTTCGACCAATTCGAGTCCTGTTCCGTTTACGCGGAACGACTCATCGAACGACGGGCTCGGCGACTTGCGGATGCTCAAGAAGAAACTGTCGCTGTCCAAGGTGTTCCTCATGCCTGCGAAGTCGACCACCAACCCGACCTCAAACCGTTTGTCCAGGTCACGCTCTCCAGCCGTTTTGCGAGAGCTTTCCGGCGAACTCAAACGGCCTCCCAGCCCGTTGATTACCCGCAGCACGTTGCCGCAGTTGAAGACGTTCCTGCTCTATCTGGCGTCTGAGCGAGGGCTGTCCGAAAACACGCTGAATGCGTATCGCCGCGACCTGGAAGACGTCGATGATTATTTCGTCAAGACCGGCGAATCGCTCCTGAAAGGGAGCGCCGATGACTACCGCCGTTATTTACAAAGCCAAACTCTTCGCGGGCAATCGACCAAAACCATCGCCCGCCGGCTCGCGGCGATTCGGGTCTTCCTTCGCTACCTGACCGCCGAGGGGTTCGACTTTTCCCCCGTACTCCTGCAACTGGAACGGCCGAAACCCGAGCGGGATCTCCCTAAAATTTTGAGCAAGGCTCAGGTAAATCAATTGATCGCCGCGCCGAATCCAAAATCATTTCTGTTCACTCGCGATGTCGCCATTCTGGAACTGCTCTACGCCAGTGGACTGCGCGCGACTGAATTATGCCAGTTGAAACTGCGCGATCTGAACCTACAGGTTGGATGCGTGCGAGTACTGGGCAAAGGGATGAAGGAGCGGGTGGTGCCGTTGGGTCGGGCGGCGAAGGAATCCATCGAACGCTATCTTCTCGACTGCCGTCCCAAACTGGAACGAAAACCCCGTGACGGCGTGTTTCTATCCCGCACCGGCCGCCCCATGGAGCGGATCGGCCTTTGGATGCTGGTTGAGAAATATGGCCGATCCAGCGGACTGCTCAAACACATCTCCCCCCACACCCTCCGCCACTGCTTTGCCACCCATCTCATCGGCGGCGGCGCGGATTTACGCGTGGTTCAAGAGCTACTTGGGCACAGCGATATTGCCACAACACAAATCTACACGCATGTGGATCAGTCGAGGTTGAAAGCGATTCATGAGAAGTATCATCCGAGGAAGTGACGGGGAAAGTTACGCCGCATCGGGCAAGTGCTGATTTTGCAAAAACAGCGCCATCAGAATGTGTCGCAATCGTTCAACCGAAAGCCCTTCCAGAAACTCCGGCGTGAAGTCGACGGGGAAGCTTCCCTGGAAATTTAAAAACTGTTGCGTCAGCGCCGGGCGGTCCAAGGCGGAGACCAGGCAGAGCAGATCTTCGATTTGCGGTTCCTGCAACATCTTTACTCCTCTTAGGCATCCTTCCAATGCAATCTACGATACAGGACCATCGGAAAGGGCAAACGTTAGAAAAAGCAGTCAATAATGGTTCCTTTGAATGCGTTATCGGGACGGTGCGTGATGACCTTTATCACCTTTGCCGGTGGTGCGGGATTTATCCATGGAACTGTTTTCCAAGGCGGTTCAATCGGTGACTTGGTGATGTGCGATGGCTCCGGCGCGCAGGTGGCCGCAGAAACAGGGATCAGATCCGGGCATGTCTTTTGAAGTTTCAAGACGGGCCGCGATGCATAGCGAGGGGTTGGGTGGATGACGGGCCGGCGTTCATAGCGCGGCTCAGGGTGGATGACCCTTCGGCGATCATACGAATCGCAGCGCGAAATGCCGAACCCTTTACCATGATGGCCTGAGGCAACGTCAGCGGCGCGCATCGCGCCACGGAGCAGTTTGACCAACTGCAAATCCAGTGTCGCGACAATCAGGCTGACGTTTGTTCCCAGACTCACGTCTGACATAGAGCAAACGTGATGGGCACAGAATTAGAATTCTTTCACGCCGCTATTCCATCCGCTCGCAAACCCTGCAAAATAAGCGGTCTGGTGCATTAGGATGAAAAAACGCGAGATGATCAGACTTGGTGAATGAAAGTCCGTCTATGACGGATGATGCTTTGCGGCAACATCAGGTGGGTGAACTTGTTGTTATTCATCGTCGCCGAATGAATTCCCATGCTCAGTACGGCCCCTGCAAAAATTTTGCATGGTCATTTAACAGAGCGTCGATGTCGCCGAGTCAATCAGCGCATCCAGATTCGCCTGCGTCTTTTCCAGTATTGCTGCCGTCACCCCCGCCTTTTCCATGACCGCTTGATCCAGAATTTGCGAATTCGCGGTAAGGTTGAACCCTTTATTCTTCTGAGCGCAGATCGTGTCCGCGACGTACACGAGCGTCACCACCAACCGACTTTGTTCGGCCAACACCTGCGGCCGATGATGGTATCCCGCCGCCTGCTGACACGATTGCGTGAATTTCCAATGCTCTGTCAGACCCTGACCCAATTGCTGATGATCCACCCCACAGATCTGTCGTTCGATTTTGCAGAAATCCCCACCCTCTTTTTGAACCTTCTCGCAAACCGTGCGCAGTTTTTCTGGATAGACATGCAGCGAAACCAACAGGCCGACATCGTGAATCAAGCCGGCAAGGAATGCCTCGTCGGCGATCGGTACTTTCATATTCCGGGCGAGTTCACGAGATGTGACACCCACGGCCACGCAATGCATCCAGAGATCTTTGGCAGTGAATCCCTCGCACAGTTTCACGCCTCGAAACAGTTGCCCAAGGCTGGCCGCGACCGCCAGATTCTTCACGGCATTTAATCCGAGCAATACGATCGCGCGCTCGACGGACCCGATTTGCCCCGGCAGGCCGTAGAACGCGCTGTTGACGACCTTTAGAATGCGCGTCACCAGTGCCGGATCATTGGAGATGATCTTATGCAACTGGCTGGCGGTGCTTTTAGGATCTTCCACAGTGGCCACGATGCGAGTGGTTACCTCGGGCAATGTCGCAATGGCCGTTACCTTCTTCAGTGAGGCGGTAATCAGTGCCTTGGACTCCGCGAAAGAGAGGTCCATCGATTTTTCAACGGGTGCAGCAATAGCCATGTGATAAGTCCTTCTCAGACCTTATCGAGACGGTCCTCGAATCACTTGAGAACCCTCGCAATTTCTATCAGTGTATTTGGAAGTACAAGGTCTCGGAGTACCGCGACCTGTGGCACCCACCACCTCTTACAACACTAAATTCTTAAGCATGACAAAGCACTAGGTCCCATAAATGATCGGTCACTTACTTCGCAAGCGTCGCCACGAGTCGCCAGACCAGATGAGGAGAGATCGGCCTGGGTTGTGATTGATTGAACGTATCCACGAGATCATCAAATCGTTTGGTGTAGGGCAGCCGATCCCGCCTGCCGATCGCATCGCCGAGCATCTGTCGCAACGTCTCCCGATCTTCAGGAGAAATCGCGGGCGGTTGCGAGCGGGCCTCACCGAGCTTTGGCAATTTACCGCCTTTCCGGAGGTTCAATAGATGCCGCCATACTTCCGATCGGCTCGGCGGTGGATCGTATGATTTACAGTAGGTGGAGTAGAGGGTTTCAAAATGCGGGGTGTATGGAAGATCATCAGCCGTACGATTGATCTGCTCGTACACTTTGATCAGTGCCTCGCGCTTTATCGGCGATCGTGTTTCGACATCTGCAAACAGACCGGTTGGCGCTTTTGCATCTTCGGTCGTCTGTTCGGCCGATGAGCCGGTCGTGCGATCGAGGAGCAACAGCACGTTCCCAAACGGATCTTTTACCGTCGCCCGATATCCCCTTGAGATGGCGCTTGGAGGCGACACGAATGTCAGCTTCAGGCTGGCCCGGCGCTGATATAAATCGCGAACATTGTCGACGAGATAGTAGATCGCCTCGGCCGGCAGATCCGCATCAACATGCAGAACCAGTTCGGTATCACCGTCGATCAACTTGAGATTGGCCAGACGCGCATCCTGGCGAATGACCTTCATGCCGAGCACATCGCGATAATATTTCACCGCGCTTTCGAGCTGCGGCACGCGGAGAAGGATGCGGTCGATCCGACGTAACATGGATTCCAGTTCTTTACACCGCTTCCGAAGTCGCCAGATCCACCTCAACCTCATGCTTTTCCGATTCGGTCGGTGTGTGATAATGGCCACGGAGGACGAAATAGACACCGGTCAGGTTCCACAAAATCTGCACGAGGCGAATCGACATCGTTAAAGCGAACGCCTGACTGATGGTCGCCCCGCGCGTTTCGGTCAACCGAATCGCGAAATACTCCATCACCCCCGCGCCTTGCGGCGAAATCGGGATCGATCCCGATAGCACAATCACCGGCACGATCGCCCAGTAGTAACTGGCCGGCAACGGAAGCCCGAACGCCATCCCTGAAAACATCGCCGAGCAAATCACCGCCATATGAACCGGGAACGTCACAAGCAGCGCAAACAAAACCAGAGTCGGTCGCTCGCGATAGATCCACATCACCTGTACCGCGTTTTGAATCTGCTTCTGCATCGGCAGATGATTGATGATCCAATCCAATCCAACGAGGCGATGCAGCATCGGTTGATAGAAAACGGTGACCCCGACGATGACTCCCGTGATCAACACGCCGCACGCGATGGCGATTTGCCGACATTGCGGTACGTCCCACTGCGTCGCCGCCGCGATCCCGCCGAGGATAATCAACGCAATCAACCCGATCACCCGGTCGATCACCACGCTCATCACCGCGCGCGTGCGATGCGTGGTCTGGCGACTGGCATACATCGCCTTGAAAAAATCTCCACCCGTGCTGCCCGGCAGGAATGTGTTGTAAAACGCCCCCACCATCGTCAGCGTAAAAGCCTGCATCAATCCAATATGAATATCGAGTGCTTTGAGCAATTCATGCCAACGCATTGCGGTGAGAATGAATGTCAGCGGGAAAATTAAAATGGCGAATATGAGAAAGTAAAGATTCTTACTGCTCGCGTGCCGCACCAGCCGCGCAACACCGACATCCACGCGCGGATAAGGCACTTTCACCACGTAGGAACCACCCGCGATTTGATTCGGGGTAATCCACTTGCCCCCCGCCGATGTTTCTATAAGCAATCGCTCGACACGAGGGTTTCGATTTAAATCGCCTTCGATATCCAATCCAAGCAATTTCACTTCGCCGGGTTGGCCTTCCAACTGGACCTTTTTTCGATCCGGCTTATTCACGATCTCTGAACGCAGAACCGGCATTTCCCGGCCTACAACGTGAAACGCTTCCTGACTGTCCTGCGCATCAGGTTCGCTCAGCGTCATCGGCACAGGGATGCCGCTTGAGTTGACAACCAGCACTTTGTCAAAGAACGACATTTGGCTGACGACCCACCAGATCCCGATGACGGCAATTCCCCACCGGAGTGAAAACTTCAACCACTTTGAGATCCGCTTCGAGAAGGATGGCGGTTTCTGTGCAGGTTCGTTCGAAGGTGGCAACGGCGACGATTCATCCATGATGCGCAGATTCTGGCGAAATCGCCGCAGTAGCACAAGTATCCGTAGCGACCGTGTCGGGTTTATTGCAACGACGGTTGGGTTGCGGATGTTGCAATACTCTTGCTCTTTCGCCGCTGAGCGAACAACCACTTCCAGAATTGCGGGTCGGTGTAGACCGAGCCATAACACCAGTGGTTTCCACCTTGCACCATGTGATTGACAAATCGCGAATGCTTGATCGACAGGAGTGCATCGCGCATGCGCGTTGACTCTGGAATAAAGTCCGCATCATCGCTTCCGACGCTTTGGTAGATCGCAACTTCTTTGAGCTTCTGCACATCGCTCATGGGATCGCGAGTTGCGCGACCGTCCAACGGCACAATCGCCGCAAAGCGATCGGGGATCTGCAGGGCAATTCCCCAAGTTGATGAACCGCCATAACTGAAGCCCGTGAGATAGACGCGGTCCTCATCGCCGCGCCCGGCTTTGGCAACTTGCGTGACGAACTCAGCGAGAATTTGCGGCACGGGTTGTTCGTCCCACCCATGGGCCGCCGGGCATTGCGGCATCAGGGCGATGAACGCGGCGCTCTTCGGAAGATCAATCGCATCTTTCGGCTTCTCCCCGGTTCCCCGCGTGTCGACACCACCGCCAGCAATGAGCAGCCCAAGCCCTTCCCCCACGAGTCCCCCACCCCCATCCGCGCCGCTGTTGCCGCGCGTGTGCAGCGAAATCACAATCGGTAACTTTTCAGTGGTCTTGAAATACGCCGGTGGAAGAAACAGCCCACACGCAAACGGCACGACCTGTTTCCCGACAACCGCCGTGGCTTTGATAACATGGTATCCCGAGTTCTTCGGGAAATTGAGGTCATTCAGCGTCACCTTTATTGGCAACGCGGCCGTCTCCCCCCTCGCCGGAAGTATCCACTGCGCGACGAACAAAAAGACCAATGCCATCCGTGACGATTGACCCATATCTCACCTTCCGCGCCTCGGCTCCAACGGCCCGCCATTCCACTTACGGAATCGCCAATTTCATCAGGATGGCATCTGATTCATTGCCGGCGTTCATTCGCCGCAATGTGCTTTCCTTTTCAACATACATCTTCGAGTCATCCATGTTTTCTTGAATGATTTTTGCCAGTTGCGCAGAATCTTTCAAATCTTTGAACTTTGAATAGTTGGGCTCGAGGCCTTTGTAAATTAATTTTCCCGATTCGAGGACGATTTTCGCGGTGGGATAATATTTGTCGTTCGGGAAAGCCGGATCGGCCAGATGCGCGATCGGTTGCAACGTCATAAACCGCGAACCTTTGAGTTCCGTGATCCAGGCGCGCCATGCAGACGATTTGGTTTCGTAATGATCGTCTTTCTTAGTGTACGCCACGGCCTGAACCACGTAGCAATGCGAATCAAACGGCGCAACGACATACATGTTGCCAGAGTTGGCATCGTCGACATCGATCCAAAAGCCATTCAGCTTGGAATCCACCTTGCTTTTATCCGGATCACCCAACGGAACGGGCAGGCAAGAAGCCAAAGTCAAAAGACCGAATAGCGCCGTTACGAAGACCAAGTTACGGTTCACACCATTAAAGCTATGAGCCATCGCTGCACCTGTTTTTTGAAGCCACCCCCTGGGAAAAACATGGGTTTCGCCAAAGTTTCGTCAATCATGCTACCAGAGTTCTAAAGTGCAAGCACGAGTTTTTCGAGAGAATAGGTTTGCAATTCCTTCATATCTCAATCGAATTTTATTCAGTTCGTGGCTCAAAGCCGCTATAGCGTTCGCATGACCCAACTCACCGTTGAGCAAGCCAATGATCGTCTTGGCGATTTGGTTGATGCGGCTATGCAAGGCGAAGAGGTCGTTCTTGTCCATAGCAACCACGGAGCCATTCGACTCGTCCCCGTTGAGCAGCCCAATCAGAACCGTCCTCAGTTTGGCAGTGCCAGGGGACTTATTTCCATGTCGGATGACTTTGATGCGCCCTTGGAAGATTTTCGCGAATACATGGAATCGTTGCTACCGGATTGTCTGTCGCCCAGTTAGTAGCGATAGAACCCTTTCCACTGCTTCCTCGACCCCAACATACTCCGTCCCCAGCACCAAATCCGCATTCTTCGGCTCTTCAAACGCGGCACTCACCCCGGGAAAACTCGCAATAATCCCGGCATCGGCAAGTTTGTAAACACCGCTCTGATCGCGTTGGCGACAAATTTCCACCGGAGCGGACAGGTACACTTCGATAAACCGGTCTTCCCCGATGACTTGCTTCGCGCGCTGACGGACCGCCTCGTGGGGTGACACAAATGCGCAGATGCAGATCAAACCGGCATCGTTCAGAATCCTGGCGACCTCGGCGCTGCGACGTAGGTTCTCGCTGCGATCATCGGCGGAAAAACCAAGATCGCGGCTCAGGCCTTGTCGCATGTTCTGGCCATACAGCACAGTGACCGCACGACCGGCATCAAAGAGACGCTTTTCCAGCGCAGCCGCCAATGTGGATTTCCCGCTGCCGGTCAGACCCGTCAGCAAAATGGTGACCGCTTTTTGATCGAACCGTGTTTCGTGATCGGCAACAGAAACAAATCCGGTTTTGAGTTTGAGATGCTCGCTGGGTTGCTCGGTCCAGTGATCGCCGCCAGCGCCGCGATCCTGCTTTTCGAGGATCATGCCCGCGCCAACCGTGCTGTTCGTCAATCGATCGATCAGGATAAATGCGCCGGTGCTGGCGTTGATTTTATAAGGGTCGTAAGCAATGGGCTGATTGAGGCTGAGCAGGACATGGCCCACCTCATTCATCGCCAATTCGGTGACCGCTTTTTTCTCTAGCGTGTTGACATCGACCGCGTATCGCAACTCGGCAATTTCACCGGCCACCTGGCGCGTCGTCTGCTTGATCGTGTAAGTCTTGCCCCGAACGAACGGTTTCTCGGCCATCCAGACGACCATCGCCTCTACCTGCTGACTAACATGCGGTGCATCCGCAGGATGCACCAGCATGTCGCCACGGCTGACGTCGATCTCATCCTCAAGCGTCACGGTGACCGCCATCGGCGCAAAGGCTTCCCCCAACTCACCCTCAAACGTAACAATCGAAGCGATGCGGCTTTTTTTCCCGCTGGGGAAGGCCATCACTTCGTCCCACTTCCGCAAAATCCCCGAAGCAATCGTGCCGGCGAAACCCCGGAAATCGAGATTGGGCCGCAGGACATATTGAACCGGGAATCGCATCTCGGCGAGGTTTCGATCGGAGGCAATATGCACCGTCTCCAGATGACCGAGCAACGGTCGCCCTTCATACCAGGGCATGGCGGCGCTTTTGTCGACAACGTTATCACCCTTGAGCGCGCTCATCGGAATAAACTGCACGTCCGGAATTCCGAGCTTTGCGATGAACCCGGTGTAGTCGGTTTTGATCTCCTCGAATCGTTCCTGCGAAAAACCGACAAGGTCCATCTTATTGATTGCCACGACAACGTGCTTGATGCCCAGAAGCGAGACGATGAAGCTATGACGGCGAGTCTGAGTCTGCACACCATGCCGCGCATCGATCAGGATGATCGCCAGTTGGCAAGTCGAAGCGCCGGTCGCCATGTTGCGGGTGTATTGCTCATGGCCGGGCGTGTCGGCGATGATGAACTTACGCTTGTCGGTCGAGAAATATCGGTACGCGACATCGATCGTAATCCCCTGTTCGCGCTCGGCTTTCAGCCCATCCGTTAAGAGCGCCAAGTCGACTTCGCCCGCAACCCCCGTCGTGCCGAACTTCGCGCTGTCGCGCTTCACGGCCGCGAGCTGATCCTCGTAGATCATCTTCGTATCGTGCAACAAACGACCAATGAGCGTGGACTTACCATCGTCGACACTTCCGCAGGTCAGGAAGCGAAGAAGTTCCTTTTTCTGGTGACGGTCGAGGTATTGATGGATGTTTTCGGAATCGAGGCCGTCCTGGTGCATCACAAGCTTTTCTTTCTGTTATCCAAGAGTAGGTGAACGCCAAGGCGCCAAGAACGCCAAGGAAGAAAACGCCAAGAATTAGTTGCGAATGACTCGCTTGATTCCATCTTTCAGAAAAATCGTGTTGAAATTGACCAGCAAACCGAGCTTTATTTCCGTGATCTTCAGATACGTCAATACTTGGGCTTTATGCAACGGTGTCAACTGTTCCACCGCTTTGAATTCCACAATGAGCCTTCCCCCGGCGACAAAATCAAGTCGCTTGAAACCGATGAATTCACCTTTGTATTCCACATTGATCACAACTTGCCGCTCAAAGGGTATTTCCCTCAACCGAAATTCAATCGCCAACGCAGATTCGTAAAGGCCTTCATCCAATCCCGGTCCTAATCTGCGATGCACTTCAATCGCAGCGACAATGACCGCAGGCGCCAGTGCATCTGTTTCCAAATCCGGTTCAACATATGGCGGTTCCTCGCCGTCGTATGGCATCTTCTCTTCCTCTTCTTGGCGTTTCGTACCTTGGCGTTCTTGGCAACTTGGCGTTCACTCCATCTTCATCCTTCAAAAATACCCTTCCCGCTTCTTCTGCTCCATCGAACCCGCTTCATCATGGTCGATCATGCGACCCTGCCGTTCGGAGTTCTTGGCGACAAGCATTTCCTGGATAATTTCGGGGAGAGTGATCGCGGTGCTTTCGGTCGCGCCGGTCAACGGATAGCAGCCAAGGGTTCGGAAGCGGACGACTTTCATCTCAGGCTTCTCGCCTTCCTTCAAAGGCATGCGGTCGTCGTCAACCATGATGAGGTTACCATCGCGTTCAATGACCGGACGTGGCGCGGCAAAGTAGAGAGGAACAATCGGGATATTTTCCAGGTGAATGTATTGCCAGACATCCAGCTCCGTCCAATTGGAAAGCGGGAAGACGCGGATGGATTCGCCTTTGTTCACTTTGCCGTTGTAGAGATTCCAGAGTTCGGGGCGCTGGTTCTTTGGATCCCACTGATGCAGACGATCGCGGAAGGAATAAACGCGTTCTTTCGCGCGGCTCTTTTCTTCATCGCGGCGAGCCCCACCAAACGCCGCATCGAAACCATACTGGTTCAGGGCGTCTTTCAAAGCCTGCGTTTTCATGATGCCGGTATATTTATTCGAGCTGTACGTGAAGGGATTGATTCCATCCTTCAGCGCTTCGGTATTGATGTGCTCAATGAGTTCAAGTTGATTGTCGCGAATGAATTGATCGCGAAAGATGATCATCTCCCGGAACTTGTACGTCGTGTTGACGTGCATCAGTTTGAATGGCATGCGGCCGGGGAAGAACGCCTTCTGGGCCAATCGCACCATGACCGAAGAATCTTTCCCGATCGAATACAGCATGACCGGATTCTGAAACTCGGCGGCCACTTCCCGAATAATATGGATGCTCTCGGCTTCAAGCTGCTTGAGATGGGTCAGGTTGTAACGGCTCATCAGGTCTTTCAAAACGGCGTCAATTGCGGTGATGGGTTGTACTCAACCCGGGTCTTACCAACGGTTCATTGGATGCCCGGGCCGGATCACCCGGCGTTTGCTGGCAATCGACAGATTAGTGGAAGGCAGTGGCAGGATGCAAGCAGACAATGACCCTGATGTTCCGGATTTTGACAATTTGATGGACGCATCGATTGGCGATCGCACGGGTCGTCAGCAATATGATCGATCAGATTCCGCCCGAAGTTGCGCGGCTCATGCCCCAAAAAGCAATCGAGCGCAAGGATGTTCTTCGTGGATCCAATCGGCCTCCGTGGCACTACTTTAAGTTAGGCCTGAAGCTTTGTTTCTCATGTTTGAACGTGACACTGGTTCTTTTGACTTCCTTCAATGATCGCGCGGTTGAGCCACCAAGCCGCCCCATTCCTGACGGGTCGCGATGGGCACATAGCCAGCTTCCATGCCTTCTGGCGGAGTGACCCGCAGCGCGGGGTCAAGATCGGCAAGGGTTCCGACCGTGGGCGGAGCGAAGTAATCGCGATCCTTCGGCCAGCTACGATGCATCTTTCCCACTCTGGACTGGAGTTGCTCATTGTTTCTCCTATTGCTGGGTCTTACGAAGTTCCACCATCGCC
>JBBRMF010000040.1:0-28103 GCA_038230975.1 Tepidisphaerales bacterium
TTGGGGCCTCCTGAACCGCCCGCAACCGAGCTACCCCCTCAGACTGCCCGCAAAAACGCGCCAAAACCCTCCGCGACATGAATTCGACCCATCGGAGGCTCTGTCCCAGCTATTTTTCCAGAGGTTTTGCAAGAGGCTCAGATGACAAATTGAAGAAAACCAAAATGACCGCGCCCGACCACAGTTTCAGGCAAACAACTGGGACAAATGTCACCCCCTTCCCTGAAAATTGCGAAAGGGTGGATTTTGCAACACCTCCAAAAGTGTTGCATTTTGTTGCATTTTGTTGCATTGATCCTACCCACCGCAATTGAATCGGGCCAAGGGTCGTTCGCGCTGGGGTCCGTCGCTTTGTAACGTCTATGCAGCCTTTAACGGGTGATTTGCTCCTGCAATTTGATGTGGGCGGTAGCGCGGAGGCACTTTTCCAACAGGCGAGCTGGAATTTGTGGCATGGTATGCGGTACGCATTTTGTGTTTTACTCACAGAGCCAACCTATGTCACATTGGATTGAATCACTTGAACCGCGACGACTTTTGTCGTCTACGCCGCATTTGGCACCGAGTGCGAGTCAGCTTGTGTTTGAACAAACGCAGGGTTTTCTCACCGCAAGCCAAACGCTCACGCTGAAGAACACCGGATCGGGACGACTGACGATCAAATCCATTACGCTGGGTGGGGTGGATGCCGGTCAGTTTATCGTGAATGGGACTCGAACCCGGAAGTTGACTTTAGGTCGAGGCGCATCCGTTAAGGTATCGGTATCGTTCATGGCTTACGGGGTTGCCGTCAGCGGCGCTGAGCTTCAGGTCAAATCCAACGATCCAATCGCTCCGGTCACGAAGATCCCCTTGCGCGGTTTAGGGGTCTCTGGGAAATTCGGTGAATCTGAGCCTTCACTGCAGCGCGTCCTGGATACTCTTCAAATCCCAGTCAATGTCGGAGATCGGAACCCGGCGACGGTCCTGTTAGATGGCTTAGGTGCGAGCGATGAAGTGCCGATGCAACTGCTCCAGAAAGCCGGTGCCGGACCCGTGACGATCACACCGTTGGCGGCGTTTACCTGGGATACTTCACCCGTTGCCACGCTTGGATGGTATCTGCCTGGTGCGGCACCGGTTGGCAATGGTTTATTTTCCATCCCTGCCGGTGATTCTCAAACGC
This sequence comes from Tepidisphaerales bacterium, assembly GCA_038230975.1. Lineage (GTDB taxonomy): Bacteria > Planctomycetota > Phycisphaerae > Tepidisphaerales > Tepidisphaeraceae > JANXVV01. Next base: position 1,166 of record JBBRMF010000040.1, read on the forward strand.
TATTGCCCAGGGCGCTCGGTACCACTCAATTTGATCCGGGCAGTGCGCGTTTTGGTTTGTTTGGAAGCTGGCCGTACGAGAAGCACAACGCGACGTATACCCAGGATGCGTTGAACACGTGGGATCAAATTGACGCCGGGCAACACGCGGTTCGATTTTACCCGTACAAAACCTCGACCGGCCAAGTCGTTCCGAACAGCTATATTGTCGCGATGGAGCAGGGAACAAACAGCGATTTCCAGGACGCGGTATTGCTGATTCAAAACGTAATGCCGGGTTGATCCGGATCATCATTTCTAAATCGAACCACCGGATAGTACCGCTTGCAGGGGGCCAAGGTACTTCTCATAGTGCCGCCATCGAGCGACGGAATTTCGATAGATAGGCTGTCGTACTTGCGATCGGCTGGCGGTGGCGACGGGCCGTTTATTCTCGTGGAATTTAAGGCAATTTTCGTCCCAAGGCAGCCCTGTAAAATCAATCAACCGGCGAGATTGTTCTTCGACATTTTCCACGATTTGTTCGTACTGCACATCCAGAATGGACAGGTCGAGTGTTGATTTCCAGTGGGCCATCATGCGGTCGACCTGAGTCTGAAGGTGACCGTACGCGGTGAGCGAACCAAAACTGAAATCGGTGAAATCAGTCATGTAACAGGATAAGCACGTATCGCGCGGATCGCGACGGCAGTGGATCACCTTGGCCTTGGGAAACAGCACCGCGATCAACCCCAAATGGATGAAGTTCAACGGCATCTTGTCAATGATTCGCAGGGCCTGCGGGCGGAGCGTCTGAAGTGGAGTGAGATATTCAGCGGCTAGTTCGTTGGCATCATTTACGCTCAACTGATCCAGGCATTGCGTTAAGGTGCCTACGGTTCCCCCGGCGCGTTGAATGGCAGACGGCCAAAGTCGTTCAATCCAGGTTAGTTCCCCGGCACCGTGAATACTGGGATGCGACGCGAGAATCTGCTCAACCAGGGTTGTTCCAGAACGAGGCATGCCAACAACAAATACGGGCAACTGGCTAAAGTGCGTGGCACGATTCAGTTGCTCAAGTTTTTCGCGTGTGAAATAGTGAATCCAATGGTCAACCTGGCGGGTTGTCTCATCGGGAAAGTAGACCCCCGGGCGTAGCGTGTTGGCCAACGTGGCATGCTCGAACGCTTCGTCGTATTCGCCGGTCTGATCTAACAATTGGGCGGCGGCCAGATGCAGCGAAGCCTTGTCGCCGTTCGGAAGTGTGGAAGGGTTTTCGTGCAGCAGCCGATGGATATGCGCGAAGGCTTGAGGCTCACATTTTTTGCGCCGGGCAAGTCGACTGTAAATGACCGCCAGCGATGAAGAGTTGTCACCGGCCTGCAGAAGCGGATCAATTACGTTCCACGCTTCGTCGGTATTGCCCTCGGATTCCAGCAATGACGCCAGCGCGGCGGTAAAATCCGTATCCTCAGGATCTAACTCGACCGCGCGGCGGGCATGGGCCAGGGCTTCGGTTGTTTTGCCTAGTTTGACGAGAAAATGACCGAGTTCGGAATGCGCGTCGGCATAGTCGGGTCTGAGCCGCAATGCTTCTTCGAATGAGAATTGCGCGGCTTCATCCTGGTTCAGACGGGCGCAGGCCAGACCCATTCGAAAATGGTGTTCCGGCACTTCCGGTTGCTGACGAGAAATGACGACGTAATAAAACAGCGCTTCCTGATATTGACCCTGGTTGAAGTGTGCATCGCCTGCGCGCGCCAGCCGATCGGGATCCGTCCCGGCAGTGGCGAGTATCTGATCGATAATTTGCTGGTCCCAGGTTGCCACGAATTCTCGGTGAGAAGAGAGGATTACAGTCGAAGGGTTTTGCCGGTCAGCATTTTGTAAGCGTCCAGATACCTTTGTTGCGTTCCCAGAACCACTTCCGTGGGAAGTTTGGGTGCCGGTGGCGTTTTGTTCCAGATCTGGCTGTCGAGGTAGTTCCGAACGTACTGTTTGTCGAAGCTGGATTGATCGCGCCCGGCGGCGTATTCGTCGGCAGGCCAAAAACGACTGGAATCTGGAGTGAACACTTCGTCAACGAGAATCAGATTGCCATTCGGGAGTTGACCGAACTCAAATTTGGTGTCGGCGATGATCACGCCGCGCGTTGCGGCATAGTCGGCAGCCTGCGTGTAGAGGCTCAACGTGCGCTCCCGAAGTTGTGAAGACACCGCGGGTCCAATACGCTCGACGGTTTGCTCATAACTGATGTTGATGTCATGTCCGCTTTCTTCCTTCGTGGCGGGCGTGAAAATCGGCGCGGGCAGCTTATCGCATTGACGAAGTCCGGGAGGAAGGGCAAGACCGCAAACCGTCTGAGACTTTTGATATTCCTTCCAACCTGAGCCAGCCAGATAACCGCGTGCGACGCATTCGATCGGCACGACGGTTGCTTTTTTTACGAGCATCGAGCGGCCTTCGAGTTCAGGCGCGTACTTTCGCAGGGCAGCCGGATAATGGGCCACATCGGTCGCGATCAGATGGTTCTCGAATTGCCGGGCAAATTTTTCAAACCAGAAAATGCTGAGTGCGGTCAGAATCTTGCCTTTACCGGGAATACCGTTAGGCATGATGCAATCGTAAGCGCTGATGCGATCCGTCGCGACGATCAGCAGATTGTCGCCCAGATCATAGACGTCGCGCACTTTACCCCGGCGAACGGGAAAAGGCAGGTTGCTCTGCAGAAGAGGAGGCATGGTGGAAAGGTAATGCGGGCAGCCACAAAATGGAAGCATCGAATTCATGGTCTCAACGGATCGAAGGCGTTCCGGTAAATATCCCGTCACACCTATGGAGAATTTCAAGATGAAGCGATCGGTTACGAAGTGGATAGTCGGGTTAATGTGCTCAGTATCCGTGGCTTATGCCTCAGCAAAGGATTCCAAGCCAGCGCCGCAGACTCCGACGACCCAGGAATTACTGAGTGAAGTGAAGGTGCCGAAAGGCTTCAAGGTATCGATCTTTGCGCAACCACCTGAAGTGAATTACCCGACCTGCGTGACTGCCGCCGCGACGGGCGAGGTGTTTATCGGGGTCGATCAAACTGGGTCGTTGGGGAAGCAGCCGAACGCAGGATGGGTGTTCAAATGTGTCGGCAGCACGGGTTCCGGCAAGGCGGACAAGATCACCAAGTTTGCCATGATGGATCATCCGCGCGGTTTGATCTATGACCAGAACAAGCTGTATGTGTTGCACCCGCCATTCCTGACGGTCTATTACGATGACCACGGGACGGGAGTAGCCAATCGATCTGAAGACTTGTTGACCGGAATCAGCACGGAGTCGCTCGTCACGCAGCGGGGTGCCGATCACACGACCAACGGTATACGCATGGGAATTGACGGGTGGATCTATATTGCAGTCGGGGATTTTGGATTTTTCAACTGTAAGGGGACCGATGGAAAGGTTCTTCAACAGCACGGTGGGGGTGTGGCGCGCGTGCGGCCGGATGGAACAGAGCTGGAGATGGTGTCCATCAACCAGCGAAACATCTACGGCGTGGGTATCGACCCGCTGCTCAACATTTTCACCCGTGACAACACCAACGACGGTGACGGATGGGATGAACGGTTTCATCACATTGTTCCGCTCTGCAATGTGGGCTATCCAACGCTATTCATGCACTTTCAAGAGGATCTTCTTCCGCGTTTGGATGATTACGGTGGTGGTTCACCCTGCGGCACGGTCTTTATCGATGAACCGGGTTTGCCCGATGGGTTTGGATACGGCTTGTACTGTTGCGATTGGGGCCGCAGCAAAATCTATCGTCATCCGATGAGCCCGGACGGTGCGACGTTCAAGGTCAAGCAAGAAGAGTTCATGACCATTCCCCGGCCGACGGAAATGGAAATTGATGGACAAGGGCGGATGTATATCAGCAGCTGGCGCGGTGGAAGCTTTAGCTTCGATGGCGAGAACATCGGTTTTGTCGTGCAGGTCACGGCAGGTGAAAATCGCCCGCCAGTGCAGGATCCCGTCAAGGCTACAGACGAGCAACTCGTGCAGCAATTAGCTTCCAACAGTCATGTTTTACGACTGGCTGTGCAGCAGGAAATGTTGCGCCGAGGTGCAAAGCCGGTGCTGGTGAACGGTATCACAGTGATTGCGGCTTCCGACAAATCGTTACCCATTCGGGTCGCGGCGATCTTCACACTCAAGCAATTGGCCGGGCCGGCCTCGATACCCACGTTGGTGAAGCTCACTGAAGACGCGAAGGTGCGCGAATTCTCACTGCGAGCGCTGGCCGATCGCAAGTCACAGGTCGACGGCGTTCCAGTCGAGCCTTTCATCAATGGGCTAAATGATGCTGATCCGCGCGTGCGGCTTCACGCCATCAACGGATTAGTTCGTCTCAATAAGATCCAGGCGGCGGCTTCGATTCTTGCGCTCACCGATGATAAGGACCACGTTGTCGCCCACATCGCCACGCGCGGTCTGATCGTGATGCACGCGGAAGATGCCTGCCTGGCAGCACTGGAACATGCAGAATCTTCGACATTCAAAGGGGCGCTGAATGTACTGAAATGGTTTCATGAGCCCAAAATTGTCGACGCGGTCATGTCTCGATTGGCCAATGAAAACGATGCGACGATTCGGCAAAGTTTATTGACGGTGCTCTGCCGTCTGTATTTCACGGAAGCTGAATGGGATGGCACATGGTGGGGCACCCGGCCGACGAACAATGGGCCTTACTACAAATGGGTCAAGTGGTCGCAAAGTGAAAAGATCGGCAAATTACTGAACGATACGCTTGCCTCGGCTGATCCGGCGATGGCGAAGTTTCTGTTGATTGAATTCTCCCGGCATCATCTGGAGACACCGGAATCGATGAAGAGAATGGCGGCGATGGCGCAGAACGATCCTTCGTTCCGTGCTCAAGCGGTGGAGTTGCTGACGGGAACGAAGCAACTGGGAACTGAAGCCATCGCGCTGCTGGAATCCGTCGCGGTATCATCGAAAGACTCGACCGTTCTCCGAGGTAAAGCCGTCCGTACGTTAGCTTCCCATGGAAGCAAAGAGTCACTTGTCGCGACGGTGCGTGCGTTCGCGGCCATCGGGGGAGACAGTACCGGGGAGTTAAAGAATGCTCGAGAAAGTTTCGTTCGAGATGGCAGGCGTTCGTCGGAAATGGGTTACTTCGTTAAGCTAATCAATGCGGAAGACCCCGGGCAGCGTGAACTGGCTTATGGCGTCCTCACGGTTCTGGCCAACAGCAACACTGCCAAAGCCCCCGTGCGGGAAACAGCCATCAAAGCGGTGGAGCAAGGTTGGGGCAACCCCGTAACTGCCGCGAGTCTGTTACGCGCGATTGGGCAGACGCGGTTTAATGTTTACGCGGATCAAGTTCGCGCGCATTTGAACGATAACAATCCCGCAATACAGACCGCTGCCACTTACGCCGCTGTGGAGTTGAAGTTGATCAAAGGCGGAATTCCGAATGTTGCCGTTAAAACAATGGCGGACATTCCCTACGAAGAGGCACTGGCAACGGTGCTGAAGTTGAAAGGCGACGCAACAGTAGGTCAGGCAATGTTCCTGCGCCAAGGATGCGTTGCATGTCACACGGTAACCACAACTGATCCGCCGAAAGGTCCGTATCTTGGAGACATTGCGACGCGCTATCCTGCTCCGGAACTCATTGAATCCGTCCTGAAACCCAATGCGAAAATCGCTCAGGGTTTCCAAACCAACTGGTTCGAGTTGAAGAGCAAGGATCGGAAGGAAGGCTTCATCGTCCGCGAAGGCGGCGACGAAGTGGAGATCCGCGATATCACCGGCGCATCCTCCACCATCGCGCTGAAGGATGTTTTGAAACGAGGCAAATCGGAAACGTCGATCATGCCCGAAGGAATCGCGGGGAATATGACGCTTCAGGAGTTTGCATCGCTGCTGGCGTACTTGCAATCGATGAAGGGAAAGTAGGTTTTCAAATCGGTTGCCTGGCGATCACGCGGCCTTCGGTGGGGAGTAGATCTTTACGCAATTTCGGTTGGCGGCTTTAGCCTCATACAGCGCATGATCGGCGGCGGCGAGCAGATTTTCCAACGTGAGAATGTTGTTACCCGGCAAGCGTTCGGCGACGCCGATGCTGAGCGTGGGTTGCCCATCAAGTTGCGTGATGGCGTGCGTGAAGTCGACCGAAGCGAATGCCTGGCGCAGTTTTTCCACGACCTGGCTTGCCTGATCAACCGGCGTTTGCGGAAGGGCGATGACAAACTCATCGCCACCGTATCGAAATGCCAGATCGGTTTTGCGCAGGGTGATTCGCACGCAGTCCGCAAAGCTTTTGAGCAGATGATCCCCGGCCGCGTGTCCGTGCTGATCGTTGACCTGTTTAAATTTGTCCAGATCGATCATCACCACGGATAGTGAATGACCGTGCCGTTCGGCCAGCGCCACTTCGCGCTGCATCAGACTTTCCATCGAGCGTCGATTGTAGAGGCCGGTCAACACATCGGTCATGCTTTGCTTTTCCGCCTCGGCCAACAGATGCAGGGAAATGAGCGAAGATACGGCGGTGTTCACATACGTTTGCGCCAGATGGCGGCGGTCTTCAGTCCAATTCTCACCGATCGGCAGGAGCATGTGAACCACAACCTGCATATGCCGACCGACATTAAACGGGATGCAAAAAGCGGGGTGATTCGTCGGAAGCGACAGGCAGGCGTCGATTGAGCAGCGAACGGGCGAGCCATCCGGTCGGAATTGACGCGGCAGGTTTTGACGCAAACACGGGCACATCGCCCCGTTCATTTCCGTCACAGGATTTGAGGTATTAAGAACCGTGAGCGGCCGGATGGCTTGCACATGGATCGGTGGAAGCAAATCGGCGTGATGCGAAAGAATGGCGATTCCGCTGAGCTTAAGTTCGGCTTCCAGGAATTGACTCAACGTTGCAAAAACCTGTTCGGTTTGACCGGCGCCTTGAATCGTCTGCGAAAAATCCAGCAGTCGATCGACGGTGTTGGTTCGCTCGGCGAGCACGCGCTGAGCTTGCTCGCGCACGACGCTCGCTTGCCGCAATTGCAGCACCATTTGATTGAACGCGTCCCGTAAGTGCGACCATTCGCGGCTCGGCATGCGAACGGGTTTTGTCGTATCGAGGCGGCCCTGTATTACTGCGGCGATCCCATCTCGCACATGCTGTAAGGGTTGAAGCAACAATCGTCGGACGGCAGCCATGATGATCCCGATGCCGACAACCGAGGTCAAACAGAGCACGAGGGTCAGCTTAAAAGCAACAAAGCGGCTCTCGTCGATCGCTCCCGGCCCCTCATGGCGAGTGGCGACGACCCAACCCACCACAATCAGCGCGCCGCCGCTGGTGACCAGCAGGCAGAACGCAGTCAGGAAGATCAGTTGAGCCGACAACGACGATTTGGCAAAATAGCGTAGCACGCGTAGCCCTCGGCAAAATGACGGCTGCTCTGACGGTGCGGGAATCAACTGCCGAACCGATCAAACTCAAAATAAATCGGTTGAATGGCGTGGCGACTGAACCAGTGATGACGGCTGTCGGGTTTAATCCGACATGCACCAGACCTGCTTTGACCCCGTTTTTCCGCGAAAATATTTACTTGTGCCAGGAGAATGCGTATATTGTAGACATGGAAACCGCGCCATCGCCCACCACGCAGGCAATAGACGTGAGTAATGAGCAGGAACTGCACATTCTAACTGAGATCGGTCAGATCCTGTCGTCGACGCTCGAACTCCGCGATGCATTCGCAAAAACGATGCAAATCATTTCAGACAAGCTGAATATGCGTCGAGGTGCGCTTGTTTTACTCGACGAATCCACCGGGCGACTGCGCACGGAAGCAGCGGTGGGGATGACCCAGGAAGAAATCGAACGAGGGCGATACGCGCTTGGAGAAGGCGTCACCGGAAATGTGGTTGCTACCGGAAGGGCCCGAATCATCCCCGATGTGCGAACCGAGCCGGATTTTTTGAATCGGACCGGGAGATTAAGTCCGACCGCAACGGATACCGCCATCTCTTTTTTTTGTGTTCCGATCAAAATTCATGGCCGCACAGCGGGGGCGCTTTCCATCGATAAGGCATTTGTCAGCACCGAGCAACTGACGAATGATCATCGCTTTCTGGATATTATCACCGCATTTCTCGGTCAGGCGATTCAAATCAATCGGATGGTGATGCGTCAGAAGGAAGAACTGCTCGAGGAAAATGCGCAACTGCGTTCGCAGGTGCGCGATCGTTATCGGTTTGAAAATATCATCGGTGATTCGCCGGCAATGCACGAAGTGTTTGCGACGGTCGGTCAAGTGGCCAACAGTCGCGCGACCGTTTTACTGCTCGGAGAAACCGGCACGGGCAAAGAGATGATCGCCAAGGCGATTCACTACAACAGTCCGCGAAAAGACAAGGCATTTATCCGCGTAAATTGCGGCGCGCTGACGGGCACGTTGCTGGAATCGGAATTATTTGGGCATGTCAAAGGGTCATTCACGGGTGCGATCAGAGATAAGATTGGCCGATTCGAAGCTGCGGACGGTGGGTCGATTTTTCTCGATGAAATCGGCACCATGGAACCGGTGTTGCAAGTCAAGCTGCTTCGCGTGTTGCAGGAACGCGAATTAGAACGTGTGGGTGACACGGCCACTTTGAAAGTGGATGTACGCGTGATCGCCGCGACGAATGTCGACTTGCAGGAGGAAGTTGCCAAATCCAACTTCCGGGAAGATTTATTCTATCGCCTGAATGTGGTGAACATTTATCTTCCACCTTTGCGAAATCGCCGTGAAGATATTCCGCGATTGATCGATTATTTCCTCGATAAATACAATTCTGTGAACGATCGGCGGCTGCGGCGAATCAGCCGGGAGATGCTGAACATCATGCTGCGGTATCCATGGCCCGGGAACGTGCGTGAGTTGGAAAATTCGATTGAGCGCGCGGTGGTGTTAAGCAACGGGGAAGATTTTACGGAAGATTTGTTGCCGTTGAGCGTCCGCATGTTTGCGGCCCAGCGCCGGACCAATCATGCCAGTGAATCGATTGAGACCCTCGCGCGACGATTGGCGGATCAGGCGATTATTGACTACGAACTGCGCGAGGGCGAAATTTATCAGTTGGTCATTGATCAGATCGAGCGCGCCCTGCTGGATCGGGCATTAGCCAAGTGCGATGGTGTTAAAACCAAAGCCGCCGATTTTCTCGGGATTAATCGCAACACGCTCAATAAGAAGGTGAAAGAATTGGGGATTGAGTCTGGCGATTAGGCGAAATCAACGACATTGATATAATACCCGAAGAGTGATGTACGATGCTTACTACGCTATCAGAACGTCGCAGGCTTCGTCGCCAATTTGGGATTGGGATGCCGGGAGATAACAATCACATTTTGAAAATTGCCCGGCAGCTCTGCAAGCAGATCGATGCACCGGTGCTGGGGGGGATCGCCGTCAATCTTCACGGCGCGGTCCGAACCACGACTGATCTTGATTTCTATACGCCGGATCGAAGTCATACTCACGTACAACTCACTACCGCCGGCGCGCACTGGGACGCCAAGCGGCGAGAATTTGTTCTTGAGGGCGTGCGCATTCATACCGTCACGCCTGAGGATGCCAGGCACACTGTCCAGAAGACTTCGATGATCGACGATGTTCGCGTCGTCAGTCTTAAGGATTTGCTGGCCATCAAATTGATTTGCGGTTTGAACAATACCGGTCGCGCGAAGGATATCGGGGATGTCGAAAGCTTGATTCGCGTAGTGCCGCTCGATAAGCGATTCGCGGGCAAACTTCCAAAAGAACTTCGAACGCCGTTCAAAAAGATCGTTGACGGCGTTCGGTTCTATGAGCGCGCCACAAAAGATGGCCCTCGGTTTTAACGGAATTGGATTTGGGAACTATTCCGCGCTCGTCTATCATATCGCAATATGCTCGACGCACTTACCGATAAATTCACCGGCGTGTTCCGCACCCTTTCAGGTCGGGGCCGAATCAGCGAAGAAAACATCCGCGAATCCATGCGCGAAGTCCGCACGGCTTTGCTGGAAGCGGACGTCAATTTCAAAGTCGTCAAAGACTTCACCGAGTCGGTCGTTGAAAAAGCGATCGGGCAGGAAGTCATAAAGACGCTCCATCCCGGTGAAGTGATGGTCAAGATCGTTTATGACGAGCTTGTCAATCTGATGGGGCCGGTGGATACGCGAATCTATTTCGTGCAACCCGGGCCGACAGTCATCATGATGGCCGGCTTGCAGGGTGCGGGCAAAACCACCACTTGCGGCAAACTTGCGAAGTACCTCGTGGCCAAAGGGCATCACCCGATGCTGGCGGCAGCCGACTTGCAGCGCCCGGCCGCCGTTGAGCAATTGCGCGTGGTCGGTGAACAGGTCGGTGTGCCGGTGTATACCGACCCATCGAAAATTGCGTCGCACGGTCACGTGGCCAAGGGTGCCGCCGTTGCCGTCTGTCGGGCGGCTATCGCTCAGGCGAAGGCAACCGGTAAAGACGTTGTCATTCTCGATACCGCCGGTCGATTGCATATCGATGAAGAGTTGATGGGCGAGTTGAAGGAAGTGAACACAACGATCAAGCCGCACCAGGTTTTTCTGGTGCTTGATTCGATGAGCGGGCAGGATGCAGTCAACAGTGCCAAAGCATTCAACGAGCAACTTGAACTTGATGGCCTGATCCTCACCAAGTTTGACTCCGACACGCGCGGCGGAGCTTTGCTCAGCGCGAAAATGATCACCGGCAAGCCCGTCAAATTCCTGGGTGTCGGTGAAAAATTTGATGCACTCGAAGAGTTCCGCCCCGAAGGCATGGCCCAGCGCATCCTCGGCATGGGCGATATCCTGCAACTTGTCGAAACCGCCCAGCAGAATTTCGACGTGGAGGAAACACAAAAACTCCAGGAAAAAATGGAGAAGGGCCAGTTCACGCTGGACGATTTCATGGCTCAGATGAGCCAGGTGAAAAAGCTCGGCCCGATGAGCAAAGTGATGGGCATGATCCCCGGCATGTCGCAGATGACCAAGCAGATGAACATGGGCGAAGGCGATGTCGAGAAACAGATGGGCCATATGCGGGCCATCTACGATTCGATGAGTAAAAATGAACGCAAGAAGCCTGACCTGCTGGATGCCGCCCGCCGCCGTCGAATTGCCCGCGGGGCCGGGGTGGGTTTGAACGAAGTCGGTCAGTTCATGAAGCAGTTCGAGATGAGCCGCGACATGATGCGCGCGGTGGGTTCGATGGGAATGATGGGGAAAATGAAGCTGATGAAAGCAATGATGAGTGGCAATCTCTCCGGCCTTGGCATGCCGGGCGGACCGATGATCAAGACGAAAAAGAGCGGGTTTATGGAGAAGAAGGATCGGAATAAGAAAAAGAAGCGATGATGTCTGAGGAAACTGATCAACATCAAGGTTTAGAGACTTGGGATGCGCTATTTGAACAGGCGGCGCGTCAAGGCCTTTCGTCGCCGATAACCGTTGTAAAATTCCATGAGTCGTGTGGGAATCGTCGAAAAGATGAAGCATTCAAAAAAACGAAGATTCATTCCCGTAGGCTCTTCAATGAAGCCATCGAACGCGCAATCGTTGGCGAATCGGCAACTTTTTTTCGTAAATTCATAACCCAATCTCAAGCACAAAATGCCTTTGCCAGTCGTGTTACATCGTGCGACGTGGCAAGCCCTCAAGAACTACATGCAATATTGAAATCGCTTCCTGGAGATGCGCTCGATTGGCGTATTGCGGGATCAATCGCGTTTGTAACGCTCTGGTGGGAATGACGTCCTCGCCGTACAAACAATCGGCTTGTGATTCCATCTGACGAATATGCCCATCATCACTAAAATCTCCGAACAGAAAAAGCGCGAAAACCGCCGGAATGTTTTCCTTGATGGCTCGTTCGCGTTCGGCGTCAACCTCAATGTCGTCGCCCGATTTCGACTTCGGGAAGGGTTGGAACTTTCGCTCGAACAGGTTGCGGAAATCGAAGCGGGGGAAGTGCGGCAGGAGTGCTTCGACAAGGGTTTGGAATATCTCAGCTCCCGCTTGCACAGTCGATCGGAACTACAGCGAAAATTGAACCGACGCGAGTACGGCGAAGCGGTGATCACCTACGTTCTGAATGAATTGACGCGATTGGGTTACGTCGACGATGCGCGATTTGCCAAGGCCAAGGCGATGAGCTCCGCCGAGCGTAAACACCACGGCAAACGGCGGGCGTTCATGGAATTGCGCAGAGCGGGGGTCAGTAATGAAGTGGCGGGGGTTGCTCTGAAAGAGGTGTATGAAACGAGTGATAGCGTAGCCGTCGCGCGTGAGTTGGCATTGAAACAGGCCCCGCGACTTCGGAAATTGGAACCGCTCGCGGCGAAACGTCGATTGATCGGAATGCTGCAACGGCGGGGGTTTGATTATGTTGATATCAAACCCGCGGTGGATGAAGTGCTGGGGAAATAACTATTATACTTCAAGCCGGAAGCGGAAGCCGTAGGCGACGCACCGGCTTGAAAATCACTTGTCATTCTTCCGGAACTTTGTTTACGACGAGGTCATCAAACTCAATCGGTGTCGATGCATACGGTGATCCCCATGCCGAAGGGCGGCCTTTGGGGGGTTCTTCGGTTTCGGCGAAGGTGGCCATCCAGTCTTTCGGCTCTTCCTTTCCCTGTTCCCAGGCTTTGGCTTCGACCGAATATTTGCCGTCGGCAACTTTTCGGACTTGCAGGCGCAGGGTGGTCCAACTGCCGGATTTCCAGGTGAAAGGGGCGGTTGCTTTGACTTCTTCGCCTTTGAGGATTTGCAGTTGATGGGTGGATGGCATGATCCAGGCTTTGTAGCCGTTGGTGTCGGCTAAACCCACGCCGAATTCCGGGGTGCGTTTGCCGGTGGCGGTGCTGAAGATGCGGGCGGAGACGCCGAGAACAGTTTGGCCATCGGGTCCGAATAGGAAACCGTAACCGTCGATGGGGTCGCCGGGGACTTCGAGCACTTTGTTGCCGGCGACGGTTTTGACGGTGAAGGTACCGCCGAGGACCACGATGTCGGATGGGGGATCACCTTCCGGGGTTTTCTCGAAATCGTTGGAGTAGAGGGGCGTTTTTTCGGGCGGAGTTTCTGCGGCTGACAAAGAGGGATTAACCACAGAGAACACAGAGGACACAGAGAATGCAAAGAACAGAATACAAAGAAATACGTTCCAATTTTCTTTTTTCTCTCTGTGTTCTCTGTGGTTCAAATTATTCTTCTTTTCCATGAGGTTCTCACTTGGCTGGAATTGCATATAAATATTTATCGGTTTCGATGTACATCACGCCGTTGGCGATCAGGGGGGAGGAATAGACGATGCCGTCGAAGCTGACGGTGGCGATTACCTTTTTCTCTTTTCCCGTGGCGAGGATCGTGAGGATACCGGCTTCGCTGCCGATATAAACATGGCCGTCGGCCGCCAGCGTGGAACCCCAGGTGGCGCCTTCGGTATCGTGCGTCCAGTAGGGCTGGCCGGTGTCGGCGTCAACGCAGTGGACGATGCCGCCGAAATCGGCGACGTAAACCAAGCCATCCAATACAGACGCGGTTGACATCGAGCGATTGATGGCTTCGTAGACCCAGATCTTTCCGGTCGTGGTGATATCGCCTGATTTGGTGGCGTCGATACAAGTCAGCGCGCCGGCCCCGTTGCCATTCTCAGGATCCTGACCGGTGGCAACATAGACGCGATTGTTGAAGAATACGGGGGTTGCGGTGATGGCACTTGGGCCTTTATCAGTGCCGTATTTCAATGGCTTGCCATCTTTAAAATGGCGGCTTGGTGGGTTGCAATCGCATCGCCAAATTTCTTTGAGCACACCATCGACGGGGGCAGGATCAAAGGCATAGCAGTAACCGTCACCTCCACCGAAAATCACCATGTCTTTATCGTTCACTTTGCCGGCAGCCGGGCTGGACCAGTTGCATTTGAAGATCCGCGAGCAGATGCCGGATTTTTCTTCACCGAGCAGTTTGCCCGTTTTTTTGTCGAGGCAGATCAAGGCGGGGGCGTTGGGATTAGGGACGTGCTTTTGAGTCCAGTCGACGCCGTTGGAAGTGGTGATGTACAAGCGGTCGCCGATGACCAGGATTGAACTGCTGGTCATCTGGTGGGGGAATACGCCCAGCTCATCGCGCATATCGTAACGCCAGACGATGTCGGCATCGGCTGGGCCGACCTCACCGCCGACGTACTTTGCTTCATCGACGAAGGGTCCTTCATTTTTCTTGGCCAATCCATCGGTGGTCAGACAGAGTACTTCGCAGCGATTGGTGACGATGTAAAGTCGATCGGCGTCGACAGTGGGGGAGGAACAGAGTCCGATATTTTCCGCATCGCTCACTTTGCCGGCGGTGAGTTTGGGAATGGTGAGTTGCCAGAGGAATTTTCCGGTAGGCTCATCAAGGCACATGAGCACACCGAAATCTCCCGCGCGGTCTTTGTTTCGCGGCGAATCGTTGTTCGTACCCAGGAAGATCTTCCGCCCGGCGACGGTCGGGTTCCCGAAGCTTTGGCCACCGATTTTGGTGACCCATTTCACGTTTTTTATTGTGGCAGGATCGATCTCGTCTTTACCCTCTTTCGGTTTCCCCGGGTCAAAAGTGGCCGGAGATCCCTTTTCGGTTGAGACCATGTTCCGTGTGTTATCATACCCCCATTGTGGCCAATCTGCGCCAAACCCCGGGGCCGCGAGCAGGACGACTAAAAGACACCAGGCGATTCGTTTCATAAATCCATTCCTACCAGATCAACCCTACGCTGTCTTGTGACTATACACTTTGTCCGAATTCAGTGATCCGTTGTCAGTTGCAAAAAAGGCCGACAGCGTTTTCAATTCTCTACGTCGGAGCAGAACGGAACACAGGTTACGGACGGCTGACCAAGGAAGCACATGAATCAGATGACACGGGTTTGTATCGCGATGGCAGGCACGTTGTTGTTTTCGACTTCGGTTCCTGCTGAGAATTGGGAACAATGGCGCGGGCCGCACTTTGACGGATCCACCCCTGAATCAAATCTGCCGGAGAATCTCGATACCAAAGCGAATTTGGCGTGGTCCACCGAAATGCCCGGGCCCAGTTGCGCCACGCCGGTTATCTCGGGCGATCGCATCTTTTTTACCGCACTCGACAAAAACACGAAGAAATTGCTCGCCCTTTGTGCCACTAAGACCGACGGAAAAATTCTCTGGTCGAAGGAAGTCGGCTACGGAAACGTGGTCAATCAGCGGAATGACATGGCTTCACCGTCGCCGATCACGGATGGCAAAACTGTGTGGTTTTATTACGGAACCGGCGATCTGGTGGCGTTTGATTTCGCGGGAACGCAACTCTGGGCACGAAACATCGAAAAAGATTTCGGCAAATTCCATATGCAATGGATTTCGTCCGCCAGCCCATTGCTCTTCAAAGGAAAGCTGTACATTCCCGTGCTGCATCGGGATGTGCCGGTTCCGTCGCGGGGCGCAGCACCCAGTGCGGCCGGGACGGCTGCGGATTCTTATCTGCTCTGCGTTGACCCGTTGACCGGCAAGGATCTGTGGCGCGTGATTCGGCCCACGGATGCGCTCGATGAGTCGCATGAGGCGTATACCACACCTTTGCCGATCGAAGTCGCCGGTAAAATGCAGATCGTGATCGTGGGCGGCGATTTTGTCACTGGCCATGACGCCGAAAACGGCAAGGAGCTTTGGCGAACGGAAAATTATAATCCTTCAAAAAGCCGAACGTATCGCACGGTTGCGTCGGCGACCGCAGGCGATGGATTGGTGTTTGCCTCACCTCCCAAGCACGGTCCCATGTTTGCGATTCAACCCGGCGCCGGCGAGTCGCACGATGCGAAATTCGCCTGGAAAAGTACGGATGTGTCGACCGATGTCTGTGTTCCACTTTACTATCGCGGGCTTTTATACGTTTTGGATGGCGATGGAAAAAACCCGCTGCATTGTCTCGATCCGAAGACCGGCCAGAAGAAATGGTCGGTTGATCTGGGAGGTAACGCCGTGTTCCGCGCATCTCCAACCGGAGCCGATGGGAAGATCTACTGCATGAATGAGAAGGGCGATGTGCTCGTCGTATCGGCCTTGGACGGAAAGATTCTGAGCCGCCAATCCCTGGGAACGGATAGCCCGTCACGAGCAAGCATCATTGTTTCTGAAGGTCATATTTTCGTCAGGACCGGAGATCATTTGTACGCGTTTGGCAACAAATGAAGTGATTCGAAATAACTGCTCCTGAGGGCTCTGGTAGGAACCTTGGCGATTTAACGAACCTTTTTTTCGAGATTTAGACTTCAAACTCCACTGTTTCATTGAATGAAGGAATTTTCATGCCGCGTCAGACTGCAATTCACCCATTGATTGAAGACCGTGCCCGCATCATTTTCACCGCAGCAATTTTGGCGGTCACCGGGCTTTCCGCCTACGGACAACTTGCGCCGGATCAAACGATCAAGGCTCTGGAAGTTGCCCCCGGTTTGGAAGCCACCGTATTCGCGGCTGAACCAATGCTCTTGAAGCCCGCGGATATCGATGTGGATGCGATGGGTCGGGTGTGGGTCTGCGAAGGCGTCAACTATCGCCAGTATGCCGGCCTGCGGAAAGAGGGCGATCGCATCGTCATTCTTGAAGACTCACATGGCACGGGCAAAGCGGATAAGCAAACCGTTTTCTATCAGGGAAAAGACTTAGCATGCCCGCTGGGGATTTGTGTTCTTGGAGACAAAGTGATCGTCTCCGATGCACCCAACGTTTTCATTTTCACGGATGATGGGACGGGGCATGCGACGAAGAAGGAAGTTTTGTTCAGCCATATTGCGGGCGTGCAGCACGATCACGCCGTTCACACTTTTGTATTTGGTCCAGATGGAAAGCTCTATTTCAATATGGGCAACGCCGGCGAAAAGCTCATGACGCCCGATGGCAAACCGATCGTCGATTTGCAGGGAAATACAATCGATGCCGGTCGCCCAGGTAGCAAAGCCGGCACGACGGATAAGGTTGCCTACCGAGATGGCATGGTTCTCCGCATGAATGTGGATGGGTCTGACCTTGAAGTCATCGGCAATAATTTTCGCAACAACTATGAAGTGAGCATCGACTCATTCGGAACGCTCTGGCAGTCCGACAATGACGACGACGGCAATAAAGGCGTCCGCATCAACTACGTGATGGAATATGGAAATTTCGGCTATAAAGATGAACTCACGGGTGCAGGCTGGCAGGGTAAACGTACCAATCTGGAGAAGGAAATTCCGCTTCGCCATTGGCATTTAAACGATCCAGGGGTGGTTCCAAACCTCCTTCAGACCGGGGCGGGTTCACCCACGGGAATCTGTGTCTACGAAGGTAGTCTACTTCCGGAAGTCTTTCGCAACCAGGTCATCCATTGCGATGCCGGGCCGAATGTGGTTCGCAGTTATCCGGTGAAACTCAACGGCGCGGGGTATTCGGCGGAAATCGTCAATGTTCTCCAGGGTACAACAGATAAAACGTTCCGCCCATCGGATGTCTGCGTTGCGCCGGATGGATCGTTGATGGTCTCCGATTGGAGCGACCCGCAGGTGGGTGGGCACGGCATGCAAGACAATAAGTACCCCAATATGCACGGGCGTATTTATCGCGTTGCGCCTCCGAACACTCCATACAAAATTCCAGCGCTTGATTTGAAGACGCCGGAAGGTGCGGCAGAGGCATTGATGTCGCCGAATATGTCTCGGCGATATCTCGCCTGGACCGCTCTTAACAAAATGGGGGCGTCCGCTGAATCGGCTCTCTTAAAAATCTGGAATGGGTCCGACTCGCGCATGAAAGCCCGGGCGTTGTATCTGCTTGCCCGAATCGAAGGCAAGAGCACTCAGTACATTGAGGCTGGGTTAAAGGATAAGAACCCCGACATTCGAATTGCCGCATTGCGGTGTGCGCGCGGCATGAAGATGGATGTCCTTCCCCTGGTGAAATCGGTCATTCGCGATGAATCATCACAGGTTCGGCGCGAGTGCGCGATTGCCTTGCACTCCAATAAATCCCCTGAAATGCCGGCCATCTGGGCGGAACTTGCGTTCCAGCACGACGGCAAAGATCGATGGTACCTCGAAGCCCTTGGCATCGGTTCGGCGGACCGTGATGCGGAGTGTCTGGCGGCATGGTTGGCTAAAGCGGGAGACAACTGGAACACCACACCCGGCCGGGATGTGATCTGGCGAAGTCGCGCTCCGTTGGCGGCCACTTATCTGGGCAAAATTATTCTCGACCCGGCAATAAGTGATCAGGAACGGCCTCGCTTTATTCGGTCGCTGGATTTTATCCCTGACGGGGATGCAAAGATTGACGCGTTAGTAGCGATGGTGAATTCAACTCTCCCCGATGCGAGTGTTCCACTTGAGGCGATCGCGCGGTTGAACGGGAAAAAAAGCGGCAAGATTCCCGATCTTGCTCTCATCGTCGGTAAGATTCTGGACGTGAAAAAAGGCACACCCGAGTTCGTCGAACTTTGCGAGCAACTGAATGTTCATGACCGCGATTCGGAATTGCTGGCGATCGCTGCGCAGCACTCAACGGATTCAACCGGCGCGATGGCTGTGGGTCTGGTGGTCAAACATCACAATCAAACCGAACTGAATCAAGCACTTGCCGGGCCTGATGCGGCCAAGATCGCGGCGGCGCTAGGCAGTGTCGCCGACGGTTCCGCGACGAAAATTCTTGAAGTGATTCTTGCAGACCCGAAGCAACCACTTCCTGTTCGTCAGGCTGCGGTGAAGGGAATGGCCCGCTCGTTCCGGGGTGCCAATTCATTGCTGGCAATGGCGAAGAACAAATCTCTCTCGGAGGATCTGAGCTTTACCGTCGGTAACGAATTGCGATCCAGTCCGGGTAAAGAAATTCGCGATGCGGCGACCGCACTTTTCCCACCCCTTGCCGGCAAAGATGCAAAACCCCTTCCGCCGATCGCGCAACTTTTGAAGATGAATGCGGACAGCATAAAAGGCCATGCGCAATTTACGGCCAACTGCATTCGCTGCCATCAGGTGAACGGTGAGGGCGTTGATTTTGGCCCGAATCTTTCGGAGATCGCTTCGAAGTTCGCCAAGGATGCAATGATCACCAAGATACTGCAACCGACGAGTTCAATCGCGTTTGGGTACGAAGGGAAGACCCTGAAGCTCAAGAACGGCGATCAGGCCGACGGGCTTATCGCAAGCCAGACGGAAGATGAAGTGACTCTCAAAACCAGCAGCGGTACTGCGGCGATCATGACGAAGTACAAGCGTTCCGACATCGCCGAGATCAAGGTGATGAAGACCACGATCATGCCCGAGGGCATGCAAACCGCGATGTCGACGCAGGAGTTTGTGGATTTGATCGAGTACCTTTCGACCTTGAAGAAGAAGTGAATATTTATTTCGTAGGGTTCGCTACGGTGGCATGGGCGTCTCGCCCGTGCTTCTGGTTTCAGAAAACCCGGGCGAGACGCCTTCGCCACCCTGGAAAACATATGTCCATCATGCGGTTGATTCGTCGCTTCTTCGTGCCGTTGGGGTGCGTCATTTTTCTATGGAACAGTCCAGCGAGCGCCGGTGAAAACTGGACGCAGTTTCGGGGCACTTCCGGTGATGGGCATTCGGACTCAACCGGTCTTGCGGTCAAGTGGTCTGAAAATGAGAACATCAAATGGAAGACCACAATTCCGGGCGAGGGATGGTCTTCGCCGGTCGCTTTCGGAGACCAGATTTGGATCACGACGGCACTTCAAAAAGGCGCTTCTCTGCGAGCCATTTGCATCGATAAGAATTCCGGAAAAATCATCAGGGATATCGAGGTGTTTCACGTCTCGAATCCTGAGAAGAAGCACAACTTTAATAGCTATGCGTCCCCGACGCCGGTCATTGAGGCAGGTCGGATTTACATCTGCTTCGGCGATAACGGAAGCGCCTGCATTGATACCGAAACCGGCAAAACGATTTGGGAAAGTCACGAGCTGAAGATCGATCATATGAACGGGCCGGGTTCCAGCCCGATTGTCTATAAAAATCTGTATCTGCTTTGTTGCGACGGGATTGATCTGGAATACATGGCCGCGCTTGATAAAAATACCGGCAAGCTGGTGTGGAAAACAACGCGTTCCGTCAGCTTTCAAGGCGTGGAGCCTGATATTCGCAAGGCGTACAACACGCCGATCGTCATTCAGGATGGTGGTCACGAACAGGTGATCAGCATCGGGGCTCACCGGATTTATTCATACGATGTACATACAGGCAAAGAGCTTTGGTACTGCAATCATCCTGGATTTTCTTGCGTTGCCCAGCCAGTGTATGCGGATGGAATGTTGTACGTTTCGACGGGTTTCGGCAAGCCGGAATGCTGGGCGATACGGACGGATGGATCGGGCGACGTGACCAAAACCCACATTGCCTGGAAGTTTAAGAAGGGTGTCCCAAATCGCTCGACGCCATTGCTCGTCGGCGAAGGAAGCGCGCGTCGTATTTACATGGTCTCCGATGACGGTATCGCACGCTCTTTACGAGCGGAAGATGGCGAAACTGTCTGGCAGGGGCGGATGGGAACAGGGTTCTCAGCATCGCCTTTGTCCGCCGATGGTCATGTCTACTTCTTTGATGAAAAGGGAGTCAGCACGGTGATCACCCCCGGAGAAACGATGCAGGTCGTTTCCGAAAATACACTCGACGACGGCATTATGGGTACGCCGGCGATTGTGGGGAAGGCGATCTTCCTGCGAACCAAGACGCACTTGTATCGGATCGAAAAATAGTCGGAATCGTATTTCTAAAAATGATTCCGTACGTTACGCTTTGCCTGACGTTTTAAATAAGTTGAGAAATGACTTTTTAAGTCCACAAATCCAGTTACTAGACGAATCGCAGGTCCACTCTGAAAGCCAAAAATGATCCATGCAGCATTTTCTCGACGGGTGAGCGAAAGCAGTTTGATAAAGAAGCTTTCCCTATTCCTTGCATGTTTTATAGGTCTCCATGCAGCTTACTTGCGGGCTGAGGAAAAGAGTGCGGAGCCGGGATTAATAGCGACTTACGCCGATGCGAATCATCGCATTGTGACCGTTGCCGCGACTCCGAACTTCATTTTGGGTGATCGCGAATCCCTCCATCCGCAGTTGGGCAGTAACTTTACTGCTGAATGGAATGGGCTACTCAAGATCGTAAAGCGAACGTCTTACACATTCTCTTTCGACGGTGCTGCGGACGCAAGAATCGTGATAGACGGTCAGGCAATCTCCGCCAAGCCTGTCGAACTGGATCTAGGGGATCATCCGATTCAAATCAAGTTAGTCCGAAAGCCCGGTGCCGTTCGGGGACAGTTGCTTTGGTCAGCCGACTTTTTTGCGGTTGAACCTGTTCCGCCGTCTGCATTGGTTCATCGCGAAGCGCCACCGGAGATTGGCCTGCAGTCTCGCATCGAAGCTGGACAATTGCTGGTGGAACGATTGAATTGCACTGCATGCCATCAGACAAAATCAACGACTCTCACTTCACGCCAGGGTCCGGAACTTTCGACCGTCGGCACCCGATTACATCCGGCGTGGATTGCCAAATGGCTTGCCGCCCCGCGATCATTCCGGGCAGACACCGCAATGCCACACGCACCTTTGAAAGCCGATGAATGTCGCGATCTCGCTGCATATCTGGCAACTCTGAAAAACCCGAACAACAAAATAAAAGAGCCGCAACCTTCGACGTCGCATGTTGAAACTGGCAAGCAGTTGGTTGAAACGATCGGATGCACGGCTTGTCATGGCGGCACAAAGGGACACTCACTCGAAGGGTTGGGTTCGAAGTGGTTTCCCGGTCAACTTGCAGAGTATTTGTTGAATCCGAAGGTGGTGGATCACAGTGGTCGCATGCCTTCGATGCTTTTGCAGAGAGAAGAGGCTCAGGCGATTGCGGAGTTCCTGGTGCAGTCGAAGAAGGCGGAATTTGAAGTAAATCCTGGAGATGGGAATGTCAAACGAGGTGAGGGATTGTTTCGGGGGATGGGGTGTGTGAATTGTCATGAGATGGCTAAGCCGCAAGCGGTTGAAGGACAGTTTTCGACTTCATTTGAGAGGTTGACCGGTGCGGAGAAGGGATGTCTTTCAGAGCATCCGGGCGGGCGGGCGATGGACTATGGGTTGAGCGCCGTTCAACGAGAGTCGATCGCGTCCTTCATCGACTCCGTGCGTCAGCATCCGATGGTGACGGTCGCGCCGGCATACGAGTTTCAGCATCGCACGCAGACTTTTGGATGCATCAACTGCCATGAATTGAATGCTTCAATGCCGGCTGATGCGACGGAGCGCGTGCCGCAGTTGACGAATGTCGGAGGTCGATTGCGCAAGGAATGGATCGGTGAAGTGCTGACGCAGAAGCGCCGCGTTCGGCCTTGGCTTCGGCGCAGAATGCCGGAATTCGATGCCGGACAGATGACGAATATGTCCGCATATGCAGTTGCCGCCAGCGGGGTCGGTGAAGCCGAATCAATACCAAATCCGTCGCGCGACGAAATCGCCGCCGGCCAGAAGCTGCTCGGGAATGGTGCCGGTGGGTTCGGGTGCATTACCTGTCATGGATTTGCCGGCGCGAAGCCGAATGTGATTGATGATACGCGGGGCCCGGATATCACGACGGTTGCGAATCGCCTGCGTCCGGATCACTTCCGCCGTTGGGTGCTCGATCCGAAGCGCGTTTCCCCTTTGACGCCCATGCCGAGCTTCTTCGACGGAATTCCTGTGGCCGACGCGCATGCGAAGGTAGAGACGATGTATCGTTACGTTTCGATGGGTGAGAACATGCCACCGCCGGTGGGCTGGGTGGATAAGAATAATTATCAATTGGCGGTCCACGATGAACCGGTGATCATGCGGGCGTTTCTACCGAATCCGAGCGGCCCTCAAATTCCGCGCGGGATCGCCGTCGGCTTGCCTGGACTTGTAAACTACTGTTTTGATGCCGACACCTGCACGATCCGATACGCATGGACCGGAGGGTTTATCGACATGCAGCCCAGTTGGTCCGGCCGGGGTGGAAATGTCGTGAAGGTGCTGGGAAAGCGATTCTTTGAGAACAACTTTTTTGCGTTTCGAGTCGGTGATGACAAACATGAGCCAGAACGAAAATTTGAAGGCTACGAAATTGTCAATCACATTCCGGTTTTCACATATACGATTGATGGCGTCAGAGTTCGCGAGACAATTGAGTTTCCGATGGGGACACCTGATCGCGGGCAGGCCGCAGTCAAATCGCATGGTGGTCCGGCCCTCGTCGATACTGTGGAGTTCGATGAATCCACCAAACCGATCTTTCTGGTATCGCCTCCCGACCGAGACACGCCGTATGGCCGGGATTTAGTTGCCGAGACCTTACCGCGAGGCCAGTCTGTGAGTCTTGGCTTGAAGCCAGGAAAGATCATTTTCATGATCCCCTTGAAGGAGTCGAAATGACGTCAAAGGATTTTCGCCCCGTAGGGGCAACGCGCACCTCTCACCCATCTCCCACGGCTCGCGCCGTGGGCTACAATCTCCGTGGCTGGAAATCCACTCTATTTGCCATTCTCATGGCACTCGTTCCGTGCTTAACTTTCGCCGCCGACGCACCGAAGGAGAGCTACAAGATCACCCAGATTCCAGGACCGGAAAATACACCGCTGGAAGTCGGGGGAATGGATTGGATGCCGGATGGCCGGCTGATGGTTTGCACCCGCCGAGGCGAGGTATGGTCTCTCTCGGGTAGCCAATGGAAGTTATTTGCCACTGGATTGCAGGAAGCCCTCGGCCTGGTTCACGGTGAGAAGAACGATGTCTACGTCATGCAGCGCCCGGAGCTCACGCATTTGATTGACTCCAAGGAAACGGGAACCGCCGATCGCTATCAAACCGTCGCGGCCAACTTTGGATTCAGCGGGAACTATCACGAGTTCGCCTATGGCCCTGCAAAAGATAAAGACGGTTACCTCTATTTCACATTGAATCTGTCCCATGCGCCGGATGCGTTTGGCGGGCCTTTCATGGGTGCGCACCCTGAGACACCTTATCGCGGCTGGGCGTTCCGAAGCGTCAAGCCCAATGCGAGCGACGGAAAATTTGCTCCCTTTGCGTACGGTCTCCGTTCACCGAACGGATTGGCCGCGAGTCCGGATGGCGATATTTTCTTTGCCGACAATCAGGGAGAATGGGTGGGGGCCTGCTGGCTTGGACATCTGAAAGAAGGATGTTTCTACGGCAATCCCAGCAGCATCATTTTCACAAAGGACTGGAATAATCGAGATCCCAAATCCGTGTCGTTGGCGGAATTGGAAAAAAAGAAGACTCCACCGGCAATTGTGTTCCCCTATGGCCGAATGGGGCAGAGCCTTTCTCAGCCAACCTGGGACACAAGTGGCGGTAAATTCGGCCCATTCGCGGGTCAAATCTTCATCGGCGATGTGCAGTATCCGCTGGTCATGCGCGCGACGCTCGAGAAAGTGAACGGGGAGTATCAGGGAGCCAGCTATCCGTTCATACGGCATCCTGATTTGCAGGGCACCAACCGACTTCTGTTCGCGCCGGATGGCAGCCTGATCGTCGGCCTTACAGACCGGGGTTGGGTGAAAGGATCTTCGGGGTTGGTCCGGATCAGTTTCACGGGTGAAATGCCGTTCGAGATTCAGTCGATGTCACTGACGAAAAGCGGTTTCGATCTGACTTTCACGAAACCAATTGATAAAGTCGCCGCCGCAGACTCCAAGACGTGGTCTTTGCTGCACTGGCATATCATTTATCACCATGATTACGGTTCGCCTGAGGCAGACAAGACCCCGGCAAAGATTACAACCATTAGCGTGTCAGAAGACGGCAAGCGCGTTTCTCTGGCACTGTCGGAGCTGCTAACTGGAAAGGTCTATGATTTAACGGTCAACGGTTTGAAAGCGGCGGACGGTACCGAGCTGAAAAATGTGAATGCATATTACATGCTCAATCAATTGCAACCAAAATAAGGTTGATCATGGATCGGTGAGAATCAGTTATTGGCGAGTTGTGACGGCCGCCGGATTGGCACCTGTGCCCACTTTAGGGGGAGCAAAAATTCCGGTGAACTTCGCACCGATGCTGCAGGTTGTTCCGTCGATAGGAGCCCACCTGGCAGACACACAATGAATCCAGAGAAATGTGCCATTCCGGAGAGGAAGGCGGATTGCAAAAGGGTCGTTTACATGAATGGGTTCAGTGAATTCAAGCCCCGCGCCTCTGACAGAAATATCTTTCACTATGGCGGGCAAGGGTTTGGCACCTTTGTCTCCATTAAGCCGAATCAATAAAACGGGTAGGGAGGCGATGAATCGCGGCGCGGTGCGCAGTTCAGAACCGCTGGGGGTAGATGCGAACTTACCGCCAGCCGTCAGCTCTTGAAAAATCGGCTCTGGAATCTCCATGCTTTATTTGCATACGGATTGTCGCGCCCGCATACCTACATTCTCCTTCTACGCAGATATCGGTCATAGGATCATGCACACTTTGCAAAAAAACTCGCTTCTCTGCCCCCTGTAGACCCCAATCGCACGAGGTTCGACCCGTCGGGATGCTCGAAACGTTTAAATGGCTCGGTAAATAGCATAGTGTAGGGGTAAGCACGCGTGACGTCAGAACAAATTTTTCTAAAAGCGATCCGTTTTGGCAATGTCGACAAATTTTGAATAATTATTGAATCCGATGGAAGAAATGCCCCACGGTGCGCAACTATGCCTGAGAAGAGCGAATCAGACCCGCGCTCAAATCGACCATTTTTGATGGAGATGCCGCGCGTGGCGGAGAAATGCCCCGAGGCGAACGATCTTGAACTCCTGCACAGTGCTGCGACCGGCGACGGTCGGGCTTTTCATTCCCTTGTGGATCGTCACGCTCAAAGAATGTTTCGGCTGGCGATCTCGCTGGTTGGAAATGCCGTCGATGCGGAAGACATTCTTCAAGAGACCTTCGCCGGAGCCTACAAAGGTCTTGCCCGGTTTGAAGGGCGCGCGTCCGTAAAGACATGGTTGACAAGAATTCTGTTCACTCAGGCCGCGAAGTGGCGTCGAGATAGAGCCGGGCGAACGATGCGACCTATTGGCCCGTCGGATCCCGCAGTCGAAGGTGCGAGTAGTGGAGTAGAAATCCGAATCGACCTCCAGGCGGCTCTTCAACAGTTATCACCGGAGCATCGAGAAGTATTGATGCTTCGGGAATTCGAGGGAATGTCTTACGAAGAGATGGCTGAAGTACTCAGCCTGCCGCGAGGAACGATTGAGTCACGGTTACATCGGGCCAGAAGCGAATTGCGGGAGAAACTGAAAAGCTACGCCGTGTAATGAAGGTGTTAAACATGTTTGAATGCAGCGAACATTTAAAACTTGAGGCTTATCACGACGGGCAGTTGAATGCCACCGAAACCGCCGCCGTTGAAAGTCATCTATCCAGTTGCGAAATCTGCGCCGCAGAATTGACCAAGTTGCGGAATATCTCACAAATGTTCGCAGAAGTCCCGGTTCCAAAATTATCTCAAATCGCTCTCTATCGCTTGCATTCGAATTTAGATTTCCTGACGGATCGCGGGTTGCTTCGGCTTGCCCGCGTGATGACGAGTCTGGCCGCTTCGGTACTGTTGGCGGGTTCACTTTGGTTGTTGCAATCGCACTCTGTGGCGGTACCGGTTAATACTTCAGTCGCGCTGCTCCCTTTGCAGGTTGAAGAGCTGGCGCTGGCATCGACGGACCCGACGCCTTCCGACTGGATGATCTCTGAATTGTCCAATTAGGCGTAACCGCAGAAAGATTGGGTGCCACAGGTCGCGGGGGGGGGGCACCGGCAGGGGGGGGGGCGGGCGACCAACCCCGCAAGACGGGACACCGACCAGAGGGACCCCGCCGACAGTTTTAAAAAA